>CALJEL010000076.1 GCA_938074335.1 uncultured bacterium | reverse complement strand
CTTGCTGCCTGATGCCTATACCCAGATTGTCAAAGATCAAAACTGCCTAATGCTATAATCTATTATTCAAAATATCTAAGCCCTGTTCACCCTAATGTCCTCTGCATTCACTACTTGTGCCTTGTCATCTTTGCCCTCTGTCGCTAATAGAACCCTATCCCCTACTGTTTCCATAAATCCTTCCCTTTTTCATGAAATTTTTGACATTACCCCTAATGCAGGAAGTGTGATAATTATAGCAAAAATTATACCTCAAACAAAGAGCTTAGAACTTCTTTGTTATCAAGGGGTTTTATTTTTTGAGCTTGTCATTTATAACAAATTTTGTCATATTTTGACAAATTTCAACATAGGAGCACATCAAGCTCCTTTGCCCTTTGCTGGGCTCCTTCTGTAGATTCCTTTCCTATTACAATGGCAATAGCAGGAAGGTTCATTGCCCTTTCAATAACCCTTGCCCTCTCAGATGCCCTCTCCACATCAACCCTGTCTGCCTTTATTGAGACCTCTGTTACAAGGACTATCCTTTTTTCTCTGTCCTGTTTAAGCACACCTGTGACAACCACATCAATATTAAGGGCATCATCCCTTTCTTCTTCTTGGATGATACCCCTCTCCATGGCATCATCAAGGATATCTGCAAGTTCTTCAGAGGAGATTACCTTACATCTTCTTATAAACCTGCCAAAATAAGCTGGTGCCCTTTCCCTGACCCTTCTTTCAAAACTCTCACCTTTCAGTTCAGCCACATCAATCTTTAAAATACCCACATCCTGTTTAAGCACAGCCACATCCTGCTTAAGCACAGCCACATCCTGCTTAAGCACAGCCACATCCTGTTTAAGCACAGTCACATCTTGTTTAAGCACACCCACATCCTGTTCAATTCTGTCAACCTTTTCCTTTAAAGGCTGGAACTCTTCTTTTCTGAAATTTTCAAATTTCTGCGGAAGGGCAAGGAGTTCCTCTGTAAGGATAAGTCTCCTGAGTTCTTCAAGCCATTCAGGTCTCTCCCTTAGTGCCTTGAGGATGTCCTCAAAGGTCTCTATCTTATAGGTGCTTAGCATACTTTAGTTTATCATAATTTTGAATATAATGTAATTACTGTCATTTGCCCAGATGCCTCACACCAGCACCTCGTAGGTGGATGAACTGCCTTCTCTGGATTCAGTATGTTTCAAAAAAAATTTTTAATATCTTCTTTAAATCTTTCAAGAACCTCAGGCATCCTTTTTATAAAGTTTCTTAATGCTCATCCAATCGAGATCAAATCCGTATCTCTTTCTAAAGAGATACCTGAAGCGAAGATATTCTTCAAGACTCCTCGCGGTTTCTCTTGAGATCACTGCTGAACGCACTTCTTCTATATCAAGAGTCATCTGGTTTAGTAATTCTACATGCCAGCTCATTCCTGCAGGTATCCTTTCATCTATATTTGAAGCTATAATATGGAAGATATTTTCCACACCTGTATAAAAATCATGAAGTATAGAGCCTCCAGCTCTGATATTTATATTTGATGCCTTTTTGTTATAAAGTCCCTTTGCCTCATCAGTTAAGCTTTCAAGTTTTTTTATCTCATTGTCAATTTCTGCTTTTAGGATGTTGAATTTCATAATTCGATTCCTTCCTCTAAGGCCTTTTCTATTATGAATTTTGATGCCCTTTCGAGGGGTATTATGTCCACATCATAAGGTGATGCCAGTTTCATAGCCTCAGCACCAGCTTTCAAAAAAAGCTCCTCGGGAAGTCCTTCTACCAGCAAGTCAATATCCGTCCTTTTATGGAGATAGGCCTTTTTAACCAGGGAACCAAAAAGGATTATCTTTCTTACTCCATATCTTTCCTTTAGCAAAAGGGCTATCTCTTTCGCTCTCTGCATTGCCTCTTTGCGAATCTTTTCTATATCGGACTGCTCTTTTTTAATCAATGCTTCAATAAATAGGGCCATTTTACTTCCTTGGTTGATCCTCTTAAGTCAATCTGAAATTAATTATTCAAGCACCGGGCTTCATGTTAAAAAGAGAAGTGTGTCGTTATCATAATTTTGAATATAAGGTAACAAGAGAAATCATGGGATTATAATCCCCATCTGCCTGTATGGTACCCGTATTATATATTCCATCATCATTCTGGATATCTATTGTCCTTGCCACATCCCTTGGAACACTATTAAAGGCTATCCAGTTCGCAGAGATTCCATTCACAGTTCCATAGGCAACACTTACCGAGCCACCATAGGGATGTGCAGGGTTTATCCTTCCAGAGCCTGTAATTATGCCAGCAAGTCTCAGATGACTCTAGGCATTGCAGGACTCCTGATTTACAACCTCACCTCCACTACAATTGAATACAAAACTTCCATCAAGGAGACCATTAGCCTTTCCATCAACAGAACCTGTCCATCGACTGGAAACTGTATTGTCATCACCAGGGAATCTGTTACTATACCTGTCATAGTAGGTGTAAAAGGCTGCTGTGATCTCTCTTGTAAGGGTGCCGAGCCTTTTTATCTTTGCATTTTCGATTAAGGAGGCTCCTTTAAGGATTATGAGTAAAAGTATCCCGATAATTACGAGGACAATGGCAAGTTCTACAAGGGTAAAGCCTTTTCTGATTGATACCTTCATCTTAACCTCCTCAAAGGTTTATTTTATACAATGCTAAAACTATTTATATAAAATGTCAAGATTTTGACTGATCCCCTATTTTGCCAATAGAAATGCATTTTCAATGGCGGGGTATGCCTCAAAGCCTTCTTAGACCAGCAGAGCAGTAGTGCAGTAGACCAGCGGTTTTTATTGATATAGCAGCAGTGCAGTAGAGCAGTAGTTTTATTAATAGAGCAGCAGAGAAGTAGTTTTTATTAACGAATTTTTTTAAATTATTATTTGACTGCTGCGCTGCTGCTCTACTGCTCTATTAAGGTGTCGCAAGCGGGGTCCCCAGAAAATCTAACGATTTTCTGGGGTTTAGTATTGCCTTTAGAGCACGAACTGAAGACAAGCTTCACCCCCTGAACCCCAAAATTTCGGCAGCCTGCCAGTTTTATCAAAGGGGTTATTAGATTCTGTCGGCAAATTGCGGTTGATTGAGGTAATTGCATTATAACTTGAAAACCCTATCGCCCGAAGGTTGCGCTGCACTTCTTAAGCCCGCGGTTGAGGGGTTTAATATTATAAAAAAGCATTAGCAAATCTCTGGTTAAATATTTTGTGGTATAATGAATTTAGCCTTTGCTTAAGGGCTTAAAGAAGAAAGGGAGGATGGGCTATGAAAAAAGTTAACTTGGCATCGATTTTAATTATTCTGATAGCCTTTGTTTTTACCATCACCACGGTGGCCAGCTCAGAGGATACCGAGCTTATCAAAGGCAAACTGGTGAGTTTGGATAAGGCAAAAAAAACCATAGTTATTCAGGATAAACAGGGCGTAGAGACAACCATATTTTTTGAGGATGATGCTGTGTTTTCAAGAATTGAAAGACTTAAGATTGAGATAGGAGAAAAGATCTCTGTTCGGTATATCATAAAAAATGGTAAGAAGATTGGAACTTACATAAGGAGTCTCAGGGGCTGCTGAGGATGGGGCTTGCAGAGATAATAAAACTCCATGTTACAAAGGCAGACAGTGGTGTTTTATCAGTTAAACTCAAGGATGAGCCCCATCTCCTGAAGGTTTACATAGACAGGGGTGAGGTTGTATATGTAACCCTTGGAACTTTAAAGAATGAGGAGTGTTTTTCAAGATTGAAGAACGCAGTTCCTGTTGAATATTTTTTCCTTAAAGGTGTAACAGCACCCCATAGAGTTGAGGGGGGTTGCACAGAGAAACTGATAGAGGCCCTTGGTTTACTCTCAGCAGAGGCATTAAAAGCAAGCACCGGTGTTACAGTATCCCCTCAAGATGTGCAGAGGTTAGAGGCAGAGTTTATTGAGCTCATAGGTCCTATTGGTAAACTCATAATTGATGATCTGTTCTCAAAGATTGCATATACAAGAGGCAATCCCATGACTCAAGGAGATTATCTAATGCTTGTAGATTCCCTCACTAAAGAATTACCAGCTTCTGAACAGGGAAGGTTCAGTTCAAAATACAAAATCTAAGGAGAGGAGAATATGTTCAGGAATCTAAGATTAAGAAAGAGTTTTACACTGATAATGGTTATAGTCTACTTTGTTTCACTTCCATTTATAATTGCTATAAGTTATCAGGTTCTTTTAAAGAATGCTGAAAGGGAGAGTATTGAAAGGGCACAGATGATGCTCAGGGCTATGGATGCCATAAAGGAATATGTAGGTGGAACAATGAGACCTGTGCTTGAGGAACTTTCAGATAAAGAACCTGTTGAACTAACATCAGGTTTTTATGTTATCAGGGAGATATCAGATATAATTACAGAATCCGACAGGCAGTATTCATTTAAATTCGCATGCATAAATCCGCTTAACCCTGTTAATAAGGCGAATCGGTTTGAGACCGAAAAGATTAATGAGTTCAGAAGCGGCAGGTTCTCAGATCAATGGCGTGGTTTTATAGATACGCAGCAGGGAAGCTCATATGTTATCATGACACCTATCGTGGTTGATAGCCATTGCCTCAGGTGCCATGGAGATCCTGCGACAGTTACAGAGGAACAGAAAAAGAGATATGGCACCACATCTGGATACAACTGGAAGGTGGGAGAGATAATAGGTGCAAATACAGTATATGTCCCTGCAAATGTTCCGATCCAGAATGCTAAAAGGGCACTGCTGATATTTTCAATTGTTTACAGTTTATTCTTCCTGTTTATTATCTTTGTAATTGACAGGTTAATTAAGGCAAGCATTATAAAACCTATTGAGGAGCTTGTTCAGACTGCTGATGAGATAAGCAGGGGTAATTTTGCAAAGGACTTTGAAGTGAAGGCAGGTAATGAGATAAAGACCCTTGCAGATGCCTTTACAAGGATGAAGATCAGCCTTATGAAGGCAATGGATATCCTGAGGAAGAAATAAACCATGCCAAGAGGCAATGTAGTTGTTATTGATGACAGTGCAACTGTAAGAAAACTTGCAGAGGTTGTACTTAAGGAGAATGGCTATAATGTCTACACTGCTGAGGATGGAGAGAAAGGCCTTGATATTGCCCAGAAGGTCTCACCATCCCTTATACTTGTAGATTTTGTGATGCCAAAGATGAATGGCTACCAGTTCTGTAAACTTGCCAGAAAAAATCCATCACTTAAAGATGTGCCGATTATACTCATTACAGCCAAGGGAGAGGCTGTTGGTGAGAAGTTTACAGAAGAATTTGGTGTGGTTGATTATTTTATAAAGCCCTTTCAACCAGAAGAACTCGTTGAGAAGGTAAATTCTATATTGAGCCCTCAGGAAGAGCTTGCAGGTGTTGCAGAGGTGATTGAAGAGGCAGAGGTGCTTACAGAAAGTGCTGTTGAAGAGACAATAGACAGACTTTTAAGCAGGTATCTTTACAAAGAATTACCTGTACTAATACAGAGGACACTTTCTGATATCCTCAAACATTCAGGTGTTGTAAAGACCTCAAGTATAATCCTCAGCGGAGATATCAGTGACTTCAGCCTTTCAGACCTTTTACAGCTCCTTGACACCACAAAGGCTACTGGAAAGCTATCTCTCTATTCACCTCTCATGACAGCAGAAATATACTTTGATAAGGGGAATATCTACTATGGCTCAACGAGCAAGCAGGGCAAGAGCCTTCTTTCAGGTGAGATTATAGAAAAAAAGATGAATGTATCAAGAGAGGCCTTTTACAGGGCATACAGGACTGCAAAGAAATCAGGGATTCCTATACTCAGGGCCTTTGTGGATGAGAAGATACTCACAGAGGATGAGATAATGAAGATACTGGAGGATCGCACAAGGGAGGCTGTTTATTCTTCTATGGAACTTGATAGCGGAAATTTCTTTTTTGAAAAGATGCAGATACCGGGGCATCTTGCTGATGTGAAGGTGAGGATACCAGCTTCTCATCTTATCCTTGAGGGAGCAAGGAGGGTAGATGAGAGAAAGTATGCTGCCAGGATGTTCCAGGACCCTGACATGGTCTTTATAAGATTGATGACAGATGTTGCTATGGAGGATATAAATCTTGATGATAATGAGTTAAGGATCTTTTCTCTTATTGACGGAAAAAGAACGCTTAGTGATATAATTAAAATGAGCGGTATGGAGGAAAATGAGGTGAAACGAATTATATATACGCTCACAAGGGCAGGAATCCTTAAGAAAAAGACAAAATAAGGAGGTATAGATGTCAAGGATTCTTATTGCGGAGGACAGTCCTACGGATATACAGTTTATAAAATCTGTCCTATCACAGACAGGTCATGAACTTGTTATTGCAACAGATGGAGAGGAGGCAGAAAGACTGGTAAGGTCTGAACCCTTTGACCTTATTGTTCTTGATGTTGTTATGCCGAAGAAGAATGGTTTTCAGCTCTGTAGAGACATAAAGCGCGATGAAAAACTGAAGAATATCCCTGTGATACTTCTTACTTCAAAGGATCAGCCCAGTGACAAACTCTGGGGTACAAAGCAGGGTGCTGATGAGTATCTTACAAAGCCCTGTGAACCACTTGAACTTCTCCTTACAGTGAAAAGATATCTTGGTGGATGAGGCAAGAAAGATAGAAGATTCTCCTGAACAGGAAGTTGAAAGGCCCTCCTATTGTTTTTTCAGAAGGGGAGGTCGTAGCTATTATCTCCCGCTGGATAACCTCAAAGAGGTTGTAGAGATTAAAGAGGTCTTTCCTCTTCCTCTTGCACCCGATTATATAAGGGGTGCCATTCCATTAAGAGGAACGGTTGTTCCTGTTATTGACCTTGCGAAGATTTACAATACTGACGCATCAGCTGAAGAACCTAACATGCTTATAGTGGTGGAGGCAATGAAAGAAGAAATAGGGTTTCTTTCGGAGGGGCTACCAGGTTTTACTGGCTCAAGGGAGATACCTGAGGAAGATATTATTGACATCAATAAATTTTTTGAGACCTATATGATCAGGGAGGATATCTGATGTCTTACGATACCTCAGGACTCCTTGAATTCTTTCTTCAGGAAGCTGAGGAACACATCCATAACCTTGAAGAAGGGATATCCAATCTTGAGGAGATTACAGATGCCTCATCTATAGAGTCTCTTTTCAGGTCTGCCCATACACTTAAAGGAGCTGCTGCACTTGTTAAACTCAATGCCATAAGCAGGATTGCCCACAAGATGGAGGATATCCTTGAGGAATTAAAGGATGGTCAGAGAAAGGCAGATAACACTATAAAGAAATTGCTCCTTTATGGTCTTGATACAATTAAGGAACAGATAAGGAAGGTAGCTTCAGGAGAGAAGGAGACCCCTGGAGCGGATGAAGAGGTTATAAGATTTATAGAAGAGGGCTTAAAGGCACAGGTCAGCAAACCTTCAAAAGAACAAGAGATAAAACAGGTTGATGAAATTCCGCAGCCAGTTGTTGCTGAACCGTCTGTTGAGGAGATAAAGCCTGCCTCACCTGTACTGGAAAAGAGGATAACCATTGGCAGAAGGAAAGAGGATATTGAACTCTTTACCGGAAATTTTATAAGGATAAACATTGCTAAGATTGAAAATATCCTTAATCTTATAGGTGAGATAACAATAAAGAAAAATTACCTCCTGCAGAGAATCAAAAAAACAATTGATATAGCTGATGAGATAACAGACTCTGGTGCAAAACTTCTCAAGGAGGTCAGCTCTTTTTCAGACCGTTATTCCTATTCACTTCCTGGAAGCGTCAAATATGTGGATCCTCTCCTTGCAGAATTTGGTGAGCTTGAATTTGACAGATACGATGACCTGAACCTTTTTTCAAGAAAACTACAGGAGATGACAGCAGATATAGCCGAGGCACTTAAAGGTCTTTCAGAGTTCTTTGATACCTTTTCTGATGATCTTAAGTCAATTGATAACCTGATCAAGCTTTTGAGAACAGAGATATCCGAGATGAGGATGATAGAGATAGGAAGGCTCTTCCAGAGATTCTCAAGACCTGTAAAGGAAATGGCAGAGCAATATGGAAAGGAAGTGGAGCTTCTTATATCAGGTGGTGATACAAAGATTGATAAGGTTATCTTTGAGAGGCTTTTTGATCCCTTGATGCATCTTGTGAGAAATGCGATTATTCATGGTATTGAAAGGCCTGATGAAAGAAAACAAAAGGGTAAAAAATCCTCTGGTGTCATAATGCTAAATGCCAGAAGGGAAGGCCCTTTTGTTTTTATAGAGGTCCATGATAATGGAAGGGGTATCACCACATACAGGATATTTGAAGAGGCTGTAAAACTCGGTCTTATGAAACCTGAGCACAAGCCATCAAAACAGGAACTCCTGAGCCTTATATTCATGCCAGGATTTACCACAAGCACTTCAGCCGACATGGGTTCAGGAAGGGGTATGGGACTTGATGCGGTAAGGAATCTTATAGCCCAGATTAATGGTTCTATAGAGGTGGATTCTGAGGTGGGGATGGGAACTACCTTTACAATAAAGGTTCCGAGCTCCCTCGCAATAACAAATGTTGTAGTGGTAAGAATAGAGAGTGCAGAGTTTGTTATACCCATGAATTTTGTTGAGGAGGTAACAGAGATTGATATGACAGATTCACCAGACAGATTCCTTCACAGGGGTTCGGAGATAGAGATAAAAAGGCTCTCGGATGTTTTAGGATATGGTCATAATGGTGGAGTCAGGGGATCAAGGAGACCTCTTATTGTCTGTAATCTTACTGATAGAAGGGCAGGTCTTGTGGTGGATGATATAGTGGGTCAGGAAGAGACCATCGTAAAGCCGATGAACAAATTTCTTTCAGGACTTACGATCTATTCAGGTTCAACAATCTCTGGAGATGGAAAATTGAGGTTTGTTCTTAATCCTTTGAGTATATTTAAGACTGAGGTAAAACCCGCTGAATTCGGGTTTAAAGAAGAAAAGAAAGAGACAAGGAAATCTATTCTTGTGGTGGATGATTCATTGAGTGTGAGGAAATATCTCACGCTCTTCCTTGAGGCAAGGAAGTTCAGGGTTCTGAGTGCTACCAATGGAGCAGAGGCTATTAATATACTTGAAGAAAATCCTGTTGACCTTGTTATAACTGACCTTGAGATGCCGGTGATGCATGGTTATGAGCTGATTCACAGACTCAAGACCTCACAAAGATGGAAGGATATACCTGTTATTGTCCTTACCTCAAGGAGTGCGGAAAAACATAAACTCAAGGCACTTCAGAGTGGGGTTAGGGATTATCTTGTTAAACCCTTTGAAGAAAGGGCTATGCTTGAGGTCTTGAGGAAATATCTGCCTGTTCAGGCTTAAAGTATTAAAAAAACACAGGCATAGTCGTTAAGTATCTTTTTAAAGTCCACTTCTGATATATTGATAAGTGAGAGGTTATTTTTTGAAATAGCAAGGGCACCTGTAATCATATTCCGTGTTCCAATTAATACAGGATGTGTGAAGAGGGGACCTTTGCTTATCCTTGCCAGCAGTTCTTCTCTAATTATCTGATGTACTATACAGAAGGGATGTATGATGCCTTCATTTTTAAATGCCTTTATATATTCATTAAGAAAGGTCTCTTCAGTAATAGTAGCAAAGAAATTTGCAAAAGGACAGACTGTGCTTATCAACAATTCCCCTCTGGAAGATTCATATCTCAGGAGTCTTCCATCAAGCCTTTTTAAGAAAATATTGTCTTTAATATCTTCTGATTCAGTTATATTATTAAGTTCATCAATATCAATGGTGGATACGAGGTCCTGAATGAAGTTTCTTATAAAACCTCTTGCAAATCTCCTCAGGGATGAGACAGCAAGGGTAATATCTCCCCTTCGAATGATTATGTCTTTTACCTCATCAATATGGGGGCTAAAGCGTGCTGTGAGCTCAGTTCCCTGAAGATTGAATTGTTTCATTATTTCACCACAAAGGCGCAGGCCCTGCCATTAATAATAAGCTCAAGGGCTTCTTTTTCCATGTTTGCTATCTGAAGACCAAATTCTGAATATACAATCTTTCCTGAGCTTGTAGATCTACAGGCAACTGCTATAGAGTGAACAACGGAATTACCCTTTTTAATCCTTGATGCAAGCTCATCCCTGAACCTCTGATGAATAATACACAGGGGATGAAGGATTGCCTCATTTTTGAAGTGAGTCATATATTCTTCGGGCATCTTTTTCCAGTATTCAGGAAAGCCATTTCCATTTTTAAAGAGGTCAAATACAGTCACCATCGGGCAATCCTTAAGGATAATCACCTCACCATACCTGACACCTTCTCCTTCAAGCTTTATAAGTGGCGATGAGCCTCTGTCATAGTCTTCAAAAAATTCATCAATTGATCCGTATCCAGTATTTCCTGAAAGTTCTTCAGCAATCTGCCTTACAAGGAGTCTTAACCTTGCTGTCTTTAAGGCAATGTCAAGGTCATGCCTTGACAGGATTTCTTCAATTTCTTCCTTATGCCTTTTTACTATATCTGTAAGAAGGGGATAATTGATTCTCTCCATGTCTGTTACCTCCTCAGCCTGCTAATCTGCCTTACTCTACCCTGAATTTCTGGACAGAGCCCATCAGTCTTTCCGATGTCCCGGAAAGTGTCCTTGCCACATCCCTGAAGTCATGGACAAGCTTGAGCATTTGGAGTGAGATCCTCTGGACCTCTTCCATGGAGAGGACTACCCTGGAGCTCAGACCTTTCTGACCTTCTGAGGACTCATGTATCTCTGAAATTATGGTGCTGATTTTTTTGATTATATCATCAATCTCTGTAAAGACCTTTCCTGTCTCCTGTGCAATCTTTGTCTCCTTCTCAACAAATCCAGTAGCCTCTTCAAGATGTCTTGTGACCTCTCCTGACTCTGTCTGGATTGCTCCAATTATATCACCTATCTGTTTTGTGGATTTTGCTGCCCTCTCAGCAAGTCCCCTGATCTCCTCTGCTATGACAATAAATCCTTTGCCCTGTTCACCTGCCCTTGATGCCTCTATAGAGGCATTGATTGCAAGGAGGTTTGTCCTGTTGGCTATCTCTGTAATCAGGCCTGAGATCGTTCCTATCTCCATGAGTTTTTCAGAAAGGAATTTCATCCTCTTATTAATTGCCTGTATGGTAACCCTTATGAGCTGTATTCCATCAATAGCCTCAAGTACGGTCTTTGAACCCCTCTCAGTTGCCTGGATTGCCATAGTTGCTATCTGTTGAGCTTCTGCTGTTTTTTCACTTATTGCCATGGCTGAATGGGCTGCCTCATCAGTTGCCTCTGTTGCCTTTTTCACCTCAGCCATCTGTGTCTCTGCACCCTTTTCCATTTCTTTAAGTATATTTAGTATCCTTGTTGCCTCCTTAGAGACTCCCTCAACAGAGTTCTTAACATCATTTATAAGTCCTGTAAGACCCTCAATCATTAGATTAAAGGCATCACCAAGAGAGCCAAATATATCCGGTGTGACCTCAGCCCTCTGACTGAGGTCTCCTTCTGAAGCAGCACTCAGGAGATTGAGAAAGTTTACTATATTTTCCTGCATCTTCTGCCTCTCTGCCTCGGTCAGAATTAGTCCCTTTAACCTTTGCTGTGTTTCATTGAATACCCTTGCTATTTCGCCAAACTCATCCATTGACCTTACCTTTATCTCTTCTGCCTCTCCCTTACCAAATCTTTCTATACCCTTCATTAGGTCATTGAGAGGGTTAAGTATCCTTGATGACATGAAGAATGAAAGGATTATTCCGATTGATAGTGCTATACCATAGACGATGAGGAAGTCCCCGATCTCCTTTTTTATGAGTTCAAAGGTTGAGGGTTTCTTAAAGCCTGCAGTCAGAAAGCCGTAGTCTCCTACGGGTGAGATTATATTATAATGTTCTCCAAAACCCTGTAGAATGAATTCCTCTACCTTTGGTTTGCCTTCTCTTATTATTGCTAAAAGCTCCTGCGGGACATCACTTCCAAAGGTATGGGTTATGACCTTTCCATCAGCATCAGTAAAGACTACATATAGAATATCCTCTGTTGATTTTATCTCATCGGTGAGGGTTTTTAAGACATTAATATCTTCGGTAATAAGAAGGTTAAAGGCCCTTGATGCCTGAGAGGTTACAAAGAGCTTGTGTCTATCAAGGGATGTCCTCTCAAGTTCTTCAGCCATCTCAATGGCATGATAGATAAAGATACCTGTTGTGGCAAGGAGCAAAAGGCCTATAAGGGTAAGCAATATCTTTACTCTGACAGAAAGTCCTTTCATGGTCTTCTCCTATTTTATTGGAATATAATCAAGTTTTTTAACTATGTTTTGACCCTGGGGTGTGAAGAGAAATTCTATAAATCCCTGCACATCTCCAGAAGGTTTTCCCTTTGTCAGCAGATTGAGAGGCCTTATTATGGGATAGGTTTTATCCTTCACATTTTCCCTTGAGGCATCTATGCCATCAATCTTTATCCTTTTAATCTTGCCGAGTTTTCTCTTCACCCTCTCTGCAGAGCCAATTGATACATAACCAATGGCTCCCGGGTCTTTTGAGACCTCTACAATGGCCTCACTGTTATGACCGATGAGTATTGCACCAGCCATTCCATATTCATCAGGATGGAGGTTTCTTGAGGCAGTCCCTATATCAACAAGCCCTTCACCTGCACCTTCAACTCCCTTTGTAGAACCCCTGATTTTTATTATCTTCTGGGCATGTAGAAGGCTATCAGTAAGGATAAAGAATGATAAAAGACCTATGATCAGGATAGTGAGCTTCTTATGATTCATTCATGCTCCTTTTTTTATTGATACTATAGCAAAAATTATGAAAGTATTCAATAGTGCGATAGTGCGACACCTACAGTGCGACGGTGCGATAGTGCGACAGTAGGGGCACGGCATGCCGTGCCCCTACACAGAACAACCCTTCCTCAGAGCTGTCGCTCTGTCTCACTAAAAATGGCAGTTTAGGGAGTGAATTAGTATGCAGGTGAGCTAAGGTAGTGAGTTAGTATGCAAGTGAGCTAAAGTAGTGAGTTAGTATGCAAGTGAATTAGTGAATTAGGATTATCTAACTCACTAATTCACTAACTTCACTAATCCCTAATTCACTAACTCACTTGCGTTTTCTTAAAGGGCAGGGTTAAGCCCTGCCCCTACTGCTATTGCCTTCCCTTTACAAGGTTGTCCACCACTGATGGATCAGCCAGTGTAGAGGTATCTCCGAGGTCTTCTATGTCTCCACGGGCTATCTTCCTGAGGATCCTTCTCATGATCTTGCCACTCCTTGTCTTTGGAAGACCCGGTGCAAACTGGAGTTTATCAGGTGTGGCTATAGGACCTATAACTGTTCTTACATGCCCTATGAGTATCTTCTTAAGATCTTCTGAGGGCTGATAACCTTCTTTAAGTGTTACATAGCAATAAATACCTTCACCCTTAATCTCATGGGGATAACCAACAACTGCTGCCTCTGCTACTGCCTCGTGGCTTACAAGGGCTGATTCTATCTCAGCAGTCCCGAGCCTGTGACCTGATACATTAATGACATCATCAATCCTTCCCATGAGCCAGTAATCGCCGTCTTCATCGACCCTTGCACCATCACCTGTAAAATACCTTCCAGGGAATCTGGAAAAATAGACCTCTTTAATCCTTTTGTTTTCAGGATCCCCATAGGTGCCCCTGAGTATTCCAGGCCATGGTTTTTCAATAACCAGATAACCGCCTTCATTTACGCCCGCCTCTGAGCCATCTTCCTTAAGGACCTTTGGAACAATTCCAAAGAAGGGCCTGTTTGCTGAGCCAGGCTTTAAGGTCATCGCTCCTGGAAGAGGTGTTATAAGGATTCCCCCTGTCTCCGTCTGCCACCAGGTATCAACTATAGGAAGTCTACCCTTACCAACATGGGTGTGATACCATATCCATGCCTCAGGATTTATGGGCTCACCAACTGTTCCAAGTACCCTTAATGATGACAGGTCATGCTTATTGATCCACTGCTCTCCTTCTCTCATCAATGCCCTTATAGCTGTTGGAGCTGTATAGAATATTGTTACCTTGTGCTTGTCGCATATCTGCCAGAACCTTCCAGGGTCAGGGTATGTGGGTATCCCCTCAAACATCAGGCTTGTTGCACCACTGCTTAATGGACCATATACAATATAGCTATGTCCTGTAACCCATCCTATGTCTGCTGTGCAGAAATGGATGTCTTCATCATGATAATCAAATATCCATTTGAATGTAAGGTTTGTATAAACCATGTATCCACCTGTTGTGTGAAGCACACCCTTTGGCTTTCCTGTTGAACCTGAGGTATAGAGGATAAAGAGTGGATCTTCTGCATCCATCCACTCTGGTTCGCAATAGTTTTTAATATCAGGCGCATTTATCTCTTCATGCCACCAGAGGTCTCTGCCAGGCTCCATATCAACCCCATCTGTTCTCTTTACCACGATAACCTTCTCTACAGTTGGACATTCCTGAAGTGCCTCATCAGCATTTGCCTTAAGCGGAACCAATCTCCCACCCCTTACACCTCTGTCTGCTGTAATCAGGATTTTTGCCTTGCAGTCCTGAATCCTGTCCCTTAAAGCCTGTGCGCTGAATCCACCGAATACCACGCTGTGTATAGCTCCTATCCTTGCACAGGCAAGCATCGCTACAGGAAGCTCAGGAATCATCGGAAGGTATATGGTTACCCTGTCACCCTTTTTTACACCATGTTTTTTAAGGACATTGGCAAATCTATTTACCTCGCAATAAAGTTGCTGATATGTATAGGTCTTGTAGGAGCCATCATCCGCCTCCCAGATAAGGGCAGCCTTGTTCCTTGTTGGTGTATTTATAAACCTATCAAGGCAGTTATAGGAGGCATTGAGTTTTCCACCTGTAAACCATTTGATATAGGGTTTGTGAAAGTCATAATCCAGTACCTTATCCCATTTCTTAAACCATGTGATATTCTTCTCTGCCATCTCTGCCCAGAAGCCTTCGGGGTCTTCCACGGACCTTTTATACATTTCCTCATACTGCCTCATGCTCTTTATATGGGCCTTTTCACTGAATTCCTTTGACGGTGGGAATGTTCGTTTTTCAGCAAGCAATACATCAATCTTCTCTGCCATATTTACCTCCTTATTCTGCACCTATGCCAACATAGGTTCTTAATTTTTCTTCCTCAAATCTTGCCTCTGCCTGCGGCTCCCTGGTGGCAAGAGAAACTATTATACCAGCAATAAAAGCTGCTGTCATAGAGATCAGGCCAGGATTTTTAAGCGGAAATATAGGAGAAGGATTCTTGAATACATCAACCCATACAGTGGGGCTCAGTATAATTAATACAGTTGCAAGGACAAGCCCTGTGATTATGCTTGAAACCGCACCTTGCGTTGTGAACCTCTTCCATACTATGGACATGAACAGGGCTGGAAAGTTAGCACTTGCAGCAACTGCAAAGGCAAGCCCGACCATGAATGCCACATTCTGGCCCTTGAATATTATTCCGAGGAATATGGCGGTGAGACCCAGTATAAGGGTTGCTATCTTTGCCACCTTTACCTCTTCCTTCTCAGCAGATACTCCCTTCCTTATAACACCCACATAAAGGTCATGTGAAAGGGCTGATGCACCTGCAAGTGTGAGGCCTGCAACAACAGCAAGTATGGTAGCGAAGGCTACTGCTGCAAGAAAACCAAGGAATATGTTTCCACCCAGCACCTCTGCAAGAAGTGGTGCTGCCATGTTTCCACCCTTGTCTATACCTTTAATGATGTCCTGTCCAACAAGCACTGCTGCGCCAAAACCTATGGTGAATGTGAGGATGTAAAAGTATCCAATAAAACCTGTGGCATAGAAGACTGATTTCCTTGCCTCCTTTGCATTTGGCACAGTATAGAATCTCATGAGGATATGGGGAAGTCCTGCTGTTCCGAACATCAGGGCAAGTCCCAGTGAGAAGGCATCAATAGGATTGGTTACAAGGCCACCTGGCTCAAGGAATTTATCTCCATATTTCTGAGCAGCCTGACCGAAAAGCTCGCCATAGTTGAAGCCAAACTGTGCAAGTGTAAGAATAACAAGCAGTGTAGCACCTCCCAGCAGGAGCACAGCCTTTATGATCTGAACCCATGTGGTTGCCAGCATTCCACCGAAGAGCACATAGGCAATCATGAGACACCCAACTATAATAACAGCAACTTCATAGGGAAGCCCGAACAAGAGTTTTATAAGTGTTCCAGCGCCAACCATCTGGGCTGTCAGATATGTAAGGACAGTTATTATGGATCCAAGTGCTGCTGCACTTCTTATGGGCCTCTGGCTCAGCCTGTAGGCAACAACATCTGCAAAGGTGTATTTACCGAGATTCCTCAGGGGCTCTGCAATGAGGAACATTATTATAGGCCATCCCACAAGCCATCCTACTGAATAGATCAGGCCATCATATCCCTTTGTGGAGACAAGACCTGCTATTCCAAGGAATGAGGCAGCACTCATATAGTCTCCTGCGAGGGCAAGACCGTTCTGAAATCCTGTTATGTTCCTGCCAGCAGCATAGAACTCTTTTGTGGTCCTTGTCCTTTTTGCTGCCCAGTAGGTTATTGCAAGGGTTACAGCAACAAAGAGAAGAAAGAAGAATATGGCAACTGGATTCGTCTGTCCAATAACTGTCTGCATCTTAGCCTCCTATCCTGTTTTTTATATTTTCGACCATGCGGTCATATTTTTTATTTGCCCAGTTCACATAGATACCTGTAAGTATCCATGAGAGTATTATTACGCCTATGCCAACAGGGATACCCACTGTCATAGAACCGGAGAGTTTTGATGCAAGAAAGGGCTTATTAAAGGCAATAAGTGAGATGAACCCGAAGTAAATTACGAGTTCAAGTATGGTGAGGATTAGGGAAATTAAGTTTTTCTGCCTTGCAAGTGTCCTGAATTCTTCATCTTCCAGTATCTCATGAGCACTTTTTTTTGTCATTCTTTAACCTCCTGATAGGATTGACCTTGAAAATCAAGGTTTCATTAAAGATTTTGAATCTCTGGGTTCCTGAACCTATCACCTCCCCTGAAGGGATCTCCGATGCGTAAAAGCTCGGTTATTCTTTCTATTCCTGACCTCATAAGAAGAGGCAGAAGTCTCTGAAAAAACTGGGCTGTAATGAAGGCATCTATAAGGGCGTTATGGGCATTTTCCACAGGTATACCAAAACACCGTGAGGCATCATATAGATTATCAGCCATTTGAGAAAAGCATCTTTCCGAGGGAAATCTCTTATTTAAATTTTCATAGATAAGCCAGGTGTCGATAACAGGATTTCTTAATGTCCTTCTGAAGGATTTCTTAATCTGCCGGTTGATAAAGGCTATGTCAATGGATACACAATGACCGACGATTATTTCATCACCTATAAAATTTTCAAGATCAGCAATGGCCTTTTCAATATCCATGCCTGACTCAAGCTCCTGAGGTGTGAGACCATGGATAAGGATACTTTCTTTTGTGAGAACTCGCTCTGGTTTTATAATCCTGTAGAGATAATCTCCAGGATAGATCCTTCCACCCTTCATCCTTATCGCTCCCAGTGATATAATAGAATCCCTTTTCTCATCAAGACCTGTAAGCTCTGTGTCAATAACAACATAGGATGCCTCAAGGATGGGTATATCCTTTAGTTTTTGCCTTTCTCTAAATATCCTCAGGCTTGCTATCATCTCCTTTACCATATGAGTGCCTTATACCTCTCTATGAGGGTATCCTGAAGTCTGGAGATAAGATGGAAGGCCTCTTTCAATGTTCTCCGTTCAAGATTGCTCAGTTTATTGGGATTTATAAAATTGTCAGGACTTTTTCCTGATTCCATCTGTTCAAATTGATGATGGATTCTCAGGAGCATCATGAATTCAAAGGCATGCAAGAGTTCATCGGCATGGTCTTTTACGATGCTGTGTTTGGTACTGAGTATATTTATTCTGTCAATGGTTGAGGTTTCCTTAAGGGTCTTCTCAAGGCTGAAGAGCCTTATGATATCCACAAGGGGTGCTATGCCTTTAACCTTCAGATTCAGCTCATCTTTGTGCTCTCCAGACTTTTCAACAACAAAGGTCCTGAGAAATCCTATGGGTGGTCTGTTTTTTATAATGGCATTTGCCATATAACCAAGAAAGACCTTATTGCCCTCAAGGAGTGAATTAAGGTAAGTCCTTAATTCATCTGCGAGATTGAGGTCTCCATACAGCCCCCTGAAATCAAAGAGTATTAAGGATTTAAGCACCGACTCAGAGACAGGCTCTGATATCCAGTTTGAGAAATATTTTTTCCATGTCTTAAGGGGCTGACACCACTGGGGATTAGAGGCCATGTATCCAGCAGGGCAGGCATTGTAGCCGCATTCAATAAGACCCTTGTTTACAAAATCAGCAAAGACCGTGAAATATTGCTTTGCCTTTTTCTCCTCTTCAGGGCTGGCTGGATCAGCATAGATTAATGCATTGTCCTGGTCTGTCTTGAAGGTCTGTTCCCTCCTTCCTTCACTTCCAAAGACTATCCAGCAGTAGGGTAAGGGCGGCCTGCCAAATCTTTTCTCTGCCAGTTCAAGTATCTTTTTCTGCAGACGATCATTCAACTCTGTTATGATTCGTGTTATGCTGGTTGCCTTTGAACCATCCCTTAGAAGCAGGCCGATGATATGGTTTATCTTTTTTGAAACAGGGACAAGACCTTCTATAGACTGCTGGGTTTCTATCTCCCTTGCGACTGATATGGGTGAGACACCCTGCAACATCATGAGGTCATGGTTTGTAATTATGCCTTTCAGTATGCCGTCTTCCACCACTATCAAATGATGGATATTGTATCTCACCATCTTGAGGAGTGCCTCAAAGCAATACTCCTTTGAGTCTATCTTTACAAGAGATACGCTCATTATGGAGCTAACAGGTTCATTTATGTCCTTGCCCTTTGCAACCACCTTCTCTCTGAGATCCCTGTCTGTGATAATCCCTACTGGTGCATTCCCATCCATTAAGACAAGGGAGCTGATTCTATTTCTGGACATTATCTCTGCTGCTTCTTTGATGGATATTTCAGAGGGAGCTGTAACAGGCTCTCTTGCAATAAGCTCCCTTACTGGAGTGGTAAAAAGGAGTTTATCTCCTCCTCCATAAAGGAGACTCCTGCTTCTCATCTCTTTGTATGTCCTGTCAATATATTTATTCAGAAAGGATTTAAGGAAAAACTCTGTAAGGGAGGGGTTTTTTTCAAGAAGGCTGACTATGAGGTCCTTTTCAATAAGATAGCACAGGGTATCCTCTGCAGCCACCACATTTGCCCTTGACCTGTCTCCACTTACAAGGGATAGAAAGCCAAAGGAATCACCCTCACCTCTATAATCTATCAGTACCTCTTCATTGTCCTTTGTCCTTACAAAGACCTTTACACTGCCTTTTTTTATTATCCTCAGGTATTCACTTGGCTGACCATCCTGTCTGAGGATTACCGTGTCTTTTGGATAATATTCAACTGTGATTCTGGAGGCAAGGGTTCTCAGAATCTCCTCATCAAGAAACTGAAAAGGCGGCACCTTTTTCAAAAAGTTTAAGACTTCCTCAAGCACCATAGCGGATAAAATAAAAGCAAAATAGATGCCAGGTTGAAAATAGAGCGATTATTTAAATAAAATCAATGTGTTAATGTGAGGATCTGATCAGAGGAAATGTATTAACTGATGTAACAGGAAGTAAATCCTGCTACTTATTGTAGCAGGAGAGGAATTATATATTACTGTTGAGGATAACATTTAACTTAATTCTTACTTATACCCCATCTCTTTCTTTTTTCCCAGAGGGATTTTCTTGTAATGCCAAGCATATCGGCAAGCTGCTGCTCTGTGTACTGACCCTGATATCTAAGGATAAAGGACTTGGTGTAGTCTTCAATGGAGAGCTTATTTTTGAGGGCTTCTTCTAAAAAGGAGTCTTTTGTTTGAATTAATCCTTCAGGCAGGTGTTCCTTTTTTATAAGGCCATCCTCTGTTATAAGCACTGCCCTTTCTATTACATTCTGAAGCTCCCTTATATTCCCTGGCCATTGATACTTCTTTAATAATTTTAAGGCATCCTCATCAATTCCTTTTACTTCCTTTCCATGTTCCTTTGAATACCTCTCAATAAAGTATCTGGTTAGAAGTTCAATATCTTCTCCTCTTTCCCTGAGTGGTGGCAGGACAATACTTATTACATTTAATCTGTAAAATAAATCCTCCCTGAATTTTCCTTCCCTGACGAGCTGTAAAAGGTCCTTGTTTGTTGCCGAGATGAATCTTATATCTACCTTTACTGGTTGATTGCTTCCAACTGGTCGTATCTCCTGGTCTTCAAGGACCCTCAGGAGCTTTGCCTGGAGTGGTAAACTCAGCTCACCTATCTCGTCAAGAAATACCGTGCCACCGTTTGCCTCTTCAAAAAGTCCTCTTTTTGAGCTTACAGCACCGGTAAAGGCACCCCTTACATGACCGAAGAGCTCTGATTCAAGAAGATTTTCTGGTATTGCACTGCAGTTTATGGGGATAAAGGGTTTTTCTGCCCTGCTGCTGTTGAAATGAATAGCCCTTGCAATAAGTTCTTTACCAGTGCCTGTCTCACCAAGCAAAAGGACATGGCTCTTTGCATTCGCTATCTTTTTGACCTCATCTATTATTTTTTTTATAGCAGGGCTTTCTCCAATAATATGGCTGAAGTCATAGTGCCTTTCAATCTCTTTCTTAAGCAGTATATTTTCTCTCTGAAGAGCCCTCTGCTTCAGGGCATTCCTTACTATCTGTTTTATTTCCTCATGGATTATAGGCTTTATCACATAATCATGGGCACCTGCCCTCAGGGCCTCCACGGCTGTCTCAATGGATGCATAGGCAGTGATTATAATAACAATCTGATCAGGATACCTCTCCTTCACCTTTTTGAGAAATTCTATTCCATTCATACCAGGCAGTATAATATCTGTGATTATGAGGTCATAAAGTACTTTATCTATAAGCTCAAGCCCTGATTCTGCATTTGTTGCAAGGTCAACAGAATAGCCTTCCTTGGTGAAGACCCTTTTCAGGGATGCGCCAAGTGTTTCCTCATCCTCAATTATGAGAAGTCTTTCAGCCATAATCTATATATTATAACCTCTAAGTAGCATTAGTGCTCCTCTGGATCGGCAGTTTTATAATGAATGTGGTTCCCTCTCCCTTTTTGCTTTTTACAGTGATAGAACCATTATGGTCCTTTATTATTCCATAGCATATACTGAGACCAAGACCTGTCCCCTTGCCAGAGGGTTTTGTAGTAAAGAAGGGGTCAAAGATCCTGTCAATTATGGATCCCTCTATGCCAGCACCTGTATCACTGAATATAATCTCCACATAATCGTCTTTTTTCTTTATAGAAATATCTATAGCGCCTCCCTCTGGCATGGCATCAAGGGAATTAAGGAAGAGATTCAGAAAGACCTGCTGTATCTGATCAGGGTTGAGGAGCAGTTCTGGCAGGTCTTTTATATCTATATTTAATTTTATGTTCTTAAATCTTTTATCATATTTCACAAGATTCAATGTCCTGTTAAGTATCTCCTCAAGATTCGAGGTCTTCTTTTCCGAACTTGATATCCTTGCAAAGTCGCTGAGACTCCTTACAATCCTTGCTATCCTTTCAATGTGATTATTTATGGTCCTGAGGGATTCTCCCAGAAATCTTTGATCCGGTTTTTCCTCTGTAAGAAGTTCCTGAACCAGTGAGGATATGGATGCAAGGGGATTCCCGATCTCATGGGATATACCTGCTGTGAGCTTTCCGATACTGGCAAGTTTTGATGTCTGCAGGAGTTGTTCTTCCATCTTCTTCTTTTCTGTTATATCCTCAAATATTATTACATGACCACCGGAAGGGTCCTTGAAGGGACTTATATTAATCCTGAATATCTGATGGGATGGGCTTTCTATAATCTTTTCTGACTCTACAGCTATGTTTATAGCTGATGGCTCAAGCCAAGGAATCAATGAGGTCAGGTGTCTGTTTATAGCATCCTTTCTATTTATCCCTGTGAGTATCTCCATCTGCTTATTCCAGTATCTGACATAAAAGGCATTGTCAATCGTTATAATTCCTAAGGGTGCACTCTCTATAATATTTTCACTGAATTCCTTCAGATAGGATAGCTCATCCAGTGCCCTGGTAAGTTCCTGTCTGGATAGTCTGAGATTTTCCGTGATATTCCTTATAGACTCTGATAGCTCTGCCCTTTCACTCTCAGTTAATATATGTTTATTTTCAAAGATAATGGTTGCTATTGATGGTCCTATGGCACCTGAGAGCACCTTTTCTGCATGATTTCTCAATTCCATAAGATCCTTTTGATTGAGTTCATGCCTTTTTTTGTTTTTTTCAAGAAGAAATTCCTCTATTGCCCTTTCCGCACCTTCTCTTCCTATATATCTTTCAAGTATGTTTTCTATAGATTCAATTGTATAGTATCCTGCATATCCAAGCTCACCAGCCTTTTCATAGGACTCAACAAAAACAAGTGCCTGTATCTCCTCATCCCTTGATTGTTTTGTAAAAGCAGATACCCCTGTAAAAAGAAGCAGGTTCACGATCATACTCCACAGAAGGGAATGGCCCCACTTGCCAAGACCTTCTATTCCAAAGAGTGCCTGGGGATTGAAGGATTCCGAGCTTACAAGTCTTCCTATAAATCCTGCGGGTTCAACGAGTCCTGCCTTTAGCATTGCAGGCACTATAAGGGTATAAAACCAGACTAAGAATCCTCCGATAAGTCCTGCGACCGCACCTGCCTTTGTTGCCCTTTTCCAGTAAAGGCCTAAAAAAAAGGCTGGTGCAAATAGTGTGACAGCCTCAAAGGACTTCAGTCCTATGTCCACAAGGCTGTAAAATTCACCTATAGATATTGCAAAGAGGTAACCAAGAAAGACTGTTGTCAGTATAACGAGCCTTTTTATATTAAGCACTATATCGGCAAAGCCCTTTGTCTCATGAAATCTTATGACTGCTGGCATTATGAAGCTGTTCATAACCATGGTACTTAATGCCAGTGATTCAACAATGACCATACTCGTTGCTGCTGAAAAACCACCGAGAAAGGCAAGGAGTGAGAGGTATCTATTGCCATGACCCAGTGGAATGGTAAGGACAAAGTAATCTGCACCACCAGGATCACCTCCCTGAAGTAGCCCCCCGAGGGCAATCGGTACCACAAAGATATTTATCAAAAATAAATACAGTGGAAAGAGCCAGGCTGCTGTTTTGATATGAGATTCACTGTAATTTTCAACTACAGTCATCTGAAACTGTCTTGGCAGCAGCATTATTGCCATCATGGAAAGGAATGTAAGGGCAAACCATTCAGAATAATCAGTGCCCGTCCCTTTACCGAGATACAGGAGGATGGAGTGTTCAGTTTCTTCAGTTCTTTTGAGGATGTCTCCCAGTCCATCAAATAGACTGTAGGTTACAAAGATTCCCACAAAGATAAAGGCTACCAGTTTTATGATTGATTCAAAGGCTATGGCAAAGACAAGCCCTCCATGTCTTTCTGAGGAATCAAGCCTTCTTGCTCCAAAGATAATGGCAAAGATTCCGAGCATTCCTGTAAAGACTAGGCCTGCAAAGGCACTCGTCTTTGTTTCACCTGAGATGATGCTGAATGTGCTGATAATAGCCTTTATCTGAAGCCCCAGATAGGGAGTTATACCTGCAACTGTTACAAAGGTAACAAGGCCTGAGAGAAAAAGGGATTTCCCGTATCTTGAGCTTATAAAGTCTGATATGGTTGTTATCCTGTGGTTTTTTGCAAGCCTGATTACCCTGGTTAAAATTACAGGCCAGAGTACTGCCATGAGTGTTGGGCCTATGTATGTGGTTATAAAGGAAAGGCCTGATGTGGCAGCCTTACCAACACTTCCATAGAATGTCCAGGATGTGCAGTAAACAGCAAGGGAAAGGGAATATATATAAGGATTGTTTACAAGGCTTCTGCCTGCCCTTTCTTTTTTTTCAGCATAATAGGCAAGACCAAAAAGCAGGAGGAGATAACAAAGCACGATCAGAAAAAGATTGGCTGATGTGAACATCTTGCTATTCCTTCACGGTGAATGAAAAGACCATGATAAGACCTATAAATATAGCCCATGCACCTGTAAGATAGAGCCAGGCCTTTTTATAGGCAATTGCAAGGAATGGCCAGTTAAAGATAAGAAGGCCTGAAAAAAACAGAAAAAACCATAACTCTAACTTTGAGTCCTTTTGCATTATATAAGGGTATCATATGGAGATGAGAGACTTCAATAGCACCATCTTGACTTCAATTTGCCGATAGAAATGCATTTTCACTTAGACCAGCAGAGCAGTAGTGCAGTAGAGCAGTAGTTTTCATTGATAGAGCAGTAGACCAGCAGAGCAGTAGTTTTTATTAAGGAATTTTTTTTAAATTATTATTTAACTGCTGCGCTGCTGCTCTGTTGCTCTAGTGCTCTATTATTGCCTGTCGCTCTGTCGCTCTGTCGCACTATTAAGGTGTCGCGAGCGGGGTCCCCAGAAAATCATCAGATTTTCTGGGGTGCTGGTATTGCCTTTAGAGCACGGGATGAAGACAAGCTTCACCCCGTGAACCCCGGAATATGGGCAGCCTGCTAGTCTTATTGAAAAGGTTAGTGGAAATTTCTATCAGCATTTTTCCGTATCATCTATCCTTGAGCCATATCTCAAATTCTGGTAAGAGCTGCTTAAAATGAACTTCAAACCAGTGCCTTTTTTTCACCGACCATTTCTCCCAGTTCCTCTTCAGGAACTCAAGGACCTGTTCTATCTCGATAGCCTCATCCTTTTTTTCCTTGAATATATTTCCCCTTCCTGTTAGTAACCATTCCTCACTTACATTCATCCTGTTAGCAACCCTTAAGAGGAAACTCAGTGCTGGTTCCCTGCCATTAAGATAATAGTAAACTGTGCTTACAGGAAGACCAAGGCTCTCTGCAAACTCCTTTATGGAGCGATTACCCTTAAGTAGAAGGAGTCTTTTTTTAAGTGACTCTAAATATTCCTTTTCCATCTTTGACATAAGGCTTAAAAGGGGATACCTGCCTTTTGATTTTATTATATCATTTTATCTGCCCTCTATGTCTTTCACAAATTTGACAGTTTATTCATGTTTGTGATACTCTTGAAAACATCATAAAGATATAGTTCTAATTTTAAAAATTGAGATAGCATAAATATATAATTTTAGAAAAAAGGCTTAGTTTCCAGAGATGAAAAGACTTGTGCTCTCCATAATCCTTGGATTCCTGTTACTCAGTGGAACAGGTCTTGTGATCATTATCACAAATCTCTATATCCTGCAGAGACACTTTCATGATAATCTCCTTGTTATTGAAAGCCTTAATGCAAGGCTTAAGGTCTATGAAGATAGTCTTAGACTTATTGAGGCAATAGGTAATAAGAGACCTGAGGGAGAGCTTGCCCTCATAGTAGAAGGAATAAAAAATGATCTTTCATCCTGTAATAGATGCCATTCTGGTGCTGATCCTGTTATCAAGAAGGTTGAAGGATTACAAAAAGGGATGGAGAGGGCTTTAACAGAAAAGTCTGAGCTTCCTTTATTTATTGGTTCTCTTGAGTCTTTCAGCAGGATGGCCATTGAGAAGGCAAGGTTTTCCTTTATGCTAAGAAGCAGTGAATTCAAGGCCTCCTTTGACACAATAAGGATAATCTTCCTTTTAACCTTTCTTGCAGGAGGTGGCATTATCCTTGCCTTTTCCCTTTATTCCCTGAGAAGGGTTACATCTCTTGAAAAGGATATAAAAGAAAAGGAAAAGACCATCACAGACTGGGCACTTGCCTGGCAGGAGACCTTTGATTCAGTAAGGGATATGATAATAATCCTTGATAAGGAAGGAAGACCTGTGCAGTTTAATCTCTCAGCAGGTGAGTTTTTTTAAGGATGGACTCCTCAGAGAGGACTTCTGCAAGGTCTTTTTTGATATGACCTGTGATTGCCGTGGCTCAAGGATAATCAGTATTAAAGACAGGTCCTTTGATATTAGAACCTACAGAATTTATGATGGGTTGAGGTGGATCCTTGTTCTAAGGGATGTTACAGAGCAGAGGTTGATGGAAGAAAGACTGAAAAGGGTTGAAAGGCTTGTCTCTCTCGGGACAATGGCAGGCGGGATTGCCCATGAGATAAACAATCCCCTTACAGCGGTAGTTGGTTTTACAGAGCTGCTTCTAATAGAGGAGACAGATGAGAAAAGAAAGGACTTTCTTTTTCAAATAATGGACTCAGCAAAAAGGATTCAGAGGATAGTGAATGACCTCCTTATCTTTGGAAGAAAGGGAGAGTTGAGATTTGAAGAGGTGCTCCTTGGTGATTTTATCAATGAGGTTCTTAAGGACTTTGAAGATGTGAGGGATATAAAGATAGTGAAGGATTTTTCATACTCTGGTCCTGTAAGGATTGACAGAGGGCTTTTTGACCTTGTTATCAGGAATCTTTTAAATAATGCCATTCAGGCAATAAGGGACTCTGGTAAGGGAGATAGAGTCGGGATAAGGACATCAAGGCATAATGGCTCTATAAAGATAGAGATAGAGGACAATGGCCCAGGGATCCCTGAGAGGATACTTTCAAGGGTCTTTGAACCCTTTTTCACCACAAAGGAAGTTGGAAAGGGCTCTGGCCTGGGTTTAAGCATTGCCCATAATATAGTGATCAGCCATGGAGGAGAGATATCTGTAAGGTCAAAGGAAGGTGAGGGCACGGTCTTTACCATTACACTCCACGCTCTGTGAGTTTTTTTAATAAAGGTGGTAGTTCCTTAATATCATCAATGATACAGTCTGCCTCTGAAAGCATCTGCCTTGGTCTATAACCGTAACTGACAGCAACTGTAATCACCCCTGCAGCCCTGCCAGCCTTTATATCAAGGTCACTGTCTCCAACAATAACTGCCTGAGAGGCAGGGATATTCAATTTCTCAAGGACCATGAGCACAGGCACTGGTGAGGGCTTCTTCTGAGGGGTGCTGTCACTGCCAAGGACAATGTCAAAGTATTTAAGAAGACCGAGACCTTCAAGGGTCTTTTTTGATAGATATTGCCTTTTATTTGATATAACAGCCTTTTTATATTCCCTGAGTTCCTCAAGGACCTCCTTTACCGATGGATAGGGTCCTGTATTGTCAAGGAGATGTCTTTCATAGTGATGGAGAAATCTTTCAATAACATTATTAACTGGAATCTCTGGATAGGGCCTGATAAGGTCTTCTATAAGCCTTGTTATCCCCCTTCCCACAAGGGATGTTATCTCCTCTACAGTATAAGGTCCAAGACCATAATCCTTCAGGGCATAGTTTATGGCATTTGTAATATCAATCCTTGAATCCACAAGGGTTCCATCAAGGTCAAATATAATAAGTTTAATGGCCATGAATAATTATAACAGAGCATATAATAGTGCAGCAGTTTTTATTACTCTATTTTGCCATTAGAGAACTGGCAGTCTGCCTCAAATAGTGCCACAGTGCGATAGTGCGACAGTAGGAGCAATTCATGAATTGCCCCTACAACCCCACGCTCTGCCGTTCTGTCGCACTGTCGCTCTATTAAGGTGTCGCAAGCGGGTTCCCAGAAAATCGTCAGATTTTCTGGGGTGCTGGTATTGCCTTTAGAGCACGGGGTGAAGACAAGCTTCACCCCGTGAACCCCAAAATATCGGCATCCCCGCCATTCCTATCGGCAGTTTAGGGATCAAATTAACTGCTTTAATGCTCTGATTAAAGTTTATGCTATACTGTTAAGATATTATTTATATAATCCTTTAAAAGGAGTGGTTATTTTATGAAAGGTATAATCCTTGCTGGTGGAAGTGGCACAAGGCTTTATCCGGTTACCATAGGCACTACAAAGCAGTTGCTGCCTGTCTATGATAAACCCATGATCTATTATCCCCTTGCCACACTGATGCTGGCAGGGGTGAGGGATATACTGATAATAACTACACCTCAGGATATTGATAGATTTAGGAAGCTCTTCAATGACGGAGGTCAACTGGGACTTTGTTTTTATTACGCAGAGCAGCCAGAGCCGAGGGGCATTGCAGAGGCACTTATTATTGGAGAGGAATTTATTGACAATGATAATGTATGGCTCATCTTAGGAGATAATATATTCTTCGGACACGGACTGCCAGAGCTTTTAAGAAGGGTCGCCACACATAGAGACGGTGCCACTATATTTGGATATTATGTCTCTGATCCGCAGAGATATGGCGTGGTGGAGTTTGACAGCTCTGGCAGGGTGATATCCATTGAAGAAAAGCCTCAAAAACCAAAGTCCAATTATGCTGTAACAGGTCTTTACTATTATGACAATGAGGCTCCGAAGATAGCAAAGACCCTTAAACCGTCAAAAAGGGGTGAGCTTGAGATTACCGATCTCAATAATGAATATCTTAAAAGGGGTAAGCTCAGGGTTGAGCTTCTGGGAAGGGGTTTTGCCTGGCTTGATACAGGCACATATGATTCCCTCTTAGATGCTGCAGAATATGTAAGGATAATTGAACAGAGGCAAGGGCTCAAGATCGCCTGTATAGAGGAGATTGCCTACAGACTTGGCTATATAGATAAAGAACAGCTCCTGAAACTTGCAGAGCCTTTAAAGAAAAATTCCTACGGCAGATATCTGCTCCAGATAGCGGAGGAGGATTAAAGCATGCCTTTCAGATTTCACAGACTTGAAATCCCTGACCTTATACTGATTGAGCCTGTTGTATTTAAGGATAATAGAGGGTTTTTCCTTGAGTTTTATAAGCGTTCTGATTTTTTTAAGGCTGGTATCAAAGAAGAATTTGTCCAGGATAATCATTCATGCTCTGTAAGAGGTGTATTAAGGGGTCTTCATTTTCAGAGGGAGCCAGAGGCTCAGGGAAAATTACTGAGGTGTACAAGGGGAGAGATCTTTGATGTGGCAGTGGATATAAGAAAAGATTCTCCCACCTTTGGTAAATGGATAAGCCTAATTCTTTCTGAGGAGAACAAAAGGATGCTTTATATCCCTCCAGGATTTGCCCATGGTTTTCAGGTCCTGAGTGATGTAGCAGAGATTCTTTATAAGACCACACGGGAATATTCTCCGGAACATGAGGCTGGCATAATCTGGAATGACCCTGAGCTTAACATAGACTGGCCTATTAAGGAACCACTTCTCAGTGAGCGGGATAGACAGTGGCCAACCTTAAAAGAATTATAATTCACCGTAATTGCCGCTGGAAATCTGTTTTGAGTACCAGGGTTATACAGTTCAGGAATCCCAAACAACAGTTCAAACAGTTCGAACTGTTTAATAGGTGAGTGATGGCATTTTATATTGTAAAGAGGATCTTCCTGTTAATTCCGCTTCTTCTTGGAATAACCTTTATTTCTTTTGTAATACTTAAGGCCATCCCTGGAGACCCAGCCCTCATAATGGCAGGTGAAAGGGCCTCAGCAGAGGACATTGAAAAGATAAGGAGACATCTTGGCTCAGACAGGGGTGTCATAGGTCAATATGCAGGATATATCCTGATGCTCCTTAAAGGTGAACTGGGCAGATCCTATTTTACTCAAAAAAGGGTAATGGATGACATACTTGAAAAACTTCCAAATACCGCCCTCCTTGCTATGGCTGCAATGCTTATAGCAATTCCCATTGGATTACTGGCAGGTTTTATATCAGGACTGAAGAATGGCTCTACTGTTGATAGGGTAATCTCGGGTTTTGCCATTACAGGTCTGAGTGTGCCTGTATTCTGGATTGGTCTTATATTGATCTACCTTATCAGCCTTCAGCTTAAGCTTCTGCCTCCATCAGGAACAGGCCTCAGATTCTTGCTTCTTCCAGCTATAACCCTTGCCATGCCTGCTATTGCATCCATAACGAGGATTACAAGGACAATGGTAATAGAGACCTCTTCCATGCCTTTTATAAAAACAGCCCTTGCCAAGGGTATCAGGCCTTTCAGGCTATACTCAGTGCATATTATGAGAAATATTATCATCCCTGTTGTTACGGTGATAGGAATAGATTTCGGGAGCTACCTGAGCGGAGCAGTCCTTACAGAAACAATATTTGGATGGAATGGTATAGGAAGATTCACCTTTGAAGGTATTATGAAGAGAGATTATCCTGTAGTGATGGGATGCATCATAACCGCAACGGTGATATTTATAATGATAAACCTCTTTGTAGACATACTTTATCATTTCCTTGATCCAAGGGTGAGACTGGAGAAAGACAGCAGGTTATGAAGACCATATCCCTCAGTATTATAATCTTTATTTCTTTAAGTGTGATCTTTGGACCTTTGCTGATTCCTTATGATCCTTATGAAATGAACCTTGAGCTGATAAGGAAACCTCCATCATGGCAACATCCCTTTGGAACAGACCAGAAAGGAAGGGATATTCTTTCAAGGATACTATACGGAGGGAGGATTTCACTTTCTGTTGCTATTGGAGCAGCCCTCCTCTCATTCTCTTTAGGATTCATAACAGGTGCTGTTTCAGGATTTATTGGAGGAAGGCTTGATATGCTCATGATGGCTATGGTGGATCTGCTGATGGCCTTTCCTTCGCTCCTTCTTGCCATGGCAATATCTGTTGTGTTACCACAGAATATCTATACCGTACTCATAGCCCTTTCCCTTGTGGGATGGGCACCCTTTGCACGATTAATAAGAGGATATGTGCTAACTATAAGAGATGAATATTTTGTCCAGGCAGCAAGGGCTATCGGTGCCAGTGAAACAAGGATACTACTGAAACATATAATGCCCCAGTGCTTTTATCTTGGTTCTGTTTACATGAGCATGAAGATAGGAGGTTTTATACTTTCTGAGGCTGCCTTAAGTTTTCTTGGACTTGGTGCCCAGCCACCTGTACCTACCTGGGGAGGAATGATAAGCTCCTCAAGGGCCTATATGCTGAGTGATCCCTGGATGGTTCTTTTTCCAGGCCTGGCAATTGCGATTACTGCCCTGTCTTTTAATATGCTGGGAGATACTCTTCAGGCTTCAAAGAAGGTCCCTTAGCAGGGTAATTCATGAATTCCACAGTTACATCTCCCTGAGCCTTTCTTCCTCTTCCTGTTCAGTCTTGCATTCTATACACATGGTTGTCACGGGTCTTGCCATGAGTCTTTTTAAGTCTATTTCTTTGCCACATATCTCACAGAGACCGAAGGTCCCATTCTCTATCCTTTCAAGTGCCTCATCAATCTTTTTAAGAAGCTTCTGCTCCCTTCCTCTTAATCTCAGCAGAAAATTCCTTTCTATTTCCATTCCGGCCTGGTCTCCCATGTCTGGATAAAGTATTGCTGCTGGCATATTATTTAATGTAGCACCAGCCTCTCCAAGAAGGATCTTTTTTTGCTGAAGTAATTGTGATTTAATGGTTTTGATCGCATCTTTTCTGGATATACTGGAAGAGGTTTCTGGTTTGCTGACTTTAGAGACAGACTTTTTCCTTTTCCTGGATGAGATTGTTTTTTCCTTAACCTTTTTTATGGTCTTTTTTAATTTCTTTGTGCCCCCTGTCTTCAGGGAAGGTGTTTTCTTCTTTTTTGAACCCATTCCGCCACCTCTTAAATTAATTAAATAAAACTTTTTTACTTTAACAGAATATCTTTATAATAGTCAAATAGTGCGACAGAGCGACAGTGCTGCGGAAGGGTTGTTCTGTGTAGGGGCACGGCATGCCGTACTTCTACTGTCGCACTGTAGCACTGTCGCACTATCGCACTGTTGTAGCTACTGCTCTACTGCTCTGCTGGTCTGCTGCTCTATCAATAAAAACTGCTGCGTAAGCCACAGACAAGAATGTCTGTGCTACTGGCACTACTGCTCTGCTGGTCTAAGAAGACTTTGAGGCAGACTGCCAGTTCTCTAATGGCAAAATAGGGGGTGGGTCACCTCTTTTCCTTGACAAAGGTCTTTATACTTTGAGAAAATAATCACCTAATATCCTGAGAAAGATTTTAAAGGGAGGAAGAGGAAGATATGGATTATTTTCTTAATGAAGAACAGTTAATGATCCGGGACATTGCAAGGAAGATAGCTGAGGAAAAAATTGTGCCTGTGAGGGAGGAGCTTGATGAGAAAGAGGAATTCCCCTGGGAGATAATGAAGACGATTGCTCAGGCTGATCTTCTCAGGATATTTATCCCTGAGGAATATGAAGGTCTTGGGAAGGGTGCCCTTGAGCTTTGTATAGCAGTGGAGGAACTTTCAAGGGCATGTCTTGGAGTATCTACCACATATGCTGCAAATGCCCTTGGTACATACCCTATAATACTATTTGGTAATGAGGAACAGAAAAAGAAGTATCTTCCAGACATCGCCAGCGGTAAAAGGCTGGTTGCCTTTGCCCTTACAGAGGCTAATGCTGGAAGTGATGCAGGAGGCATAGAGACAACCGCCAAGAAAGAGGGAGACTATTATATCCTCAATGGCACAAAGCAATGGATTACAAATGGCGGAGAGGCAGAGATATACACAGTGATTGCCATAACAGACAGGACAAAGGGTCCAAGAGGAGCCTCAGCATTTATAGTTGAAAAGGGAACACCTGGTTTTTCTTTTGGTAAGAAGGAAAAAAAGATGGGCATAAGGGCATCCGCTACAAGGGAGCTCATATTTGAAAATTGCAGGGTCCCTAAGGAGAATCTTCTCGGCAGGGAAGGAATGGGCTTTATTGTGGCTATGAAGACCCTTGACCATTCAAGGGTGGGAGTTGGAGCGCAGGGAGTTGGTGTTGCCCAGGGTGCCTTTGATGTTGCCCTTGAGTATGCAAGGAAGAGGCATCAGTTCGGACATCCCATAATAAGTTTTCAGGCTATACAGCATATGCTTGCTGATATGGCTACGGAGATAGAGGCTGCAAGGGCCCTGGTTTACTCTGTTGCAAGATATATGGACAGCGGTGCAAAGGATTTTTCAAAGGAATCAGCAATGGCTAAGGTATTTGCCACTGATATGGCAATGAGGGTAACAACCAATGCCGTGCAGATACTGGGTGGTTATGGATATATGAGGGAATATCCTGTGGAAAAGATGATGCGTGATGCAAAGATATTGCAGATTTATGAGGGGACAAATCAGATTCAGAGAAATGTAATAGGTCAGGAGCTTATAAAGGAAACACTTAAGAAAAAATAGTTGAGGAGCAGAGATGATAACCAAGACTGAAAAGATATGGATGGATGGTAAATTGATACCCTGGGATGAGGCAAAGGTGCATATCCTTACCCACAGTCTTCACTATGGCCTTGCAGTATTTGAGGGTATCAGATGTTATCAGACTGACAATGGCCCTGCTATATTCAGGCTTGATGAGCATGTTGAGCGTTTAATAAAGTCTGCCTCTATATTTATGCTTGAGATACCTTATTCAATGGACGAGATAAAGAAGGCGGTAATCGAGACAGTAAAGGTCAACAGGGTAACAGAATGTTATATAAGACCTATTGCCTATCTTGGATATGGTGCCATGGGCCTTTTCCCCAAGGGCAATCCTGTAAATCTGGCGATTGCAGTATGGCCCTGGGGTTCTTATCTTGGTGATGAAGGATTAAAGAATGGCATAAGGGTAAAGATATCTTCCTATATCAGGGGACATGTAAATTCCATTATGGCAAGGGCAAAGGTAAGCGGTTATTATGTAAATTCTCAGATTGCTAAGCGTGAGGCAATAGCAAATGGTTATGATGAGGCACTTCTTCTTGATGCAGATGGATATGTCTCTGAAGGAAGTGGAGAAAATATATTTATCGTGAGAAAGGGGATCCTGAAGACTACTCCACCAACCTCTATTCTTGAGGGTATAACACGCGACAGTATCATAACCATAGCAAGGGATGAGGGTATTAATGTGCGTGAAGAGAGGTTTACACGGGATGAGCTTTATATTGCAGAGGAGGCATTTTTTACAGGTACGGCAGCAGAGGTAACACCGATAAGAGAGGTGGATGGAAGGATTATCGGAGGCGGAAAGCCGGGTGAGATAACAAAGAGATTGCAGGGCCTCTTTTTTGACATAGTAAAGGGAAAGAATAAGAAATACTTACAGTGGCTTACCTTTGTGAGGTAGGTCACTTATTCTATCTTTTCTTCTGATCTGATTTCAGTATTATCAGGTGTATCAGCTTCTTCTGATTCTACCGTTTCTATTTCCTTTTCCAGTTCATAATCTGGAGGGATTATACCCCTTTTCCTCATTATCTCAAGTATGAAGGCTGACCTGTTTTCAACATATCTTGAGTCATTCAGTTTGTATTTAAGGGGATTCGGGAGGATCGCAGCCAGCCTTGAAGCCTCCTCGGGTGTGAGCTCTTTTGCTGATTTTCCGAAATAATAATTTGAGGCAGCCTCTGCACCAAAGACCCCTGGCCCCCATTCAACTACATTGAGATAGAGCTCGAGTATCCGCTTTTTTGATAGATTTTTTTCCAGTCTCCAAGTGATCAGAGCCTCCTTGAGCTTTCTTGCTAATGTCTTTTCAGGTGTAAGGAAGAGATTCTTTGCAAGCTGCTGGGAGATGGTGCTCCCTCCTGCTACAAATCTTCCTTTTTTTAAGTCCTTTCTGATTGCCTCTTTAATGCCTTCAATATCAAAACCCTCATGCATATAAAACCTGTCATCCTCTGCAATCATGACAGCCTTTATCAGATATGGTGATATCTCTGAGAGATTAACCCATTTCTTCTTAATATGATAGCCTTTTGGATTGGTTTTAAGTCTGTACTGCATCAGGGATGTCAGTTCAGGATTTTTATGTCTGAGCCAGACCGTATCGGGAATGGTGAATAAATAGGCAATAAATAAAAAGAGCAATGCAAGGATGGAAAAGAGTAGCAGGTATTTAAAAAATTTCCTTCTGGAGGCCATCTCTTAAAGGACTATTTCCGTTCCTATTCCTTCCTTTGTAAATATCTCAAGCAGGAGAGCATGTTCAACCCTGCCATCAATAATATAAGTCTTTGATGTGCCTTGCTTGAGGGCAGATATGCATGCCTGAACCTTGGGAATCATGCCACCTTTAATCACCCTGTCAATGAGTTTCTCGGCCTTTGATGCCCTGATAGATGATATGAGATTACCCTTCTCATCCATTATTCCTTCCACATCAGTAAGGAGGATAAGTTTCTCTGCCCTCAGTGCACCAGCAATAGCAGAGGCCACATAATCGGCATTTATGTTAAGTGTATTTCCTTCTCTATCATATCCTACAGGTGCGATTACTGGTATAAAGTTTTTTTCCTTGAGTGTATGGAGTATGGAAGGATCGATCTCCTCTACATCTCCAACAAGGCCAGGGTCTATGATCTCCTCTGTTTGTGAATCGGGAGAGAATTTTTTAATCAACTTCTTTTTTGCCTTTATGAGTCCTCCATCTTTACCGCTCAGGCCCACAGCCTTTCCTCCATGACTGTTTATGAGATTAACGATCTCTTTATTAATTATTCCAGCAAGAACCATCTCCACAATATCCATGGTCTCCCTGTCAGTAACCCTCTGGCCATGAATAAAGGTTGGTTTTTTGCCCATCTGCTCCATGGTCCTTGATATCTTTGGTCCGCCTCCATGAACAACCACTGTATGAATTCCTATATAATTGAGAAGCACTATGTCCTGGGCAAAAGAAGATTTCAGGACCTCATCTGTCTGTGCAGCACCTCCATATTTTATTACAAAGGTCTTTCCATAAAAGTTTCTTATATACGGCAGTGCCTCTACAAGGATAGAGGCCTTCTCAGCAAGTTTTTTCATTCACTTCCTCCGTTAATTAAAAATGAATTTTAAATCCTGAAAACATATTCTGTCAACTATGCATAGATCCCCCTAAACTGCCGATAGGAATGGAGGGGACGCCGATATTTTGGGGTTCACGGGGTAAAGCTTGTCTTCAGTCCGTGCTCTAAAGGCAATATCAGCACCCCAGAAAATCTGACGATTTTCTGGGGACCCCGCCTGCGACACCTTAACAGAGCAGCAGCGCAGCAGAGCAACAGTTGACCGCAATCTGCCAATAGAAATTTATAATAAACCTTCAATAAAAACTGGCAGGCTGCCGAAAAGGCTTTACCTGCGACACCTTGGTGTAATACTATTAATAAGCTTACTATACATAACTGACTTCACCTTTTTAAGTGATGAATTTTTGTTACATAATAAATAAAGATTGTCGCATTGTAAAGACTTTGAGGCAGACTGCCAGTTTTCTAATGGCAAAATAAAGGTTAAATAATAAGAAAAAATTCCTTAATAAAAACTGCTGGTCTACTGCTCTATCAATAAAAACTACTGCACTACTGCACTGCTGGTCTAAGAAGGCTTTGAGGCAGCCCCCGCCATTAAAAATGCATTTCTATCAGCAAATTGAGGAGATCCGTAATCTGTCAACAGAAATATATTTTCAATGTGCAGTATGCCTCACACCAGTAACCTCGTAGGTGAAGGGGTGAAGAGGTGAAGGGATGAGGTGGTCGCACTACTAAGGTGTCGCTATAAAGGCATTCATACCGCACATTTTATCAGCAGTTCAGCAGATCTCAAAAATGTCCGTAAGCTCTAACTGGTTATCCACAACTTAAATATTATTTAGGTTACAAATTTTAAAAAAGGGTAAATAAAAATTTTACTGTTTGAGGTAAAGATTTTAGAAACAGAAAGGAATGACAAAGGGATATCAAAGGATAAAGAAAAGACAGGAAGAGGAAACTTATCCAGCTGTGGAAAAACACTCACCTTGAATGGTGAAAATACGCATTTTAAAAAATTTTTATTAATAAAAATGTTTAATAATTACCAGTTAAAACAGGCATAATTATTGCTTTTTAAACTTTTGAAAGTTAATTGTTAGTAAATAAATTGATGGTCGCTGTCCGCTTGAATAAAGGAGATGGAAATTAATTTTTTCAATAAGATTTTTAAGAGTTCTCATGGAGGGTTTAAGGCTTATGAGCAGAAAACCTATAGTTATCCTTTCAGATGAAGGGGAGGGTATTTATGGGAGTTTTTCATTAGAAGGAGAGTCTATACTTGTATATCCCCTGAGCCAGTCAGAGACTGTCAGAAAGATTGAGATGGATCTTCTCATTATTGATTGTGGTTATAATCCCCATAAGGGTATAACTCTATTAAAAGAAATAAAGACCCGGAGACCTGATATACCCGTTGTTTTTTTAACTGAAGAGAGTTCAGAAGAGATAGCAATTAAGACCTTCAAGGCAGGGGCAAGGGAATTCTTTAAAAAACCAGTAAATTTTGATGAATTAAAGAAGAGATTAAACGACATCCTTTTACTTAAGAGAGGGCCAAAGGAGAGGAGGTATCCTTTCTCTGACATTGAGATATCAAAACTTCTTGATTCCTCTGAAACCGATATACCCGAGAACATCCTGAGGGTTATATATTTTTTGAATGAGCACCTCGATCAGAAACTTTCAATACTTGATATGGCAAGGGAGGCTGGTTTGAGCAGGTTCCATTTCTGCAGGATTTTTAAAAGATATACAGGGAAGAGCCCTAAGAAGTTTCTTTGTCTGATGCGACTTGAAAAGGCAAAGAGATTGCTTCAAGATTCTGGAAAATCGATCTCTGAGATATCAGCAGGAGTAGGTTTTGATGATTTGAGCAATTTCATAAGATATTTCAAGAAATATATCGGGGTTACACCGAGCAGGTATAGAAAAGAAGTTTTCAATATTGAATAATATAGAGGTAACCAAACCTTTCTGCGAATCTTTACCATTGGAAAGAGATTTTTTATAAAACGATACAATCTTTTTGGCTCATCTCGGATTATGGTGCAAAGGATAAGGATATGGTCTAAAGATGCCTAAAGGTAGTGCGACAGCACACCAGACAGTGAAGTGAGTTAGTGAATTAGTGAGTTATTAACTGTTCAAACTGTTTAAACTGTTCAATTGGGCTATTGACACTTTCTTATATAAAAGATTATCTTAACTTCATGAAGAAACCATGGAGTGGAAGATTCAAAGAGAAGACAGCATCTTCTGTGGAGGAATTTACAGAATCCCTTTCATTTGATATAAGACTTGCAAGATATGATGTCCTTGGAAGTCTTGCCCATGCAGAGATGCTCATGAGGCAGGGCATTATTCCGGAGCAGGATGGTAAGAAGATTATTAATGGGCTCAGGGATATCCTCAGGGATATCGAGCGTGGCAGGTTTGAGTTCAAAAAAGAGCTTGAAGATATTCATATGAACATTGAATACAGCCTTACAGAGAAGATAGGTGAAGCCGGTGCAAGGCTTCATACTGCCCGTTCAAGAAATGATCAGGTTGTAACTGACCTGAGGTTATATCTTAGAGATGAAGTGAAGGAGTTAATTAAGCTTATAAAGAATCTGATAGATATATTTATCAAGATTGCTGAGAAGAATCAGCATATTATTATGCCGGGCTATACCCATCTCCAGCAGGCACAGCCTGTGTTGTTGAGTCATCATCTCCTTGCCTATGCCTGGATGCTTTTAAGAGACCTGGAAAGATTCAGGGAAAATCTTCGAAGGATAAATGTAATGCCCCTTGGAGCCTGTGCCGTGTCAGGTAGCTCCCTTCCAGCAGACAGGGATTTTGTTGCAAAAAAACTCGGGTTTAGTTCTATCTCGCTAAACAGTATGGATGCGGTATCAGACAGGGATTTCTGCCTTGAATTTCTGTTTAATTGTTCTGTCCTTATGATGCATCTGTCAAGGCTGTCGGAGGAACTCATTTTGTGGTCCAGCTCGGAGTTCAATTTTATAGAACTTCCTGATGCCTATACTACCGGTTCAAGCATCATGCCTCAGAAAAAAAATCCTGATGTCCTTGAGTTAATAAGAGGAAAGACAGGAAGGGTTTATGGAAACCTTATAAGCCTTCTTACAGTTATGAAGGGACTCCCTCTCACATACAACAGGGATATGCAGGAAGACAAAGAACCTGTCTTTGATACTGCAGACACACTGAGGTCATCCCTCTCCATACTTTCTGAAATGCTTCCACTTATTAAATTTAATAAAGACAGTATGTACAGGGCCTCCAGTGGTTTCTGCCTCGCCACTGATGTGGCAGAATACCTTGTAAGGAAAGGTCTTCCCTTCAGAAAGGCCCATGAGATAACAGGCAAGATAGTCAGGTATTGTATAGAAGAGGGCAAGGTGCTAAATGAACTTACTGTAAAAGAATTCAGAAGTTTTTCTACTTTTATAGAATCTGATATATATAAATTCTTATCTCCTGAGGGTTCTATAAAGGCAAAGAGGTCAAAGGGTGGTACATCTCCGAAGGAGATAAAAAGGCAGATAAGGGCATTAAGGACACTTTTGAGAAAGACTGTTTGATGATACGAAGAAGCCTCTCTATTTTTTTATCCCTTTTGATATTTCTGAGTCTCTTTTATGGCTGCGGGAAAAAGGCCCTTCCTTCATATAAAAGATTGAAGGTTGCAAGACCAGTTGAAAATCTCAATTATCTCCTGAGACCTGAGGGTATAATTCTAAAGTGGCAATATCCTTATCCTCAGGATGGTATTTATTTTGTAATCTATAGAAAGGATAAAGAACTGGTGAAATTAGGGGAGACAAATAAGAATATTTTTATTGATAACACTCCTTTAAGCTCTGATAGCAGGGAATATGTGATTATCTCCACTTATAATAAAGGAATAAAGGCTGAGCAGAGGATTACCGTTGAATCTTTGCCCTTGCCAGAGGCACCATCAGGCTTTAATTTTAAGATAACATCTGAAGAGATAGTTCTATCATGGGATAGCAGGGAGGAATGTCTTTATAATGTTTATAGTATTTTCTCAGATAAGGGTGAGGAACTTCTTAACAGAGAACCTCTAAGCCTGAAATTTTTTAAGATAAAGCCTGATCCTGAACAAATAAGGATAATCAGGCTTAGATGCACTGGGGACTCAGTGGAGGGTTATTCTGCAGAGGTTATTATCAGGCCTGAAGATTACATTCCTGCAAAACCTGAAGGGTTGCGGTATGTTCTTGTTGATGGTAGTGTGGTGCTTACATGGAGGGAAAATCCTGAAAAATGGTTAAGAGGTTACAGGATATACAGAAATACTGGCAGCGGATTTGTCCTGGCTGGTGAAGTAGCCTATCCATTATTTGAGGACAGGCTTAACGGTTTTAAAGAAGTCTATTACAGGATAACAGCCCTGGGTCCATTAAAAGAAGGCCCTTATTCTGAGGAGATTAAGATAAAGCAATAATAAAAATTTAATTGAAGATTTTTTACAGGAGGAGGTCCGATGCGGGTCTTTGTTACAGGAGGAGCAGGTTATATTGGAAGTCATGTGGTAAAGATGCTTGGAGAGAAAGGTTATGATGTCCTAACCTATGATAATCTTTCAACGGGTAACAGATGGGCTGTGCTATATGGGAAACTCTTTGTTGGTGACCTATCTGATAGTGAGCTTTTAAGGAAGGTACTTCAGGATTTCAGGCCAGATGTGGTAATGCATTTTGCAGCCTCTATAGTGGTGCCTGAAAGTTTAAGAGAGCCAGTTAAGTATTACACAAATAATACAATGAATACCCTTAATCTTCTTAAGATAATGCTTGAGATGGGTATAGGGAAATTTATATTCTCATCAACTGCAGCTGTATATGGTATCCCTGAGAAAATTCCTGTTAATGAAGAAGCACCTCTTAATCCAATAAACCCCTACGGAAGTTCAAAGACAATGGTTGAGAGGATTCTCCAGGATATTCATTCTGCCAGGAGTGATTTTAAATATATAAGCCTGAGATATTTTAATGTGGCAGGGGCTGATCCAGGTGGTAGATTGGGACAGGCCTATAGAGAAGCCACTCATCTTATTACCCGTGCACTGAAGGTCGCAAAGGGAGAATATGATAGATTACAGATATTCGGTACAGATTATCCAACACCTGATGGCACATGTATAAGAGACTATATCCATGTTGATGACCTCGCAAGGGCGCATATCCTTGCTATGCAATATCTAATGGATAGAGGGGAGACTGATATATTTAATTGCGGATATGGACATGGATATTCAGTGCGAGAGGTTGTAAAGGCTGTCATAAGAGTTACAGGTATCAGGATACCTATTGAGGAGACAGGCAGAAGAGAAGGTGATCCTCCTGTTCTTATATCTGATAACTCAAAGATCAAGGAGAAATTAGGATGGACACCTTTTTTTGATGACCTTGAATATATTATTAAAACAGCTTGGCAATGGGAAAAGATGAGATAAGAAATTAAATAAGCGCTGTTATTACCTCATTTAGCAGGAGAAAACCTTTCAGCGTGGGCTTAAGGAAATTATCCTCCTTTTTCAGGAGACCTCTTTCAATTAATGGTAAGCACCTTTTGAGAACCCTTTCTTTAAATGAAGTCTCTCCAGGAATTCTATCAAGGGATATCCCTTCTTTGAGCCTTAGACCGAGCATGATAAATTCTACGAACTCATCCTCAGGGCTTAGTTCAACTATTTTCTTATAGGGAAACCTGCCTTCCTTTAATGAATTCTGATAGATCCTCAGGTCCTTATAATTTTCTATTCTTTTTTTATTAATGAATGAGTGAGCACCAGCTCCAATGCCTATATATTCTCCCCTCTTCCAGTAGTTGAGGTTATGAAGACATAGTCTATCAGTTTTTGCAAAGTTTGAAACCTCATAGTGAATATAACCCTTTTTTTCAAGATAGTTATGGGTCTTTTCGTAGATATCTACTATTTCTTTTTCATCAGGTTTTTTTAATAGGCCCCTTGATATTTCTTGATGAAGGGGAGTTCCTTCTTCCACGGTCAGTTCATAAGTAGAGATGTGATCTGGATCCAGGTCTTCAATGATGGAGAGATTCTCTTGCCAGTCTTTTAAGGTCTGTTCCGGAATGCCGTAAATGAGGTCCACAGATAGGTTAAAGAAAAGCCTTTTAATATCATCAACCGCCTTTAATGAATCATCTACGGAATGGAGCCTTCCAAGGATCTTTAAATCCCTTTCATTAAATGATTGAATCCCGAGGCTTATCCTCGTAATACCATAATCTTTAAATAATCTTAATTTCTCGCCGGTTATACTTTTAGGATTTACCTCCACTGTAAACTCCATAAGTCCTGAACCCTTAATATACCTGTAAATCCCTTCAAGTAAAACAGTAAGTTGAGCAATATTGAGGATGGATGGTGTGCCACCACCAATGTAAACCGTCTTTATATGGTTCATCTGTTCGTGATAAAGACCCATCTCCTTTATCAGGGCGGAGATATAATCGTCAATTAATCCTGAGGACCTGCCTTCCAGAGAATAAAAGTCACAGTAAGGACATTTTCTGGCACAGAAAGGTATATGGATATAAAGACCAGTGATTTTATCCTGACCTAAATTTGCTGATAGAAATGCATTTTTATCGGGGTTAACGGGGTGAAGCTTGTCTTCACCCCGTGCTCTAATGGCGGGGGATGCCTCAAAGCCGAGCCACAGTGCGATAGTGCGACAGTGCGACACCATAGTGCTAAAGCTGGTAGCCGCAAGCTTGTAGAACAGGCTTCCAGCCTGTTGAAGGCGTTTTTTGTATTTCCACCATTCGCAGGCTGGAAGCCTACGCCACGCAGGCTGAAGCCTGCGGCTACCTCTCTCCCAGAGCTGTCGCTCTGTCGCTCTGCCGCTCTGTTGCACTATTAAGGTGTCGCAAGCGGGGTCCCCAGAAAATCTGACGATTTTCTGGGGTGCTGGTATTGTCTTTTCGGCATCCCCCGCCATTCCTATCGGCAGTTTAGGGTCCTGAAGGATGGCTTGACTCATATCTTAGTATAAATTATAATTGCAATAATTTTCTGGGGGATCAGTTTAAAGAAATTTATGATTTTTAAACTTAAAAAATACCTCAAGGCTTAGAAGACAGGGCAGATTGTTATCAAGTTTAAGGATGAGCCTCATCTCTGCAAGGTCAGTATAGAAGAGGGGGAGGTAGTTTATATCTCCATTGGGAACAGACCACCGGATGAGACAATTGAATATATAAAGAATAAAGAGATCATTGAGTTGAATTTTATTGAAGGGATAAAGCCCTTAAAAAAACTGGATAGCCCTTTGACAGAGGAATTATTAAAGACCTTCGGGATTGATGAAGATACAGTTACACCTGTGGAGACAGATTTAAAGGATAATGAGCTTATCCCTTTTGAAAAGGTTCAGAGCGTAATGGAGATCTTTATAAATACTATCACCAACTGAGGTAAGCCGTGGGAATCTTGATAAACGGTTTGAAGTAAAAACTAATGATGAGATGAAACTTCTTGCAGATGCCTTTGAAAGGATGAAGGTATCGTTAAAAAAGGCAATAGAGATCCTGAAGAGATAGTGTAAAATCTACTGTGTAAATTGAAACATTAAGAGGAAAGGGTGTATCCTCCATTAATTTAAATTAAACTTTTCAAAAAAGGAGGGCACTCCCATGTCAGTGAAGGAACTTACTGAACTGGGGGTTTAACAGATTTCTGGAAGGAATATTAAAGCAATTCTAAGGATTTCTGGCAGGATTTTAGAGTGCAAAATTTAGCAAATTTTTTTGACAGTTTTTGGTATAATATGACAGTTTTTGTCAGGGATAACAACGCTGGCAAATTAAATCTCATTATTTTTAAAAGAAAAATTTTATTATTTTCTTTAGCATGTTTTTTGCTAAATTAAAGCAGGAGGTGTTAGAGTGAGTCCTGGGTTGAAAAGCATTATTTCTGGTTTCATAATTGTCTTTATCATTATTTTTATTCAATCTGCTTATGGTGATAATTCTATCTCCACACTGGAAAACAAATTTGACCTTATAACCAATGACAATTCTTCAGACCAGAACCATACCTTAAAAACAGAGATACTGAGTGATAAAGAAGAAGACCCTGTTGCCTCAGCCTCGGAAGAAGATATCTATGACCTCAAGGTCCTGATTCATGATTATGATTCAAATGACCTTGCTGTAAGGGCTGTGGAAAGGCATATAAATACCTTTACAAATAGATTGAGAGACCGATTCAGCCTCTGGCTTTCAAGGGCTGGAATGTATATTGATACTATGAAGGAAATCCTTGTAAAGAATGGCCTACCAAAGGAACTTGTATTTTTACCATTAATAGAAAGTGGTTTTAATACAAATGCCTATTCAAGAAGCAGGGCTGTTGGACCATGGCAGTTTATAGCATCAACAGCAAAAAAATATGGCCTTACCATAAACTGGTGGATTGATGAAAGGCGTGATCCTGTAAAGTCTACAGAGGCTGCTGCCAGGTATCTAAAAGACCTTTATGATATGTTCAATTCCTGGCACCTTGCCATGGCAGCCTATAATGCTGGAGAAGGAAAGGTCCTCAGGGCTTTAAGAAAAACCAGGGCAGATGACCACTGGACACTCCTTCAGAAAAAACGCTATCTGAAAAGAGAGACAAGGGAGTATGTACCAAAATTTGTAGCAGCAAGTCTCATTGCCCTTGAACCTGAAAAATATGGATTTGAAGATATTGAATACCATCAGCCCGTTGAATTTTCAGAGGTGGAGATTGAATCTCCTGTAGACCTTGAGGTTATAGCAAGGGCTGCTGAGACAGATATCCAGACCATAAGATTATTGAATCCTGAACTCAAGAGATGGTGTACCCCTCCAGATCAGGCAACTTACAGGATAAGAATCCCTGCTGATAAAAAGGAGATATTTATTCAAAATCTATTATCCATCCCGAAGGAAGAAAGATATACTGTTAAAATTCATATTGTAAAAAGAGGTGAGACAATAGCAGGAATTGCAAAAAAATACAAAATTCCTGAATCAGTGATCTATGCCCTTAATCCTGAAATAAAGGAGCATGCTCTAAAGCCTGATATAGAGATAAAACTCCCCCCTGATGGTTTTAAACCAGATCCTGATGACCTCAAGAAAAAGAGAAGGTCCTACAGAAGAAAAACCCCATCAGCCTGAACACCTTTCTACAATCTTCTCAAGAAGACTTGAAAGCTTAAAAGGCTTGGATATAAAAAGGTCAGCACCTGCCTTGAGAAAGTCTTCCCCTTTTCTATCTGCACTTATTCCAATTATAGATAAAGAGGGATTCATTGAACGAAGTAAAGCTGTCAGTTCTATACCACTCATACCAGGCATATCACAATCAGTGATTATAATATCAAAGGTCTCCTTTTTAATAAGCTCAAGGCCTGAAAGACCATCCCTTGCAGTTCTTACATAAAAGCCGGCAAGGGTGAGGAAATCACTTAAGAGCTTAATAATAGCCTCATCATCGTCTATTATGAGTATGCGATGTCTGCCTTCCAGGGGCATAGTATTTTATACAACTTTTAGTTGCGTCTGTCAATAGATACAACTTTAAGTTTATGGACTTAATGGTAGCAATTGCCATAATCTTCTGGCTAAGATATGAAAGACCGCAGCAATCTCATAGGAAGATTAATAAGGAGATTCAGGCTCCAGAAGGGCCTATCCCAGATGGGGCTTGCTGAGCTGATAGGTGTGTCCTATCAGCAGGTGCAGAAATATGAATCAGGGAAAAGCAGTATAAGCATTGAAAGGCTTATTGATATAGCTGAGGCACTGGATATGCCTGTGAGCAAATTCTTTCCGTCAGAAAAAGAGCTTCTATCTGAAGAGGAGTCTCCCTATGGTGAGCTGACAGGAGAGGAGAAAAGGCTTCTGGAACTTTTCAGAAAGATAGAGGACAGAAATACAAGAAAGGCTGTGTTCAGGATACTGGAGGAGATAGCACTTCATCAAAAATAATTTCTTAAGGGGATTGCGTGCATTACAAAAAACTTGAGCCCTTTAAAGCAGATGATTACTTTTCAGACTTCAGCATCCCGAGATAAGGTGATTGAGGAAATTCCTTTTTAAGCTGCTCCATTTTGTTTTTTGCCTCTTCAGTTCTCTTTGATTCTGAAAGGATCCTTGCAGATTCATAAAGGGCAAGGTCTTTAAGGGTATAACCATTTCTATATAGCTCCTCATATACCCTGAGGGCTTCTTCATTAAGCCCCTTCTTTTTATAAATCATAGCCATCCTCTGATAGCATAATGGCATGAGGTATCTGTTGTCATTATACTTCTTCTTGAATTCCTCAAGTATCTTCAATGCCTCATCCAGAGAACCCATCTTCTGGTAACCGTCAGCTATGTAAAGAAGCGTAAGGGGATCCGGCCTTGAATCATAGGACTTCTTCAATGCCTCAAGGGCCTTCATATAGCCACCTGCAGGAATAACCCTTTCAACATAAAAGGCCCTGTAACCTTCATAAAAAAGTCTTGATGCCCTGGATTTTGAATACAGACTGTATATAATAAAACCAGAAATGAGCACAAGGGCTACTGCACTGATAATTAATATCCTTTTTAAATCCTGACCTCTCTCTTTGAATCCTTCCTGAAGTCTGACAAAGGTTGATTTGATCTCCTTTTCTGGCTCTGTCTTTTTTATGATCCTCTTTTTAATGGGCTTTGGCATAATGCCTCCTAAGTGCCTTTTCTACCACCTGTTTTGAATTTAAAAATACTGAATTTATTCTTGTCTCTTCTATGCCAGCTCCGAGGAGAATCTTTATTGCCATATCCCTTGTTATTAAATCAGATGGTGCATGGGCATCTGTGTTTATAACAATGGGAATCCCGAATCTCTGTGCCTCTCTTGCAATATATCCATTGGAAAGGCTGTGTCCCTTTCTTGAGGTAATCTCAAGATAAACACCCCTCTCCTTTGCAAATAATAAATCCTCTGTGGTCATGATCCCTGGGTGGGCAAGGATATCAACATCTGCCTCAATAGCTGCCCTGTTCGTCCCTTCCTGCACAGGCTCAACAAGGGTCTCTCCATGCACAAGTACAATCATTGCACCCATTGTCCTGAGCTCCCTGACGAGGTCTGGTATTAATGAAGGAGGTACATGCGTTATCTCCGCACCTGCAAGGACCTCTATAGAGACATGGTCATTTAAGTGTCTCACAGCTTCAAGGAGCCTTGGGACAACAATGTCTATGTTTGAATGGTCCACATGGTCAGTAATGGCAATAGCCTCATATCCATTATATTGAGCCCTTCTTATGAGCTCAGCAGGAATAAGCTCACCATCACTGAATACACTATGGGTATGTAAATCTATCATGTAAGTTAAATTACCCTTTCAGAAGCAAAAATGTCAACAGCTAAAGTAGTGAGGGTAGTGTAAAATTTTCTGTGTAAATTGAAAAATTAAGACAAAAGGGTGTATTCTCCATTGATTTAATTTAATTAAACTTTTTAAAGAAAGGAGGACACACCCATGTCAGTGAAAGAAATCACTGAACTAAGTTTAACAG
>CALJEL010000075.1 GCA_938074335.1 uncultured bacterium | reverse complement strand
TGTCAACAACAGTGAGTTTAAGGTTATAGTCGCCTGGAGCAGAGTAAGAATGGGTGGCAGTGAGACCTGAGGCAATGGAGCCATCACCGAATGACCAGTTATAGGAGCAGTCAGAGCTTGAGCAGGCAGCGGAGGAGGTTTCAACAGAAACGGTGAGACCGCTAATGGAGTAAGTGAATTGAGCTATTGGTTTTGGGATACCCGCTGTTGATGGATCTGTAAGTTTGGATAGGGTAGCGCTATCATACCCCAAAAGCTGGTTTGAATTGACCACTGTAAGTATCATACCTCCATCTGTGCAGGGCATGGTCTCACCTGTTAATGGATTGTAGCAGATGGTTGCCTGATCCCAGGAGTTTTGATGTCCTGGATTACCAGGGTTTTTCTCAACAGCGATATTCCATACAACCCTGTTTGAACCATTAAATGTGCTCTGCTGGAGTTTTGTAGCAAAGCGCTGTCTTACCTCATCCCTTGAGAGAATTACCTGAGGATCACAGTTTGCTGGAAGCCCGAATATCTGCATCATGGGATTGCAGTCAGGGTCTCCTTCCTTGATTGCCATCATCTGTATGAAATCAATTCCATCCATTGAAAGACCAAGGCCTGGCATAAGCTTTCCACCAATGTATGCCTTACATGTGGGTACATCAGGAAACACAGCAGGCACAAGTATATCACAGTCATAATCAGCAAGCTGGCTCAAGGGGTGTTCCAGAAGCTCCTGATTTCTGTCAAAGAATCCAGTTGATTTAGGACTGTAGTTCTTAGATGTAGGGTCTGAGCTTGAATGGCAGGCAATGCATCCACCTGTCATTGAACCACCAAGGGCATATTGCTTTGGTACAACACCATGACCTGGATCAAAGAATAACTGGAACATGCCGAGCTTTGGATCATCCAGCTGGGCATGGGGAGCGAGTCCGTTACCATTGCTATTCATGAGCTCATCAACCATGGCATCAATATCAGCCTTTGTGTCAATAGCAAGTGCATCAGCAAGCTGGAATCCATCAAAGAGAGGTATTACATTTGCTCCATTAATGGTAAAGTTTACTCCTTGAAGCAGTCCATCATTCATCTTTCCCTTTACAATGGCAGCAGCATTTGCTACATCCCTTGTCTTTGTGGGTACCCATACAGGATTCCCGTTTATTATGAGCTTTTCTGTCCATATAGGTTGTACAGTGGGTAGTACAGGAGCAATCTTTGTCCCCTCTGGTGTGGTTATCCATGCCCTTAAAGCAGGCATTGGGTCATGTGAACCTGTAAGCATGTTGAAGTTCCAGTCAAGCTGATTTCTGTTGAGTCCTCTAAACCATCCAACTGTCCAGTCTCTGTATTTAAGTTTTCCAGGTGCTGAATAGACACTTGGTATATGGCAGGTTCTACAATCTATCTTCTGGAAATGAATGGACGGGAAGTTTGCATGAGCCGGTGTTGGTGCACCCGATGAGTTTGGATGTTCCTTTGTTATATGACAGCTTGCACAGGTAACTGTACCATCAAGGTTGTCTTTTGATTTTTCAACAGTTGAATATCCCTGTGCAAACTGGTGGTCTATCTTCTGAATATTTTCCTCTGGATAGTTGACACCACCATAGGTTTTTGAGGGAATTGTACCTTCAAGGCTGTAATGGCAGGTAGCACATTTCATATTAGCTGCATCATGGACATCTGTGTCAGGCATCTTGTTTGGTATAGGTCTGCCAATATCATTCATTGGATTATTGTCTATGCTCACACCGAGCCAGGCGCAGTAATTTTTTAGGGTTTGATTCAAACAGATACCCTGACTCCAGGCAAGTTGCTCACAGACAATACACATCCCGGATGGACCGAATTTATCACTTGAGCCCTGACCTGTCTTCTGTGCCCTTTTGCCCATACCTGTTTTACAGCCCAGTTCAAACCACATACTATTATTTTTACAATCCCTTGAAGGATCTGATGGATTGCATGTGCCAGTTGAAGATATCTCATCAAAGTCAAATCCATAGCCAGGCATTGTTATCCTTGCATAGTTTCCAAATCCAGCAAGCATGGCACTCATCCCTGGAAGACCCACTGTGTCTTCATCCCTTGCATGACACTGGGCACAGTTTTTTGACCCTGGTTTTGAGGCAATGGTTGTCCCAGGTATTGTTTGAGGTGTGTTTACCATAAGTTCACCTGTCATGGGATTTACAGGCACGCCAAGCCCTGCTGTTGCAGTAATATTTAGTCTACCCATCAGAAGTGCAAGGTTTCTGTTATAAATATCATAGATCTGGCCTGGCTGGTAATTAAATCTTGGATCAGTTGAACAGTCAGGGTCATTTTTTGGGCCCGGTATGCCACCCTGACCGCAGCCCATTGACATATACCATGCTACCATAGGTCTTGCATCCATGGAATGGCAAAGCATGCAGTCAACCTCTACATTGTTTGAGCCATATAATTCAGTTTGCTGGAGTTCTGGTGTCTGGGAGATATCATATATGCCTCCAGCCATAATTTCACCACTTTGCGGGTCTACATGAGGTTTTATATAGATATATCTGTCACCAGCAGGAGAATTTGGTCCATACGGATTCATTGTCCTGTCATATTCAAGCTGGCCACCACCAACATGACAGGCTCCACAGGTCTTTACCCAGTCTGGTGGTGATGCCTCAAGCTGCCTGCCATAGGGATCACCAGTCATATTAATATGCATTGCCGCCAACTGGCGGTTCGATGGAGGTCAAAACCTTCCAAACATCCCTGGTGAACTTGTGAAGAAGGCCTGTTTCCAGACTGTCCTCATCTGAGCTGTGTAAGCCTCATTTCTTCCCAGATTCATGTGCTTACCAACTGATACTCCGTGTTCAAAGGAGTTCACTGTCTGAGAGGCGAATGTCACTGTGCCATCCGCAAGGATTCTTCCCACATGCTGCTGGACCTGTTTTAAACCTATTCCATAATCATCCCTGTTCTGTTGCTGGGTGTTGCAATAACCCTTTGGATTTTCAGGTGTTGGAGCTTCACACTGAGGGATATGGCAGCCGCTGCATGTCTGTTTTGGGCTGTATGGTTCGATTCCAGATACAGGATTGCCAGCGGCATTTTTAACTGTCACATCTGGATGGGCTCCAAGGGCTACTCCAGAAAGGGCAATCAGAAAGATGAATATGGTTGCGAGAACAGCTCTTCTCATTTCTAATCCTCCTTCCATTATTTTTTAATGCCTGCCAGAAGGGTTCACATTAGATATAAGCAAGGTTTATGCCATGTTTAGAATCTTTGAAATTATTTATTTTTGTAATTTTGACTCCAGTAAATTATCAGAGTGAAGAGCATTTCACCCATAAAAGATGGTCATTTCACCCTTAATGGTAGATGAACAGTGGGAGGGGATAAGGATATTTATTTAAAATTACTAAATTTTTTTGTTTGGCATATGAATTGCTTTAAATAATGTGCCTGTCAGATAAGGTTTTAGGGCTGCTCTTAGAGCAGCTAAATGAATTGAAGGAGGTCTTCCAATGAAAAGGTCCTTTATCCTATTGATGAGCCTCTTTATTATTTTGCTTGCCGGTGCTGTTGCTATGGCTTTTACAGGTACCTACACTCCCGGCACAGGTATCAATGGCACACCCCATGATCTGAGACAGGGGCAGCCAGGTGGCAACTATCCTGCCATGCCAGCAGATGCTCTGAACAGGATATGTGTATGGTGTCACGCACCGCACCATGCATATAAGCTGAGCACATCTGGCGGTGCTGGAACAGGTCCTGAAGCACCACCTGACTATACCTATTTACCATTGTGGAACCATGCAGTAACCACCCAGGTCTTTGCACCCTATGACCCAGGCCCTGATAAACCCCTTTCAGGCTCAAAATATCCCCAGTCTGTTGATTATTTTGATAAGGTGGGTTCTGTATCACTTCTCTGTCTAAGCTGCCACGATGGAACAGTTGCTGTTAATGAGTATGGCCATGCACCTCAGGATACAAGGTCAAGGAGCTCAGGAGGAAGCACTATTGCAGTCCAGTATAAGATTGGTAAGGATGGCTATCTCCTTAATCACCATCCAATTGGTTTTGATTATGACAGTGTTGCTGCTGAGGATCCAGAGATATACGATTCTGCTACAGCCCAATTTGGTACAACGCCTGTAAGCAACTATCTCTGGAATGGAAAGATGGAATGCTCAACCTGTCATGCTGTTCACAACACTGGTAACAGCGGTGAAAAGTTCCTTTATGTAAGTGATGCTAATAGTAATCTCTGTCTGTCCTGTCACGCAAAAGGCAGCAAGACTCCGTAAGCTTGTATGAGGGAAGGGAGGAATCTCTTCCCTCTTTATTAATTTTATAATTTCAATGTTTAGAATATAATAAATGATTTCAGTATTAAAAATAGTTTTTTTATCATTCTTATTTATCATCTCTGCCTGTGCTGTACATAAAGTAGAGATAAAAGAACCTCCTGTATTTTTTCCGGAACCGCCTGATCCTCCAAGGATACAATTTCTGACATCCTTTACAGGTGCAAAGGATGTGGAGCCACCAAAGTCAGGTTTTGAAAAATTCATAATAGGTGAAAAAGAAGATGAGAGAAGGCTTGACAAACCCTATGGAGTGGCAGTACATGATGGAAAGATATATGTCTGTGATACAAATGCAGGTGTGATTATCTTCGATTTAAAGAACAAAAGATATGAATACCTGAAGGGTGCAATGGGTCAGGGCAAGCTCATGCAGCCTGTAAATATAAGCATAGATGCAGAGGGAAATAAATATATATCTGATCCTGTAAGAAAGCAGGTAGTGGTTTTTGATAGGAATGATCTCTATGTAAAGTCCTATGGAATTATAGGAGACTGGAAACCAGTTGATGCAGTCCCCTTTGAAGATGAGGTATATGTTGCCGATATAAAGAATGGCGAGATTAAGGTCTTTGACAAATTAACAGGTGAGATTACGAGGACCTTTGGAAGAAGAGGTGATACCTCTGAATGGCTTGACAGACCCACAAATCTTGTCTTTGATAAAGAGGGTACACTTTATGTGAGTGATGCAGGAAGGTTTCAGATTGTAAAGTTTGACAGGGATGGACATTTTAAAGGAACAGTAGGAAGGCTTGGTGTTAATCTGGGTCATTTTGCAAGACCACGGGGTGTTGCTGTTGACAGAGAGGGAAGGGTATATGTGGCTGATGCAGCATTTTTTAATGTCCAGATATTCAATAAGGATGGCTTTTTGCTGATGTTTTTTGGTGGTGGGGGAACAAAACCTGGCAGGCTTGTACTTCCAGCAAAGGTGGTTATTGATTATAACAATATTGATTATTTCAGACAGCATGCTGCCCCTGATTTTGAGATTCAATACATTGTATTAGTTACAAGCCAGTTTGGTGACAGGATGGTGAATGTTTATGCCTTTGGAAAGCAGAAAGGCATGAGGTATCTTTCGGATCAGGAGCTCCTTGAAGAAGTAAAAAAGAAACAACAGGTCTTTGAAAAACAGAATATACCAGAGGGTGAAAAATCAGAATAAAACAATTAGCTCATGATAAGATTTTTAATAATATCCTTGATTGTAATGCTTCTTTCTGGATGTTCCGATCCAGTGAAGAGGTATAAAATACTTTCCTTCTTTTTTGACGGGGTACCGGGACCAGAAATAACCGAATCAGGTCTGACTGCTAAAGTACAAAAGATAGACTCACATCTTTCAGAAAAGAAAGCACTCCATATCCCTGCTGAGCATGGTCCCTATGCTGCAAGGATGTGTTCTGGCTGCCACAGAAAGGATACGAATGAATTGATAATGCCTACTGAAAGACTCTGTTTTTACTGCCACAATATGGATATGGAAAAAAAATGGCTTCACGGTCCGATAGCTGCTGGTGGATGCAGGGTATGTCATATGCCTCACAGTTCAGGTTATGCCTATATGCTGGTATCAGAACCCGGAGAATTCTGTCTTTACTGTCATGACAGGAAAGATATCCTTAAGAATAATGTTCATAGATACCCAGACTTCAGATGCCTTGACTGTCATGATGCCCATACAGGTAATGACAGGTTTCTTTTAAAGAATTAGTTTGAAAGAATCTATGGAGATAAGATTTTTTAGAGATGAAATTATTTTTAATCTTGATATTTTTGTTGTTCATGGATATTACCTGTGTCCATGCCCTTGATTTTACACCACGACTTTACGATTCAAATGGGGAGATAGAGCTAAATTTTTCTTATGACAAAGACGAGAACAGAACAGGCGGGAGTGGATTTATGAGGAGGGATATTTTCCTTAAGGAGAAACTCAATTTTATCTTCAGGGGTTATGTATACCATCCGAGATTTATCACCATATATCTAAAGACATCAGCAGGTCTGAAGCATGAGGATTTCAGGACACAGACCATGAGGTCATCCTGGTGGACTGCCTCGTCCTTTGAATATGAATGGAGGAATTTTATACTTCCTGAACATCCCTATAATCTTGAGCTCTTCTTTGTTAGGAAAGAGCCTCTTTCAAGGCAGGGCCTGATGAGGATATCCCCTGCTGTGAGCACGCTTGAGGGCGGGAAATTTAAATATGAAAAAAAACCTTATTTCTTAAATATGCTTTACTCTCAGGTATCCACCAGACAGGAAGATATAAGATATGATACAAGGTTATTCAGTAACAGCTTAAGATATTTCAGGGAATTTAAAGGTGGGAGGAATCTTTCATTTACAGGCTCATATTTAAAGACCGAATCTCCTGGCTCAGATTCAAGGGAGCTCTATCAGCTTGGTAATAGCATAAATCTCGGATTCCTCAGCCTTGTTTCCTCTTTATCCTTTGACAGTTCAAGACATAGAGACCTTCTGACACAGGATATAGATTCCTTTAGCTGGACAGAGAGGTTACTCCTGAGATTGCCCTTGAGTCTTTCATCAGGTCTGTCCTTCAGGTACACAAAGGATGGTAGCACCGCTGATAACAGGATTAAAAGAATGCGTGAGGTAAGTGATGCCCTCTTCAGTCTTTCCCATCAATTATTTGCAAGCCTGAGCTCTACTTACAGATTCAATTATCTATCTTCCAGATCCTTTGAGGATAATATTTTAAGGGAGAGTGACAGTGAGGTAAAGACAACTTCTCATTTCTTTTCAACAAATTATACAAAATCTATCAGTGGAGGCAGATTTAATGGAGGTTTTAATTTAGGCACCTCCCTTTATGATAGAAAAGGAGAAATAAGCATAATAAAAGAACCGCATTCTGCACAGCCAGGTGTGATAGGGAATGATGAATTTGATCTTAATGAAAGAAATATCCTTGTATCTTCTATAGAGGTTTATGTGGAAAACCCTGATAACAGGATACTTTACAGACTTACACCTCTGATTCACTATGAGATTACAACCATTGGTGATATTACAAGGATAAGGGTTCTTGACCTGCCTCCAGGAGCCTGGAGTGTAAATCCTTCAATAATCACCTATCAATTCTTTGTCTCCTACAGCACAGAAGACAGGGGGGCAGAATTAAAGACAGATACCTATGGTTATAACCTGCGGCTTGATTTATTCAATAATCTTTTGTCTCCCTATTATAGCCACAGTCGCTTGAGGACAACCCTCAGGTCCGGTTATTATGAGGGAAGGCTTCCCGAGACAGAGATAGATACGATGGGTTTGATCGTCTCACGAAGGCCCTATTATCTCTTCCTCCAATATCAGGATGTGGATTCAAATATAAACCCCTCAGACTCTTTCCGTGGAGAATTCAGATATGGCCTTGATATAAATTCTTCTTTTCATATTTTGTCAAGGATCTTCTATTCAGAGACATGGTTTCATAAAGGTTACATGCTTGAAAGAGATTACAGTGAGACCACAAAGGGAGGTGCCATTGATATAAGAAAAAAATTTCATAGAAATATGTGGTTAAATAGCAGTGCCCGATATACAAGGAGGGATTCCCTTTCTGATGCTGATTCTTATTCTCTTTCTTCTTCCCTTTCATTCAGGGCAGGGATGCTTGATCTTGTAGCTGGAGTAAATCTTCAATGGAACAAGACATATTCAGATACCATTGATACAAGAAGATTTTCTGAACTGTTTTATATAAATCTAAAGAGAAGACTCTTTTAGGAGGGCGTAGAATGATTAGAGGTTTTTTCCTGACCTTAATTGTAATCTCTTTATCTGTAGTTCAGTGCCTCGCAGGAGAAGAGTCTTCAGAGATTATTGTGGCTGAGATAAATGGGAGTCCTGTAGATATGTCACGACTTCTAAGATTGCTTCCTCACAAAGGGGTATCAGATGCCTCTATAAAGGAAGCCCTTGATAATATAATCACAGAGGAGCTCGCCTTTCAGAAGGCAAGAAAACTCGGCTTAAGACCTGATCAGAAAAAGATCAAAAATGCAATTGTAGAGCTCAAGATAGAACTTGGAGAGGAGGGATTCAGGGATTATCTTAAGAAAGAGGGCCTTTCAGAGGAAACCCTTACCTTATTAATTGAAAAAAAGATGCTCATAGAGATGCTCTATGCTGAAGAGGTCGTAAAGAGGGTTGTGATTTCAGAGGAGGAGATAAGAACTAAATATGATGAGGTAAAAGAGATGTTTAAACTCCCTGAAAAGGTTGTGGTTGTTGATGTGAGATTCCTGCAGGATACAGAGGAATCGATGAAGAAGGCAGAGTCCTTGTTAGCAAAGATAAAGGTTGAATATAATGGTGATCCCTGGAGGCTTGTTCAGGATGGGACATTCATAATAAACCAGATCAGGCTTAACAGGGTTAAACAGAGAGAACTTTATGAAGAGGCAAAAAAACTTAATATCGGTAGGCTTTCAGGTATTATCAGGGCACCAGATGGTCTTCATATAATAAAGCTTGTTGAATATTCTCCTGAGAGGTATCCATCTCTTGATGAGATGAGGGTTTATCTTGAAGGAAGGCTTTTCCCTGACGCACTGAAAAAGAGGGAGAAGGAGTGGAGAGAAGAATTGAGAAAGGAAGCAGAGATAAAGATATACGACGAAAGGCTAAGGGATTTAGAAAGATGAAATGGGTATCCTTATTGATCCTGTTTTTTATCTCAGCCTGCAGTTCCCGCTGGACAATCCTTTATCAGAATCCTTCTATTACCCATTCCTGGTATCACCAGTCAGGAAAGATTGTTTATGATGGCTGGCTTTATGGCTTTAAAGAAAGAGATTCAAGCATGCGTTCTATCTTTACTGGCAGGGCTGAGGTAAGGCTTGTTAAACCTTTAGCATTTGCAAGGGGAGCTGATGGAAGGATTGCCATAGCTGATGGAGGATGCAGATGCGTTCATCTGTTTGTGCCAGGAGATGAGAGATATATAAGTATATTTAAAACAGAAAGAGGGGAGCTCCTCTCCCCAGTAGGAGTTGCCTTCGATAAAAGAAACAGACTCTTTGTAAGCGATTCTTTGAGTGGCAGGATTTTTATCTATGATAATGAAGGTAGATACACAGGATCTATAGATGGTTTCAGTAGACCAACAGGAATTGCCTGCGACATGGTGACAGGAACCCTTTATGTTGTTGATACGATAAAAAATCTTGTGAGTGCTATTGGAGATAATGGCACTTTACTTTTTACTTTCGGAGGAAGGGGTGAGAGGCCAGGTGAATTCAATTTCCCTTCCTATATAGCCATCCTTGAAAGATTGTATATAACTGATGCGATGAATTTCAGGATTCAGATTTTCAGCAGAGATGGTCTTTTTATAAATACCTTTGGGCACCATGGAAATGGTTCTGGCGATTTTTCCATGCCTAAAGGAGTTGCCGTTGACAGGGATGGGATAATCTATGTGGTGGATTCCCTCTTTGATAATGTCCAGCTCTTTAATGAAAAGGGAGAGTTTCTTCTGACACTTGGTGCACGGGGAAAGGCAGAGGCTGAGTTCTGGCTTCCTTCCTGTATTTTTATTGATCCTTCTGAGGTCATTTATGTCTGTGATACCTATAACCAGAGGATTCAGGTCTTCAAACTAATGAGGCAGAGGGATGAAAAAGATATTCATTGAATTAATCATTTTTTTACTGACCATCTCTTCCCTTCAGGCATCAACCGATATCGTCAGGACAAAACATAATCTATCCGTGACAGGGCCTGGTGAGATAAAAGCCCTTTCAGAAACAAGGATATGTGTATTCTGTCATACACCTCACAATGCAAAACCCCTTACACCATTGTGGAACAGGGAACTTGAACCTGTAAACTATGATGTCTATGCAAGCTCCACCCTCAGGGCATCCCCATCGCAGCCTGAGGGGCCTTCAAGGCTCTGCCTGAGCTGTCATGATGGCATACTGGCAATAGGAATGGTACTCAGACCCTCAGGCGGGATAGAGGTCTCAGGAGCAATAACACCTGGTAGAAGGTCTTATATAGGTACTGATCTATCTGATGACCATCCAGTCTCCTTTTCTTATCTTGATTCTCTCTCAAATCCCGAGATAGTGCCTGTGCCACCCTATGACCTTACCTTTTATGGATTCCAGTATAATATTCATTGCTCTACCTGTCATGACCCCCATAATAATCAATTTGGAAAATTCCTTTCTATGGATAATAGATATTCAGGATTGTGCCTGAAATGCCATCTGAAAAATGGCTGGGAATTCTCAAGTCATAAAACCTCTATTGCCACATGGAATGGTGTTGAACCCGATCCATGGCCCTTTACAGGAAGAGGAACAGATTTTAGCTGGCTCACGGTTACTGAGAACGGTTGTGAAAATTGCCATACACCTCATGGTGCAGGAGGGAAGTGGAGATTACTCTATCATCAGGAAGAGGAAAGGAATTGCTATAAATGTCATAATGGGAATGTTGCACAGAAGGATGTATACTCCCAGTTCCAGAGGATATCAAGACATCCTGTGGAGGATACCACTATTGGATTAACTGCCTCTTATCATTTGCCTGAGGAGCAGATACCCTTATGGGGTCATGTGGAGTGTATGGACTGTCATAATCCCCATACTGTAAATGATAGCCCTGCTGACCCACCTTATGCTGGAGGAAGGCTTACCCATGTTAATGGAATTGACAGAAATGGAGGCTTTGTTACAAATGTCAGTTATGAATATGAGATATGCTTTAAGTGTCATGGAGATTCAAGTGGCTCAATTCCCTTTGTGCCGAGGGTTGTAAATACAGTTAATACAAGGATAGAGTTCAACCCATTAAATCCGTCTTATCATCCTGTAATTGAGTCAGGCAAAAACACTGATGTCCCGAGTATTCCCAGTAGCCTGAGACCTGAGCTCACTCCTTCAAGTATTATCAGATGCAGTGATTGTCATCAGGCTGATGACAGCCCTAGCACAGGCGGAGGTGGTGCAAGGGGTGTTCATGGCTCCCAGTTCAGACCTATACTTGCAGAAAGATATGAGACAGCTGATGGGACACCTGAGTCATATAATAGTTATGCCCTTTGTTACAGATGCCATAACAGGGATAGTATCCTGAGTGATGAGAGTTTTCAAAGGAATATTTCTGGTAGGGGAGGCCACAGCGGCCATCTTCTTAACAATATTAGCTGTGCAGCCTGTCACGATCCCCATGGTGTTGAACTATCACCTGATTCTGGTGATCACAGTCATCTTATAAATTTTGATACAAGGATCACCCAGCCTGCTGAAGGAAATTTATATCCAAGATTTATTGACTACGGAACTTTTTCAGGTGCCTGTGTACTGGTCTGTCATGGGAGGCATCATAATGAGTCCAATTCAAGGTATCCCTGATTCAGGATTTATACTCAGATGCCTTTATACCATATTTTTTCAGGCGATAGCGAAGGGTATCCCTGGTGATGTTGAGTATCTCGGCTGCTTTTTTCTGGTTGCCCTTTGAAAGTTTCAGTGCCCTTTTTATGCATTCTATCTCTATGTTCTTAAGAGAAAGGGCAGTTCCTTCCTGTGTTATCTTCATCTCCTCCTTTTTTGTGGTATCGGACTTTAGAAAGTGGGCAGGCAGGTCATGGATGCCTATCTCAGATGAACTTGAAAGTATTACAAGTTTTTCAACGAGATTTTTTAATTCTCTTATATTACCTGGCCAGTGATAATTAAGAAAGGCTTCAATGACCCCAGGTGAGAAGCTCCTGGGTTCGTGGTTATATTTTTTAATATAATGCTTAAGAAAATGCTCAGCAAGTAGTGGAATATCCTCTCTCCTTTCCCTCAGGGGAAGGAGCTCCACAGTAGCCACATTAAGCCTGTAATAGAGGTCAAGCCTGAATTTTCCTTCATGGACAAGTTGCTGGAGATTTTTATTCGTTGCAGCAAGGATTCTGACATCTGTCTTAAGATATTGTAATCCACCGATCCTTCTGAACTTCTTCTCTTCCATAAGGGTGAGGAGTTTTGACTGCATGGGATAGGGCATGTCACCTATCTCATCAAGAAAGATTGTGCCCCCATGGGCGATCTCCACGAGACCTTTTTTCATGTTCTTTGCATCGGTAAAGGCACCCTTTTCATAACCGAAGAGTTCGCTCTCAATGAGGTGTTCAGGGATGTTTGAACAGCTAACCTCAACAAAGGGCATGTTCTTCCTTGGACTTATTTCATGGAGTTTTTTGCATAGAAAATTCTTTCCTGTGCCGCTCTCTCCAAGAACGAGTATGGTTACATCTGATTTTGTGGCGAGTCTTTCAGCTACTCTGAATATTTCCTTCATTCTATGATTTATGGTTATAAAACCATCATCTTCAACAATAATGTCTTTAAACTTTAAACTCAGTCTTGAAAGGGTGTACTTGAGATTTTCAAAATCAATAGGTTTTTTCAGATAATCAAGGGCACCTATCTTCATTGCCTCAACAGCACCTTTTACATCTGCATGCCCTGTAATCATGATAACTGTTATGGAGGGATTCATCTCCTTGATTGTTTGAAGAAGGGTTAATCCATTTGTGTCAGGAAGCTGAATATCAAGGATCACTATATCAGGCTGGTTCTCTTCAATCTTTTTAAGTGCGTCTATCCCTGTGCTTGCAGTAAGGGCATGGAAACCCTCATCTTCAAGAAATCTCTTCAGAGATAGCCGTATTATTGACTCGTCGTCAACAACGAGGGCCTTTTTCTTTGAGATAGAGCCTCTTTCAGGGTTATTATAAATCCCCTCCATATAGGCACCCCGTTTTAAAAAGTTTAGGTGTTTCATATATATTTTACACTAATAAATTATTTCAATCAAATAGACTTTTTATATCAATCCTGTAAACCCCTGCCCTGAAAAGACCATCCTTTTTAAATGTCCACATGACTGTACCCGTGACAACACCCTTTGGAGTAATTATCTCTATTAACTGACCTGACTTTAAAGGATACTCTGTGGAGATCCCCAGCCCTTCCTCACTAATATCTATAAGTATTCCCTTTATAAATCCACTGGATTCACCAGGGATATTAATAGATATTTCCTGAAATATCCTTTTCCTTTGAGTTTTTCTTTCTGGTTTGATCATTTCTTCTGAGGAGATTTTCTATCGTAACTATATTTTCTGTGACATCCCGGAGCACAGCTTCCTCCAGTGTCTGTTTTTAAAAAACCAATGGGAAGATCCCAGTTTCCAAATCTTACCTTTTCAACTATCAGTTTTGGTAATGTCCCTCCATGAATTGTGTGGCAGAATCTACAGCTTCTTCCCTTGTCTTTTTTATTAACATGTAGATAATGGAGATTCCTGTTTCCATCCCTGAACCCTGTTGCAAAGCTTGTGTCTGGATATCTAAGCAGGTCCCTGTTGTGACAGGAAAAGCACAATTCATAGGTTTTTTCATCATAGGAGATATAAAAATCCTCTGGAAAATCCTTGATAAGAAGTTTTCTATACAGGCTTCCATGGCTGTCATGGCATGAGGTGCAGTCTTTATTATTAATAGGCCCATGGAGATATTTATCTCTTTTAGTATCAATTATGGTTCTATGACATCCAAGACATACCTCTATGCCTGTTTTTTCCATGAGCTTCGGTCCAGTGCTTGAGTGGGGAAGATGACAGGAGGCACAGGCCTTTTCAGTTCTGATCGGCCTATGGACTGACCTGGCCTTAGCCGTCCTTTCTTCAATCTGTGAATGGCAGGAGAAACAGAGCCTGTCTCCTATATTAATTAAAAATTTATTAAAATCTGTGCCATGGGCATTGTGACATGAAGAACAACCTGAAAGGAGGGCAGGATGTACAGATGTTTTTTTCATCTCCTCGGTCATTTCATTATGACAGCCAAGGCATAGATCCTCCTCTTTGAGCCTTAAGAGGTATTTATTCTCGGATTGGTGTCCATTATGACAGAACAGACAATCTCCTGAAGCAGAGGGTCCATGAAGAAATCTTGCCTCTTGTTTGTCCTTATGACAGGTGATGCAGAGTTGTTCAGAAGAAGTTTTGAACAGCCCCTTATTGTCTGATTCATGAGGATTATGACATTCCATGCAGCGTCCCTGTTTAAAGGGAAGATGAATTGAAGGAGAAGACCCTGGTTCTTGATGACATGTCCAGCATATTAACGGAACCTCTGATATAAGTTCAAAGCTCTTTTTATTTTTTACCGGGTGTTTTTCTCCTGAGGGTTTATGACAGGTGTCACAGGAATAGGCAGGAGGATGGATGTTTTTTGATCTGAGCATGGACTGGTGACATCTCACTGTGCAGGAATCATCAGAAAAAAGAGGTGCGGGAATGAGTATCATCATTATTAAGACTACCAGTAAATTCTTCATGCTGCATGTATAGCAAAATGCGAGCCATGATCAGGGAATTGAAAAATTGTGGTTTACACAGAATAAATGGGTTATTTCACCCATTGAAGTGGTGATTTCACCCATTTTAAAAAAGATTATTTAATATTCATTATATGTTGTGATAGAATTAGTGCAGGTATTAATTTTGCACATAAAAATTATGATGGACTACCCCTTTGACATAGGAGAAAATAAGCTGAATGAGACGGATAAGATAAGGTCTATTATTGAATATCAAGAAAAGACGATTGAGGCACTCTTTGCTATATCTGATGCCATAATATCTTATCCTAAGTCAAAATCACTCATAATTAATATACTGGAGATCATAAAACCCCTGCTCAATGCAAAGACCGTTGTATTCTGGTCACTAAATCCAGATAAGTTGAAAAAGTGCTGGGAATATGTGGAGTGCGGAAAGGTTACCTGCCCAGCCTACGGAAATGATGACCTGAGATGTTGGTCAATACCTGGAACACTGTGCAGGGCAGATAATGCTTCAGCAGGAAGTTTTGAAGAAAAGATGCCAGTGTGCTTTGAATGTCCTGTCCTGCTGGATACTGTCCTGAGTTTTGAGGCCCTTTGCGGAGAGGAACACGAATTTGTTGAAAAAGAATTGACTGTAGGGACCGCTATCTGTAGAGATCTTTTTCTGCAGAAACCTCCCGTAGCGGTATATCATACATTTTATAATGATTCAGGCTTCAGATGTTACAGACAGGCTGAGTGGCTACCAGGAAATGATATAAAAAAACCAAGGCTTATTGAGGCAGAGGACTGTGTAACCATACCAGCCTTTTCCGGGTCATCAACCAAGATAGGTCTTGGTCTTTTAACAAAGAGCCAGCTTACAGGACTCATATGCATGATGCTTGATAGGATACATTATTTATCAGCTGAGGAGGTATCACTTCTTACTAATATTGCCAGGATAGCATCCGTTGCCATTGAAAATAGCCATCTTTATTCAATAATGGAAAAAAAGAACAGGAGGATCCTCAATATCTGCAGGGATTCCCATCACAGGATCAAGAATAACCTCCAGATATTATCAGGCCTCTTTCTTCTTCAACTTCAACAGTGCCATGAACCTTCAACAAAGGAGCTCCTGATGGATAACCTAATGAGGGTGAGAAGTATAGCCTATGTCCATCAGCTCCTTTCAAAGGAGGATAGCTTCACTGTGAATCTATCAGAGCTCTGCGAGAAGATTGTAGAATCATGCCTTCAGCTTTCAAATATAGAAAATAAATTTCTCAATTTTTCGATAACAGGTTCATCTGTATATATTGATTCAAGAAAGGCAACAAATATAGCAATAATTCTTAATGAACTTGTCACAAACAGTATAAAGCATGGTTTCAGAGAAAGACTCTTTGGAAGAATTAATGTGAAGATAATAGAGATGCAGGATAATATGGTCAGCCTTGAGTTCTCGGATAACGGGATAGGATTTCCTCCAGATTTTGATATTGAAAGAGATGCCAATCTTGGTTTGAGGATTGTGTCTGACATTGTGAGGGAAGACCTTAATGGATGTTTAAAGATAGAGTCTGAGCGAGGCGCAAGGATAAAGATCATCTTCAAGCCTTAACCTCCTATGATATAATCTTTTATGACCCTCAGGGATCAATTTTTTTTATCCTTTGAGAGATACAAGGCAAGGATAGCCTTTTTTCAGCCTGTGAGACATTCTCCTCATGAGACCTATACCTGGAGGTCTTTTACCTATGAGGATATAAAAGACCTTAGCCTGAGGCTTGCAGAATATCTCAATAAAAATGTTGCTCCTCAGGACAGGGTCTTGCTATATGCAGAAAATTCTGTTTACTGGTGTATTGCTTACATTGCTATAATCTTGAGGGGTGCCATAGCAGTGCCTCTTGATGTGGAGTCAGATAGGGAGACTGTTGAACTTGTTATTAAGGACTCTGAGGCGAGGCTTGTTCTTTATTCAGAAAAGACAGCTCCCAATGCAATGGGCTACAGGGGTTTTGATATTTCAAGGATTGAAGAATTGCCTCTTCCTGATAAATTTGAATTTTATGAGCCTGCTCCAGATACCATAGCCTCTATAATCTATACCTCTGGAACAACAGGAAGACCAAAGGCAGTAGTCCTCAGCCATGGTAATTTCAGTTTTGAGATAGAGGCAGGCAAAAAGACAGGTATCATAAGGGATGATGAAAATGTCCTCTGTATCCTTCCTCTGCACCACACCTATCCCTTTGTATGTAATTTCCTTGTTCCTTTCTCCCTTGGTGCAACCATAACATTCTCACCGTATCTCAAGGGTCCTGAGGTCTTAAAGACCATAAAGGAGAGGAAGGTCACTGCCCTTGTGGCTGTACCCCAGGTTCTTGAGCTCATGAGGAACAGGATTATAGAGCGTTTAAAGGATATCCCTTTCTTTATCAGATTACCACTTTTTTATCTTAAGAAATTGAGCTCTTTTTTAAGAAGAAGATTTGACCTGAATCCCGGCAGATTTATATTCTTCTTTCTTCATCTGAAGACAGGTTTTCAATTCAGATTCTTTGCCTCTGGTGGTGCGAGGCTTGACCCAGAGGTGATGAAGGACCTTGAGGCCTTTGGTTTTACCGTCATTGAAGGTTATGGTCTTACAGAGACCTCTCCTGTTGTCACATTTAATCCAGTTAAAAGTAGAAGGCCTGGCTCTGCTGGTAAGGCCCTTGAGGGAGTTGAGCTGAAGATCATTAATCCTGATGAAACAGGAACTGGGGAGATAGCCATAAAGGGGCCTCTGGTTATGAAAGGTTATTATAAAAATGAGCAACTTACAAGAGAATCCTTTCAGGATGGTTACCTTCTTACAGGAGACCTTGGCTATATTGATAAAGATGGTTATCTCTTTATCACAGGAAGGAAAAAGGATGTGATAGTCCTTCCTTCAGGTAAGAACATTTATCCAGAGGATGTGGAGGAAAGATACAGAAAGGCAATTCCTTTAATCAAGGAGATATGTCTTCTTGACAGTATGGAGGCAGTGATTGTGCCTGATCTTGAATATGCAAGAAAAGAGGGTATAGTGAATATAAACGCTCAACTCAGGTGGCAGATAGATGCCCTTTCAAAAGACCTTCCTTCCTATATGAGGATAAGGGGATTCAGGCTTCACAATCAACCTCTGCCAAAGACAAGGCTTGGCAAGTTCAGGAGATTTCTTATAAAAGAGATGATGCTTAAAAAATCACCGGTATCAAGAAGGCCAGACCCATCACTTCAGACTCCTACAGGAAGGGCTCTTGTTGAAGTGATTAAGACCATTGTGCCATCGGTTGATGAACCTCATCTCACGGATCATCTTGAGCTTGACCTTGGAATGGATTCCCTAAGGCGCCTTGAACTCGCAGCCCTCCTTGAAAGGAGATTTTCCCTCTCATTAACAGATGAGCTTATCATGAGATGGCATACCCTGAAGGATGTCATTGATGATATGGAGAGATTAAGCGGTGCTCCTCATATTAGACTCAGCCGTGAAAAAAAGAGGGGATGGATATTCAGGACAGGGAATTTAATCATACTCACAATAGCCCATTTCTTTCTAAGGACTGTCTTCAAATTTATCTTCAAACTCAGGATTTACGGAATAGAAAATCTTCCACAAAAACCCTTTATTATCACACCAAACCATACAAGTTATCTTGATGGATTTGTATTGTTTGCTGCCTTGCCTTTCAGGATCTCAAGGGATCTCCATTTTCAGGGATTGAGGAGATATTTTCCTTTTAAGTTTCTTGCTGAGATGATAAATGTAATACCTGTTGATGCAGACAGGGATCTCCTTGAGGCAATGGAAGATTCAAGGCACATTATTAAAAAGGGCAGGGTCCTCTGCATATTCCCTGAGGGTGGAAGGTCCTTTGATGGAGAGATAAGGGAACTGAAGACGGGATTTGCGCTTCTCAGTATTGAAGGGAATGTCCCTGTTGTACCCGTGATAATTGAAGGGACCTACAGGATACTTCCCAGAGGCAGGGTCATACCTCGCTGGAGCAGGATAAGAATTTATATTGATAAACCCCTTATACCTCCTTCAGACCTGAGGGAGGCTGAGGTCTTCAGGGATAGCCTCAGAGGAAGGATGCTTGAGCTTAAAAGAAATCTATCTTCCCTTTGATAGCCTTGCCACTGCGCTTAACAATTCTGATATTACATAAAGCCCAAGGAATATTAAAAATGCATAGGCAACACCCCTTACCATAAAGGTAAGTCCCTGAATAAAGGTCTCTCCATGAAGACCTGAAAAGGGATAATAATGATTAAGTATCCTGAATAAAGGATTTGAATTTCTTATCCCAGGGCCTGCAAACCAGATAAAGATACCACCAGCTATTGCCATAATAATGGCAAAACTGGCGTAGGCATTAGCAAATGTCCTTATCATCTCACAGCCAATACTGGTAAAGAGTGGTTCACTATCATTTAAAGATCTTATCCTTTGAGACCCTATCCAGAAGGCATGGGCTACTGCATAGATTGCTATTACAAAGAGCATCTGGAATATTGCTCCACCTATTATTCCTGATGTCTGTAACCTCATGACCTCTCTCCAGCCGATGATAAATCCAACGAATCCTGATAGCACAGCAAAGGCAGCCACAGCCTGAAGATAGAGGGAGAAGACCTTTTTAAGAAAATCTTCCTTTTCAAGAAGGCCAGACAGATGCTTCATAAAGAGATATTTCTCCATAAGCTCCTCCTCTTTAATTTATTTTTTACATTTTACCATACTCACCAGAATAATTAAAAAAATTTAGCAGGATTTATCTATCCGTCTCCATGTTAGACACTTTAACTGTTTGGTAGCAACCTTTAATCAAAGCCTCTCTTCAAGAATAAAAGACAGCGATATTTGATTTTTCGCTTTTTATGGTATAATCAGATATAAGGAGTCTGATTTGGAGATTGAAGAAATAAAAGAACTTGCCAGGAGATTCACCCCTGAAGAGATTGAGGGTTGTATTGCCGAACAACTTAGCACGGGTAAAAATATTTGTTTAAGAAATGAATCAACTGAAAGGATTATCAATGAGCTCTCCAAGGCAAGGTTTGTGAGGGATATGATGGAAAGGGGATACAGCCTTTCGAATGCCTTAAGAGAGCTTGCGAGGAGGATAAGACAGGTTCAGTCCTTTGCTAAAAAATCCTGATTTTCAGGAATAAACCCTTTAAGAAGGAGGAGCAAATGAGAGGTTTAAAATTTTTAATTATTCTGGTGGGTGTTCTTTCAATCATTGCCATTGCCTATGCTGGAAATGTGGAGAAGGGTAAGGCCCTTTTCAATGACCCGAAGCTCGGTACATCAGGAAAGTCCTGCAATTCCTGTCATCCTGATGGTAAAGGTCTTGAGCAGGCTGGCACAAAAAAAGAATTCAATATAATGGGGAAAAGACAGAAATCCATTGAAGAGGCTGTGAATTTCTGTATAGAAATGGCACTAAAAGGTAAGGCACTTGATCCCAAAGGCTCTGACATGGCAGACATAGTTGCCTATATTAAGTCTCTTTCAGACAAGGTGGCTCCAAAGAAGAAAAAGGCAATAGAGGGTTGTTAATCTAATTCAATCTCTACGGGAGGGAGAAATCCCTCCCATAAAATTATATGGATTATTCAATAAAGATATGCGGTGAGGCAGGCCAGGGTATCCAGACTATTGGTGATACCCTTGGAAGGGTTTTTTCCAGAACAGGTTATCATGTCTTTACAGCCCAGGATTATGAATCAAGGATAAGGGGAGGACATAATTTTTATCTGATAAGATTTTCTGATAGACCTGTTTACGCTATAAGGGAAAAGATTGATATACTAATATCACTTGACCTTCCAGGTATAAATCTCCATAAAGAGGAACTGAAAGAATCTGGTATACTTGTTTATGATTCCAGATCATTGAAATTTATCCCTCCTAAGGATAAAACCTCATATCTTGATATACCCTTTGAAGATCTTGCCATTAAGCACGGTGGCAGCAAGATCATGTCAAATGTTGTTGCTGTTGGAGCAGTCCTTGGAATGCTTGGAATGGATATAGAAATCTTACTTGACATAATAAAGGATACCTTCAAGAAAAAGGGAGAGCCTGTTATAAAGGCAAATATTGATTCTGCAATGGCTGGTTATGACTATGCTGTTAAAAACTGTCCGAGATGCTCCTTTTCAGTATCTGCAAAAAACAATCCCAAATTACTCATAAGTGGTGTTGAGGCAATAGGGCTTGGTGCAATAAGTGGAGGGTGTAAATTTTATACCGCTTATCCTATGACACCATCAACAGGAATTTTAAATTTCATGGCTGAAAATTCTATTGATTATGGAATCATTGTTGAACAGGCTGAGGATGAGATTGCTGCAATAAACATTGCTATTGGTGCATCCTTTGCTGGTATAAGGGCTATGACAGGTACCTCTGGAGGCGGGTTTGCCCTTATGGTGGAGGGACTTTCCCTTTCTGGAATGACAGAGACACCTATTGTGATAGCTCTTGGGCAGAGGCCAGGTCCTGCTACAGGCTTTCCAACAAGGACAGAGCAGGCTGACCTGAACTTTGCATTATATACTGCTCATGGTGAATTCCCGAGGGTTATCTTTGCACCTGGGACACCTGAACAGGCCTTATATCTTACCAACAGGGCCTTTGACCTTGCTGAGAAATATCAAATCCCTGTAATTATCTTATTTGATCAGCACCTTGCTGATTCTCAATGGACCTATGATGAGCTTGATCCTGGCAGATTAAGATACTATGATTACAGGCTCAGGGCTGATAAACTCTCTCTGATAAAAGAATATAAAAGGCATGCCTTTACAGATACAGGTATTACACCCCTTGCTGTGCCAGGGGAATCAGAACATCTTGTTGTTACAGACAGTGATGAGCATGATGAAGAAGGTCATATTGTGGAAGATGCGGAAACAAGGATAAAGATGGTTGAAAAAAGGCTTTTAAAAAAGTTTCCTCTCCTTCAGAGAGAGATTGAACCTCCTGTTATTTATGGAGATGAAAGACCTGATATAGTCCTTACATGCTGGGGATCAACCTATGGAGTAATAAGGGAATGTGTGGATGATTTATCAGGAAAATATAAAATTGCCATGATACATTTCAGTGAATTATGGCCCTTCCCCTTAAGGGAAAAATTTGATTATCTGGGCTTACTTGATAAGGCTAAGATAACTATATGTATAGAACACAATGCCACATCACAGTTTACAAGACTTTTTAAGACAGAGACAGGTTATAACTTCCATTACAGGATAAACAGGTTTGACGGAAGACCTTTCACAATTGAAGAGCTTGAAAAAAGGATAAAAGACATTCTTTAACTATCTGCACTTCTTGCAGTAACCATATATCTCAAGTTTGTGTCTTACTGGAGTGAATTCCTTTTCCTCTGCAAGCCTGTTCTGAAGTTTTTCAATATTTTCATCCACCACCTCTATAAATCTTCCACACTCCAGACATATTAAATGGTCATGGTGTTCTCTCATATGCATCTGCTCATAACGGGTCTTTTCTTTTCCAATCTTTATCTCTTCTGCAAGACCTGCTTCAAGGAGGAGATTCAGATTTCTATGGATGGTTGCATAGCCAATGGAGGAGTCCCTTTTTTTAACCTTATCAAAAAGTTCGTCCACAGTGATATGGCCACCTGAAGACAGGAATACATCAAGTATCTCCTCACGCTGTCTCGTATTTCTGAGACCCTGCTTCTTGATATATTGCCTGAAAATCCTTTTTGCCTCTTCTTTTTTCATAAGATATTGATAATTAATTTCAACACACCAAAATAGGATTTGTCAAGTATTGAATTTAAACCCGATTTTAAGGTATGATTTTCTATGGTAATTACAAGAGAGGCTGATTATGCTGTAAGATGTATCCTCTGTCTTTCTTTATCCTTCAATGAGATTAAAGGTGCCTCTACCATTGCAAAAGAGATGGAGATACCGGCACCCTTTGTATCGAAGATACTGCAAAAACTTTCCAGAAAGGGCCTTGTGGTTGCCCTGCGAGGTGTGAAAGGTGGTTTCAGGTTAGCCAGAAGACCTCAGGATATCTCCCTTCTTGAGGTTATTGAGACAATTGATGGCCCTATACCTGTAAATATCTGCGTGATTGATTCAAAGAGCTGTAACAGAGTCAGAAAATGTTCTGTCCATCCTGTATGGGTAAGGCTTCAGAACTTGATACGAAAAGAATTAGGTGCGGTGAATTTTAAAAAATTAGCTTCAGACTTTAGAATGTAAAAGGGATTATCAAGTTACTTCAAGTCCCAGATTTGTTGAGGGAAGTCGTAAACCTTTATCCTTGTTATTACGAGCCTCCAGAATGCTGACTTAGTGAGGAAGGAAAGATATGGCTATTTAGATAATCTAAAACGAGGAGCTGTTTATAAGAATGATGGATATAGACTTGGGATAGATACCAGGTTTCGGCTTTTATAGAAAGATTCAGAAGCTTAGATCGCCCCTTTTTTAATAAATGAAAAAAGAGGACATAGAGAAAATAGTAAGAGAGGGTTTTTCTGATGGAAATCTCGTCAGGATCCTGCAGGGTGGAAGGGAGACCTTTGAACTTATCATAGATGAAATAGAAAAAGCAAAGAAATTCCTTACACTGCAGTTTTATATATTCAGGGATGATGACACAGGTAAAAAGATTGCTAATCTCCTTAAGAAAAAGGCAAGTGAGGGCTTAAAGGTATATATTCTTTATGACCATTTTGGTTCCTTTGGAACTCCCCGCAGTTTCTGGAAGGAGCTTATAAATGCTGGGATAAAGGTTGCAGCATCAAGACCCTTTAAATTATCAGCACCCTTTAAGTATGTAAGAAGGGATCATAGAAAATTAATAATTATTGATGGTATAAAGGCATTTACTGGTGGACTTAATATTGCAAATGAATACAGTGGGTTTCATCTGAGGAAGAAAGAGCCCTGGAGGGATACCGGGATATTGATTGAAGGCCCTGCAGTTAATCAGCTTTTTGAGGAATTCAGAAGGGCATGGAAACTCTGGGCTGGTGAGTCAATAGAGAATTTTTCACCCCTCTTTTCTTTTAAAGAAGGATATCCAGTTATACCTATCTTCGCCTCATCCTTCAGGGGAAGCAGGAGATTCAGAAAACTCCTTTATTACTGCATAAAGAATTCTAAAAGATTTATCTACATAACAACAGCCTATTTTGTCCCTGGCCTCAGATTGCTTAATTGCATTATTAAAGCAGCAAGAAGGGGAGTTGATGTAAAGTTGATCTTACCGGGTATAAGTGATGTGCCTGCAGCACATTATGCAGGAAGATTCTTTTATACCAAACTATTAAAAGCAGGTGTGAGGATATTTCATTACAAGGATGCTATTCTTCATGCCAAGAGTTATATCTTTGATGGTCAATTCAGTATCGTTGGTTCTGCCAATCTTGATGCTCAGTCTTTGAGATGGAACGATGAGGGAAATGTTGGCATATGGAGTGAGGATTTTGGATTCTCCATGAAAAGACTTTTTGAAGACGATTTAAAGAGGTCTTATGAGATATTTCTTGATAACTGGCTTGAAAGACCATTCTGTGAAAGGCTGAAGGAGTATTTTTTTGCAATCTTTAAGAAGAGGCTGTAGTGGATGGGCTTAGCAAAGCTAAGCCCATCCACTTTTTAAATTAAAATAGACCTTTCACCTTTCCTGTATTTACATCTACATCTATCTTTCTATAGGCAGGATCTGATGCAGTACCAGGCATAAGTTTTATATCACCGGCAACAGGGACCACAAAACCTGCTCCTTTGAACACAAGGACATCCCTTACAAAGAGCTTCCATCCTTTAGGAACACCTTTAAGATTGGGATTGTCTGAAAGGCTCAGATGTGTCTTAACCATGCAGGTGCCCAGTTTGTTCAGTTCTGGATCAGATTCTATGTCTTTTAATTTTTGATTTGCCTGTGGTGAAAATTCTGCTCCATCAGCTCCATAAACCTCCTTTGCTATAAGCTCAATCCTTTTTCTTTGAGGTAGATCAAGCTCATACAGGAACTTAAAATGATTGTTTTCCTTGCAGGCATCTATCACAGCATCAGCAAGTTCCAGAGCACCTTCTCCACCATATTGCCAGTGCCTTGATACAGCAACCCTTGCGCCGGCCTGTTCACAGAGACGCTTTACTGTTTTTATTTCATTCTCTGTGTCTGTATGAAATACATTTATACAGACAACTGGATTGATACCAGCCTTCTTCACTATGTTGATACAGTGGACAAGATTCTCTGTTCCCTTTTCAACCCATTCTATATTTTCATGCTTATATTCCTCAGGAATGGGTCTTCCTGGCACAGGTATGGGTGCACCACCATGGCATTTAAGTGCCCTTATAGTGGCAACTATTACCGCTGCATGAGGTTTCAGACCTGAGTACCTGCACTTCAGATTCCAGAATTTTTCAAATCCTATGTCAGCAGCAAAACCAGACTCAGTAACATGATAATCACTAAGTTTGAGAGCCACTCTATCTGCGATTATCGAGGACTGACCAATTGCAATATTTGCAAAAGGACCTGCATGCACAAAGACAGGCTGCCCCTCAATTGTCTGAATAAGATTGGGATTGAGTGCCTGGACCATCCAGGCTGTCATGGCACCGGCAACCTCAAGATCTTCTGTGGTTATTGGTTTTCCATTTTTGTCGTAAGCAACAACAATCCTTCCAATCCTTTCCCTGAAATCTTTGAGGTCTGTGGCTACCGCAAGTATTGCCATTACCTCTGATGAAACAGCTATATCAAATCGTGACTCCATCATGAAGCCGTCCTGTTTTCCACCGAGACCTATGATTATCTTTCTAAGGGCCTGTGCACAAAAATCCATTACCCATCCCATCTGGACATTTCTGGGATCAATATTCAGTCTCTTGAGACCTCTTTTTGCAAGCTGCTCATCAGTGTAGTTAAACTCATGCTGTAGCCTTGATGTCAGGGCTACCATGGCAAGATTATGGGCATTCATTACTGCATTTATATCGCCAGTAAATCCCAGTGAAAAGGGAGTAAGAGGTATACATTGTGAAAGCCCTCCACCTGCTGCAGAACCTTTGATATTCATGGTTGGTCCACCAGAGGGCTGTCTTATCGCAGCAGTAACCTTTTTACCTCTTTTGCCCAATCCCTGAACCAGTCCTATTGTGGTTGTGGATTTTCCTTCACCCAGGGGGGTAGGAGTAATTGCTGTAACATCAATATACTTTCCGTCAGGTCTGTCCTTAAGTCTTGAAAGGACTCTTGCATAGTCGACTTTTCCTATGTGATGGCCATAGGGAAGAAGTTCTTCCTTTTCAAGTCCAAGCTCATCAGCAATCTGGTAGATGGTCTTCATATGTTTTTCTGCCTCTTCGGCAATCTGCCAGTCTGCATACTTTGTAGGATCAAATTTTTTCGGGTCAAATGCCATGGTCACCTCTCCGTTTTATATGGTGATGACAGGTAAAACCTGCCTTAGTAGCTTATAAGAAGTTTTATTAACCTCTCATTCATTGAATGGACGTTTCTACTTGCAACCCTTGCGATGGTCTTCATTATCTTATACATCAATAAGGGTTCCTTCTGTTCAAATTCTTTGAAATCTTCTTTTTTTATTAAAAGGAGTTCTGTATTTTCAAGGGCCACTGCATCGGCACCATGGTTCTTTTTATCCTCTATAAGGGAGAGTTCTCCAAAGAAATGCCCATCCTTGAGGACAGCAAGGGTCTGCTTCCAGCTATCAGGGGTGATCTTTGATATCTCAACCTTACCTTTGCGGATGAGGTATATTCCTTTAGTGGGGTCACCCTCTTTAAAGATATTTTTCCCCTTTGGATAGGATTCCTGTATGACCTTTTTCGAGAGTTTCTCTATCTCACTGTCAGTAAGATCACTCAACAGGATCTGTTTTTTTAGCTCTGTTTTTACAGGCATATTAATCCTCCTTAAATTTTTCTATGTTTACCGTTGTTACCTTTAATTCAGGTATCTTGCACAATGGATCAAGGGCCTTACTGTTTGTAAGCATATTTGCTGCTGCCTCTCTGAAGTGGAAGGGTATGAAGACCACACCCCTTTCAGGTCTCTTTGTTACCATCGCTTTAAGGACTATAGAACCCCTTCTTGAACTTACCTTCACGGTATCTCCATTTCTTATTCCCAGATCAAGGGCATCCTCTGGATTTATTTCAACATAAGGTTCATGATAAAGGGCCTCAATTGCCTTAACCCTCCTTGTCATGGTACCAGTATGATACTGAAAGAGCATCCTTCCTGTGGTAAGGATGAAGGGATAATCCAGGTCTGGCTCCTCACAGGATGGTTTATATTTTATCACTGTAAAGGCACCTTTTCCACGAGGAAAGCCTCCTTTAAAGAGATAGGGGGTGCCTGGATGATCTATTGTTGGACAGGGCCACTGGATACCGCCTCTTTCAAGCCTTGAATAGGTTATTCCTGCCACTGCTGGCCAGGCCATGCCTATTTCATTCCATATCTCTTCTGGATGTGCATAGTTCATATTATAACCGAGTCTCCTGCTTATCTCGTTTATTATCCATATGTCATCCTTTGCCTCACCAGGTGGAGCTACTGCCTTTCTTATCCTCTGGACCCTTCTTTCTGTATTTGTAAAGGTGCCATCCTTTTCAGCAAAACATGTGGCTGGCAATACCACATCAGCAATGGCAGCGGTCTCTGAAAGGAATATGTCCTGCACAACAAGAAATTCAAGCTCCTTAAGGGCCTTTACAGTATGACCTGTGTCAGGGTCACTGAGTACAGGATTTTCTCCCATTATATACATTGCCTTTAATCTGCCAGCCTCTGCCTCAAAGAGCATCTCAGAGGCAGTGAGACCTTCTTTTTCAGGAAGCCTTACACCCCAGAGGTCTTCAAATTTCTTTTTTATAGCAGGGATTGTAACTTTCTGATACCCAGGATATGTATTAGGACTGCAACCCATATCAGTTGAACCCTGGACATTGTTCTGACCTCTTAAGGGATTTACTCCTGCTGATTCCTTTCCGAGATTTCCTGTAAGAAGGGCAAGGTTGGCTATGGCAAAGACATTGTCTGTACCATGAGAATGTTGAGTTATACCCATGGTGTAATATATGCCTGCCCTTTCAGCCTTTGCATAAAGCCTTGCTGCCTCTATGATCTTTTCCTTTGGAACACCTGTTATCCTTTCACCAGCCTCAGGTGTATATTCCTCAAGGTTCTTTAAAAATTCTTCATTGAAGCCTTCTGTATGGGTTTCTATAAACTCCTTTTTTATCAATCCTTCCTTTACAATCACATGGGCGATTGAATTAAGTAATGCCACATCTGTACCGGGTTTATGCTGAAGCCAGAGGTGTGCAAACCTTACAAGGGGAACCCTTCTGGGATCTGCTATTATGAGTTTTGCACCCTTTCTTACAGCCTGTATCATCCTCAGGGCAATGATTGGATGATTTTCCTTTGTGTTAGAGCCAATTACAAAGAGTAGATCATTATTTTCTATCTCCGGTATAGAATTCGTCATTGCTCCTGAGCCAAATACTGTGGCAAGACCTGCCACACTTGCACTGTGTCAATACCTGGCACAGTGATCTATATTGTTCGTACCGATTACAGCACGGAAGAATTTCTGGAATATATAATTTTCCTCGTTTGTACACCTTGCTGAGCTCAGACCCGCTATTGCATCAGGACCGTATTTATCCTTTATCTCCCTGAGTTTATTTGCTATAAGATCAAGGGCCTCATCCCAGGATGCCTCTCTGAAGTCATTGAGATCAGGAACAGGGAGCTCTTTTGAATTTTTATCTCTTGGTTTAACCCTTATTAAGGGCCTTTTTAATCTATCAGGGCTATTAATGAATTCAAAACCAAATCTTCCCTTAACACATAGCCAGCCTTCATGAAAGTTATCAGGCCTTGAACTCACCCTTATAACCTCATTTCTTAAGACATGCAGTGTCATATTACATCCACAGCCACAATAGGGGCAGACGGTCTCAATCTTTTTAACATCTTTCTGTCTGCCCTTTCCAAGGGATGATTTTCCCATGAGGGCACCGGTTGGGCAGATGCTCACACACTGACCGCAGAATTCACAGTTCAGGTCCTTTTCAAAGGGTGGTGTGACCTTTGCAGTGAATCCCCTGTAGGCAATCTCAATCGCTCCAACTCCCTGAACTTCACTGCAGACCCTTACACATTTGCCACAGAGGATGCATTTTTCCATATCCCTTTCAATAAAGGGATTATTGTCCTTTGTAGTATATCTCCTTCTTTCTCCATAATAGGGATTAGTCCTTATGCCATAAAAATAGGCAAGCTCCTGAAGTGAGCAGTCCCCTGCCTTTTCACAGACCATGCAGTCATTGGGATGGTCACTGAGTATTAGCTCAACGATGGTCTTCCTTAATCCCTCAATGTATTCATTGGTTGTTGTTATCTCCATACCATCTGTTACAGGTGTGGTACAGGCAGTTACAGGTCTTGGCATGCCCTTGATCTGGACAATACAGAGCCTGCAGCCACCATAGGGCTCAAGCCTCGGGTCATCGCAGAGGGTAGGGATATAGATATCATTTTCCCTTGCAACCTGTAAGATAGTTATGCCAGGTTTTACCCTGTATTCCTTTCCATCTATCTTTACCTTTATCATAATTTATCCCCTCTTTATTGCCTTGAATTTACAAACCTCAAAACAGGCACCACATTTTATGCATACCTCGGGTATTATCTTATGGGGTTTCTTCTTTTCTCCTATTATTGCACCAGATGGACAGACCTTAAGACACATACCACAACCCTTGCAGAATTCCTCAAGGATTGTATATGTAAGAAGGTCCCTGCATACACCCGCAGGACACCTTTTTTCAAATATATGTGCCTCGTATTCATCCCTGAAATACTGAAGGGTGCTCAGCACAGGATTGGGTGCGGTCTGTCCAAGTCCGCAGAGCGAGGATGCCTTTATGTCGTTGGAGAGTTTTTCAAGCTTTTTTAAATCTTCTTCTTTTCCTCTTCCTGAGGTTATCCTTTCAAGTATCTCAAGGAGTCTCTTTGTCCCAATCCTGCAGGGCACACATTTACCGCAGGATTCAGATTGAGTGAACTGAAGAAAATATTTTGCCACATTAACCATGCAGTCTGTTTCATCAAGTATGATCATCCCACCAGAGCCCATTATGGAGCCAGCCCTTGCAAGAGATTCATAATCAACAGGGATATCTATCATGCTGGCAGGGATGCAGCCACCTGAGGGACCTCCTGTCTGAACTGCCTTTAACCTTCTGTCACCTTCAATACCACCACCTATTTCATAAATTATTTCTCTAAGGGTGATACCTAAGGGAACCTCTATCAATCCAGTATTTTTGACCTTTCCTGTAAGGGCAAATATCTTTGTACCCTTTGACTTTTCTGTGCCAAAGGAGGCAAACCAATCCGCACCCTTTATGATGATCGAAGGGATATTTGCAAGGGTTTCCACATTGTTTATAACCGTGGGTTTACCAAAAAGACCCTTCTGGACAGGGAAGGGTGGCTTTGCCCGTGGCATCCCCCTTTTACCCTCTATGGAGGCAATAAGGGCGGTCTCCTCACCACATACAAAGGCACCAGCACCAAGTTTTATCTTTATATCAAAGCCAAAATCTGTACCGAATATTCTTTCGCCAAGGTATCCCTTATGCCTTGCCTGTTCAATGGCCTTTTTTAACCTCTCCACTGCAAGGGGATATTCAGCCCTGATGTACACATAGCCCCTTTTTGCTCCAATAGCATATCCACCGATGAGCATTCCTTCTATTACAGCATGGGGATTGCCCTCTATTACAGCCCTGTCCATGAATGCACCTGGGTCTCCTTCATCGGCATTACAGATTATATACTTTTCATCTCCAGGTGCATTTCTTGCCATCTCCCATTTAAGGCCAGTGGGAAATCCTGCACCTCCACGACCTCTCAAGCCCGATCTCTTTATCTCATCGATTACCTCTTCGGGTGACATTCCTTTTATAACCTTTTCTATTGCCCTGTATCCTTGATGGGATATATAGGATTCTATATCCTCAGGGTCTATCTCTCCGCACATGGCAAGGACAACCTTTTGCTGTTTGTTGTAAAAGGACAGGTAATCCTCTGTGACAAGCCACTCTGATACAGGGTTTCCATTTATAATATGTTCTTCAACTATCCTTTCAACCATATCAGGTTTTATATATTGATAGGTGAACTTCTGGTCATCAATTATTACATCCACAAGTACATCCCTTGCACAGAGACCCCTGCATCCAACCCTGTGAGTAAGACAGCCTGTAAGGGTTTTTGCTTTTAAACCTGCCTGCTCAATACAGGTTTGAAACCTTTCAAGGACCTCCAGCCCTCCAGCTGCTATGCCACCTGTGCCTGTGCAGACCTTTATTTCAATATGCTTATTCATTTTTCTTTATTTCCCTCAGTTCCTTTACAAGTTTCTCAGCTGACATCTTTCCAAAGACCTTTTTATTAATAATTACTACAGGAGCAATGCTACAGGCTCCAACACAGTTTACCTTCTCGAAGGTGAAAAGCCCGTCCTCTGTAGTATTACTGTCTTCAGGAAGCTCCAATTCCTTTATGGCTGAATTAATTAATTTTTCAGAACCCTTTACATGGCAGGCAGTCCCTGAACAGACTGTAATGACATTTTTCCCCCGAGGCTTGAGATAGAACTGTGAATAAAATGTGGCAATCCCATAAAACATAGCTGGTGGCACATCAAGCTGTTCAGAAAACCAGTAGATTGCCTTTTCAGGAAGATATCCGAACTCTTCCTGAATATCCTGAAGGATTGATATGAGATTCCCTTCATTTTCTTTGAATCTCTTATAAATTGTCTCAAGTTTATCTTCCATAAGGATCCCTCATTTGAGGTAGATATTTTAACAGGAGTATACTTTTGAAGTAAATAAAAAAATTTTAATAAATCAATAAATAAAAGGCATGATGATACTTATTTACACAATATGTTACCGTGACACTAAGGTGTCTTTCGCAGGGTTCTTAACCTTGCTATCTCTTCCTGATACCCATAAATATGGGCTCCAGCACTGTAGGCATAGATTGGACCATTTTGAAGCCCGGTTTCCTGTGAAATATATTGCTTCAGGAGTTCTATGCCACCAAGATTTGTTGGAAAGCCTGCCCACAGGTCCCAGGACCTGAAATAGGCTGTTACAGTAAGAAGCAGTTCTTCTCCTCTTGGTATAACCTTAAAATCAAGAAGTCTCAAACAGGGTGGATCAAGTTTTCCATCCTTGCCATAGCAGATATCAAGGTCTTCAGGAGTTCCTATCTCAATGACTGCCTGATTTGTAAGGGGAGTTTCCCTTAGCATCTCAATAACCCTTTCAAGCTGGGTCCCTCCCTCTGGCATCCTGGCCTGAATCCTTGAGGCATATCTATAGGTTTCGTTTTCAGAAAGTTCAGGATTCATGAGATAATTGGCGAAATAGTCTTCTATATATTCCATTGTGGTTGGAGCAGGGATGCCAAGATGAGCCGGGATAACAGGTACCATATCCATTTCTGGATGCTCAATAAATACAGCTATCCCTGGATACTGGAGCCTGTACTGTTCTCTTTCAAAAGAGCCCTTCTGAATCTCCTGTTTATAGGCATGGTCAAAGAGATTGTATATGAGCTGAAACCATGCATCTGATATGGTCTTGGCATTTATGCATAATGGGGTCATAGCTATATGAGAACCACCTTTTTTG
>CALJEL010000074.1 GCA_938074335.1 uncultured bacterium | reverse complement strand
ATTCTTGTCTGTGATGCCTGAGTTACTTTTCTCAGGCAAGAATGCCTGAGTTACTTTTAATAGAGCAGCAGACCAGCAGAGCAGACATTTCTTCAAACTGTTCAAACTGTTTAAGCTGCTGCTCTGTTGCTCTACTGCTCTATTAAGGTGTCGCAAGCGGGGTCCCCAGAAAATCATCAGATTTTCTGGGATGCTGATATTGCCTTTTCGGCATCCCCGCCATTTCTTCGGCAGTTTAGGGTGCACAATCGCTCTTGTAGAATAAAAGTCCACGGGGTTATAATTTGTTAATGAAATTAAATTCCTCAGGAGGTGGTCCTTTTAATATCTTGAGGCTAAGGGCTATCATAGTTACGATAGCTGTATCCCTTGTTCCCTTTACATCCCTTGCAAAGACCATTGTGCTTGATGGAAGTTTAAAAAGCAGGATAAAGGTCTCTCAGCAGATGGGTTTTAGCGTTGAAAGACCCCTTAATAAATTAAGTTTCAGGTTTGCCCTTCCGCAGAGCTTTTCAAATAAGTTCGTCTTTCAGAAGGTGGATAATCTAAACATAAGATTCACACCTGAGCCATCCGAGCTAAAGGATGAAACAGATGGCTTTGGTAACAGGTTCAGGGTGGTCACATGGAATGGCCTCAGGAGCCCTGTAAGTGTAAAGATTGATTTTGAGGTTGAGCTTTCCTCTGAGCTCAGGGCAGAAAGTTCCACTACCTCATTTCCATTAAAGGATATTCCAGATAAAGAAAAGGTCTTCCTGAAACCTACGAAGATGGTCCAGTCTGATTCACAGGATATCATAAAAATTTCAAGGCAGCTGACCTCCAGTGCCATAACAGAGTATGAGGCTGTCAGTTCAATACTTAATTATGTGATTGACCATGTGAGGTATACCTATAACCCACCACAGTATGATGCCCTCTGGACATTGAAGACTGGCACGGGTAATTGTCAAAACTTTGCACACCTCAGCATGGCACTTCTAAGGGCTGCAGGCATACCAGCAAGGATTGTTGGTGGTATCACCCTTAAGGAGTCATGGAAGGTGCCTGTTGATGAAAACAGTTATCTTGTCCAGAGTATGGGTCAGGGTGGCCATGCCTGGATAGAGATCTATTTTCCTGATCTTGGATGGTTAAGTTATGACCCCCAGCAGTCAAAACAATTTACATCCTCAAGGCATATAAAGCAGACACACGGCCTTGACTCTGATGACATAAATGACTCCTGGAGGGCATCACCCTATCTTCCTGAATACAATGAGCTTATTGAGGCTAAATTTATCTCAGACAGCATAAATCTCAAGCCAGCAGGGGTATCTGATAGGGCTCCAAAGGCATATCTCCTGAGTAATAGATTTATTGCGAAAAAGGTAATACCTGAGATTAAACCTGAGATAGAGGCCCCGTCACTTCCAGAGGGAAAGACCTTTGAATTTGGAAATATGGAGTTTCCAACACTTGTTGAGCTTTATCAGGTTATCGGAGATAAAGGTGTGAGGATCTTGGACAAAGAGACTGCCGAGTATGTAACATCAAGGTATGTCTATGCCCAGGCATTCACAATCCCAGAGACCATAGAGTTAGAAATGATAAGCCTTGCTATGAGGAAATTCGGTGGAGATGGCACGGTTTATATAGATCTTGTAATGGACGAGCGGGGAAGACCAGGGATGAGAGGCATAAGGTCATCTCCGCTGTTTATTGAAAATATACCCAGAAGACCTGGTTACTACTGGGTGGATTTTGCCTTTCCTGAGAAGGTGAAACTGGATAAGGGAAGGTACTGGATCGTCCTCAGACACTCTGGTGATGTTATCATGAACTGGTTCTATATCCCTGGCAATCCCTATGGAGATGCCGATGACACGAGGTCAACCCTCAAGGGTTACAGGTGGGAAGATATCCAGAACTTTGACTTTGTCTTCAAGGTAAAGGCAAAGAGGTTATAAAGGCTCAGAAATCCTTAATCGAGATTTGGAGCATAACTTAAAGTTATCTTCTAAAAAATATCTCCAATATAGCTATAAGTGAGGCGAGCTGACCGATCCAGAATAAAAACATCCATTTAATTATATCAGATTTTGTTTTTTCAACCCTCACTTCAAGGTTCTTAATCTCATCCATCACCCTAACCTCAAGGCTCTTAATCTCCTCCTTCATCCTGACTTCAAGGCTCTTAATCTCCTCTTTCATCCTGAGTTCAAGGCTCTTAATCTCCTCCATCACCCTGACCTCAAGGCTCTTAATCTCCTCCTTCATCCTGACTTCAAGGCTCTTAATCTCCCCCCTGGTTGCTATCTCTGAATTTTTGATATCACCTTTAGTGGCAAGAACCTCTTTTTTGTCTTCAATCCTTTTTTCAATCTGTGACTCGATAAACTCAAGAAGGGTTTTGGCCTCCTTTTCTCCGACCTTTTCCTTTAAGGCTTCATAAAGCTCAATCTCTCCAACCGGCATCTTGCACCTCGTATGCTGAGATTTTCTGGGGCGAGCGATGGGGCTCGAACCCACAACCCCTGGAGCCACAGTCCAGTGCTCTGACCGGTTGAGCTACGCTCGCCACTTTCATATTATAACATCTGGCGCGCCTGGAGGGATTCGAACCCCCGACCCACTGCTTAGAAGGCAGTTGCTCTATCCTACTGAGCTACAGGCGCTGCATTGTACCCCGCAACCGGATTCTGGAATATGCAAAATGGTCGGGGCGAGTGGATTTGAACCACCGACCCCCTGCTCCCAAGGCAGGTGCGCTAACCGGGCTGCGCTACGCCCCGAAAGACAATTCAATAAACCTATTTCTGACCTCTGGCCTCTGTTATTAAAGCGGCAGCGTCTATTTTTTCAATATCCTCTGCCAGTTTTTCTCTGTATGACCTTAACTTTTTCTGGAGTTTCTGGTCTTTAAGTCCCAGGATCTCTGCTGCCAGTATCGCGGCATTCTTTGCCCCGGCCTTTCCTATTGCCACAGTTGCCACAGGCACTCCACCTGGCATCTGTGCAATGCTCAGCAATGCATCAATTCCATTTAATGGAGATGAGTTCACAGGTACTCCAATTACAGGCAATACAGTATGAGCTGCTATAATCCCTGGAAGGGCTGCAGCCATGCCAGCCATTGCTATTATGACTTCCACACCGTCCTTCTCAGCCTCTTTTATAATCCTTATAACCCTTTCAGGAGACCTGTGGGCTGAGGCAACCTCAATCCTGTAAGGAATACCGAATTCATCAAGAAGTTTTACAGTCTCCTTTGCCAGTGTAAGGTCTGATTCACTTCCTGTTATTACAAGGACCTTCATAAAAAGCCTCCTGTACTGGGTTGACTTCAGAGGTATACTTCAATCTGGCACTTTAAAACACGCTCAATACCAGAAAGATCTTTCAGCACCGAGATTCCCTTGAACTTATATAATTTTGCCAGAGATATGAGCTCTTTGTAAAGACCTTGACCGAGCTCAAGCATGAGCCAGCCACCAGGTTTAATGTATTCAGTTAGCTCCTCAAATATCCTTCTGTAATAATTCAGTCCATCCTTTCCTCCATCAAGTGCCTCTCGGGGCTCCCAGTCTCTTACTTCAGGTTCAAGAAAGGGTATTTCATCACTCCGCACATAAGGAGGATTTGCAGTAATAATATCAAATTTAATATCTCTATTTTTAAGAGGTTCAAAAAGATCACCTCTTAAGAAGATAACATTTTTTACATTGTTTATCTCTGCATTGGTTATCGCAAGATCTATCGCCTCCTGAGATATATCTATTCCATAAACTGCTGCAGAGCTCAGTGCCCTTGCAATTGCTATGGCAATGCAGCCACTGCCCGTGCACAGGTCAAGGATATGAGGCCTTTCTGAATCCAGGGCCTTAGCCTCTTTGATTGCCTCCATCACAAGGAGTTCGGTCTCAGGCCTTGGTATGAGAACACCTATCCTGGTTTTTATCTTGAGATCAAAAAAATATGTATATCCAAGGATATACTGAAGGGGTTCCCGGCTTAAACGCCTTTGAAGAAAGTTATTGAGTTCTAAAAGCTCGGGCTCCCTTATCTCTGGATTATCTCTGTACAATGCCACACGATTAATTCCAAAGTGTGAGAGCATCTCCTCTGCTTCTTTTTCAGGAAATCTAATCCCCGCAGCACAGAACTTTTCTACTGCCTGCCTGAACCACTGAAGGCTATTCATTAAAGCTCTTTGAGAGCCTCTGCCTGGTAATGGGTAATGAGGCTGTCGATTATCTCGTCAAGATTTCCATCAAGTATGTCCTGCAGTTTATAGAGGCTGAGGCCTATCCTGTGGTCTGTTACTCTATTCTGGGGGAAATTATATGTCCGTATCTTTTCAGATCGTTCTGCTGTGCCGACCTGCTGGCGTCTTTCCGCTGCCCTCTCCTCTTCTTTCTTCTGTCTCTCCATCTCCAGGAGTTTTGCCCTGAGCACCTTCATCGCCTTTTCTTTATTCTTTAACTGAGACCTCTCATCCTGGCACTGAACAATTATACCTGTTGGGATATGAACTATCCTCACAGCAGAATAGGTTGTATTCACGCTCTGACCACCATGGCCTGAAGAACAGAATGTGTCAATCCTCAGGTCCTTTTCATCTATTTTTATGTCAATCTCTTCTGCCTCTGGAAGAATGGCAACAGTAGCAGTTGATGTATGTATCCTTCCCCCTGCCTCTGTCACAGGTATCCTCTGAACCCTGTGAACACCACTTTCATATTTAAGCCTGCTGAAAGCACCCTTGCCCTGGATTGTTGCAATAACCTCTTTTATTCCACCAAGGCCTGTGGCATTCATATCTATTATCTCGAGTTTCCATCTCTTTGATTCAGCATATTTCGAATACATCCTGAGGAGATCAGCAGCAAAAAGTGCTGCCTCTTCACCACCTGTTCCAGCCCTGATCTCAAGTATGACATTTTTTTCATCTCTGGGGTCCTTAGGAATAAGAAGAAGTTTTAATTCCTTTTCCAGTAAGGGCTTTCTTTCCTTTAAGGAACTTAGCTCTGCCTGGGCAAGTGCTCTCAGGTCTCCATCTCCACCTTTAAGAATCTCTTCAGCTTCTTCAATATCCTTGAGGACTTTCTTATATTCTCTAATCTTTTCAATCAGGGGCTGTAATTCTGCCTGTTCCTTTGAATACCTCTGATATTTTTGCGGATCAGAAAAAATAGAGGGATCAGCAAGTAGCCGTGTAAGCTCATCGTATTTTTGTTCAATGACAAGGAGTTTGTCAAGCATTGTTACCTCACCACAGTTTTAAACTTCAGCATCCTTTGTCTCTGTGCTGGTGAAAGAAAGAGCCTCTTTCAGGGCTACAATTGCCACTTCCAGCTGGCTGTTGTCTGGCTCTCTTGTGGTTATTCTCTGAAGCCAAAGCCCTGGCAGGATAAATATCCTGACTATCTGGTTATTACCATATCTTGATGATATCTTGAGTATCTCATAAGAAAGCCCTGCTATTACAGGTATAAGAACAATCCTTGACATAAACTTTTCAAAGAGGGTGAAGTCCCTGGGAATCATTCCAAAGACCAATATGCTTATCAACATTACTATCATGAGAAAACTCGTTCCACATCTTGGATGAGATGGGCTGAAGCCTTTTACCTCATCTATCTCAAGTCTTTTTCCTTCTTCGTAAGCATGAATTACCTTATGTTCTGCTCCATGATACTCAAATATCCTTCTCATATCCCTCCACAGCCCAACAGCAACTATGTATAAGAGAAAGATAATTATCCTTATAATCCCATCCACAAGGTTAAAGATAAACTGACTTTCTGCAACAGGCCCCCACATATGGCTCAGGACCTTTGTAAGATAAACAGGCAAAAAGAGAAAGAGCCCGATCGCAATAAAAAAAGCAAAAAGCATGGTTATGGCCATGGAGAAGGTGCCAAAAGTTTTTTCTCTGCTTTCTTCTTTTTCTCCACCAGCCACAGAGGCTGAGAACTCAAGCGCCTTCAGGCCAAGCCTCAGGGTCTCACACAGGATAATCGTCCCCCTGATTAAAGGGAGTTTCCAGAAGGTGTTTAATCCCTTTAGTTTTTCTTTTTTTGTCCTGATATTTCCCTCAGGACTCCTTACAGCAACGCTCCAGCCCTCAGGTGCCTTCATCATTACACCCTCAATCACTGCCTGACCGCCAATCTGCTTTGGCTTTTTAGCAGCAAGGTTTAAGAGCCAGGTATTAAGAAATATTACTGACTTTTTAAACATCCTCAGTGGCCACCAAAAGGTATTTAGATTTTTCATTGATATTCATCCTCTAAAATCATAAAGACCCGCAATGGGCCTTTATGATTACCAAATACAAATATCTAATTGGTTATTTTTCTGCTTTAGCTTCCTTCTTTGCGTATTTCTTCCTGAACTTTTCTACCCTTCCTTCCACATCTATTATTTTTTCCTTTCCCGTATAAAAGGGATGACACTTTGAACATACATCAACCCTGAGAACGGGTTTTGTTGATCTCGTTACAAAGGTCTCTCCACAGGCACATATAACCTTTGCCTCTTTATACTCTGGATGAATCCCCTCTTTCACAATGAACCTCCTTGATTAAGTTTTAAAATTATTTTATTTTAACAGTTTGGGACAGGATTTTTAAAGTCCCATCAAATCC
>CALJEL010000073.1 GCA_938074335.1 uncultured bacterium | reverse complement strand
ATTGTGGATGATGAAAAAGACCTTGTGGAGCTTGTCTCTTACAATCTACAAAAAGAGGGTTTTTTCACCTCTGCCTCTTATGATGGAGCAGATGCACTTTCAAGATTAAAGAATGACAAATTTGACCTTGTGATACTGGACCTGATGCTACCAGGCATGGATGGCCTTGAGATAATGAGGGCTATTAGAGGAGATCCAGGCCTTTCTCATTTACCCGTTCTTCTACTTACAGCAAAGGCTGAAGAAATTGACAGGGTTATAGGCCTTGAGATGGGTGCTGATGATTATGTGACCAAGCCCTTCAGCCCGAGGGAGCTGGTAGCAAGGGTAAAGGCTTTATTGAGAAGAGTTTCAAGAAAAGATGAAGAACCTCTAAAGGGTATCCTCAGGATAGGAGACATGGAGATAGACAAAGAAAGATATAGTGTAAGGATAAAAGACAGGGAGATAAAATTAAGCACAATAGAATTCAAGCTCCTTCTGTATCTTGCTGAGAGAAAGGGGAGGATATTTACAAGGGAACAGCTCCTTGATGCTGTCTGGGGTAATGAAGTCTATGTAGAGCCAAGGACAGTGGATGTGCATATAAGGAGGCTCAGGCAGCAGATAGAGGTTGATCCTTCAAAACCAAGGTTTATCAAAACCAGGAGGGGTGCTGGATACTACATTGAGGAAGAACAGGATTAATGAATAAAAGGATAATAATCTGTTTTGTGGTTCTGGCAATACTTATTGCGGTGCTTGAGATCTCTCTTTCTTCCCTTTTAAGGAAATACTATATCCATACCATCATACTTTCGACACTTTTCTTTCTTGCAGGTTTATTCCTGATCTGGCACTATCATTCAAGGAGATTTCAGAAGCAGGTCAGGGATATAATCGAGTTTTCTGAGGGTATAGCACGGGGAGATTTTAGCCACAGGCTTTTAAGTGCGGAGGAAGGTGAATTAAATATGCTGGCAGGGCATATTCTATCTATGGCAGAGGAGCTAAGAAACAGACTTGAAGTAGCAAAAAAACAGATACAGACCATGGAGAATGTGCTTAAAAATATGAAAGAGGGTTTATTGATAATTGATGAGAAAGGAAGGGTCTTGCTTTTCAATGATAGCCTGAAGGAGCTGCTTGGCATTCCTTCAATAAATCAACAACAATCAGCCACAGAGATCTTAAGGGATGCAGGATTACTTTCATTAATAGATGATTCAAGACTTTTAAATGAAACAATATCACGAGAGATATATTTGAGAAGTGACAGATATCTTCAGGCCACCTCATCGCCGATTCAGCTTTCAGAGAATGAAAAGGGAATTATTATGACCTTTTATGATATAACAAGGCTGAAGAGACTCGAACAGATGAGAAAGGATTTTGTAGCCAATGTTGCTCATGAGATCAGAACTCCCATAACAGCCATCAAGGGATTTGCCGAAACATTACTTGATGGTGCTATTGAAGATAGGCAGAATGCTATCAGATTCCTTGATATAATAAAAAGGCACAGTGAGAGATTAAATTCTCTTGTGAATGATCTTCTCACCCTCTCAGCCATAGAGCAAGGAGAGATAAAGATTGAAATAACAGATGTAAATCTTTCAGAGACAGTTGATTCACTTTTTGCCTTGATAGGAGATAAGGCAAGCTCAAAGGGGCTATATCTTAAAAAGTCATTACCCGAGGATATGCCTTTGATCAAGGCGGACAGGGATAAATTGTTTCAGATCCTTTTAAATCTCATGGATAATGCCATAAAATTTACGGACCTAGGAGGTGTAACTGTGGGTGCTGAGAAGGTGGATGAAGGGATAATGCTATTTGTTGAGGACACCGGCTGTGGCATAGAAAGAAAACACCTTCCAAGATTAGGTGAAAGATTCTACAGGGTTGACAGGGCGAGGTCAAGGGAACTCGGGGGCACAGGACTTGGTCTTGCAATAGTGAAGCACCTTGTAAAGTCCCATGGATGGCAGATGGATATAGAAAGCACACCCGGCAAGGGGACAAAGGTAAAGATAATTATATTGTAAATAAATACTCATTACTTAAAAGTTCTATCTTAAAGTGTGGAAACTTTACATTTTTTAAAATATCAGGATGAAGCATGAACAGAGGACATGACAGGAAATTTCTCTGGGGTGTTGCCACATCAGCCTTTCAACTCGAGGGCTCTCCTTATGCAGACTGGGCATCCTGGGATTCTGTATTAAAATCAAGACCAGATGTTACAAACCATTATACCCTTTACAGAGAGGACTTAAACCTATTAAAGGAACTGGGTGTAAATGCTTACAGATTTTCCCTCGAATGGAGCCGCATTCAGCCTGAAGAATCTCAATGGGATGAAAAGTCAATCACCCGTTATCAGGATATAATAAACATACTTCTTGAAAACAGCATAGAGCCCATGGTCACTCTTCATCACTTCACCCATCCCCTCTGGTTTATAAAAGGATATCCCTGGCATGAAGATGCATCTGTGGAGAAATTCTTACGCTATGTAGAAAAAATAACAGAGACAATAAAGGGGGTGAAATACTGGATAACATTTAATGAGCCCTATGTCCTTCTTCTCGGAGGCTATCTTGAAGGCTGCATGCCTCCGGGGATAAAGGATGCCTCATTAGCGATCAGGGCTTTAAAAAATATCCTTTCCTGTCATGGTAGGGCTTATGATATCATCCACTCGAGGATACCTGATGCGATGGTAAGCATTGCGCATAATATGGCTGCCCTAACTCCATGGAGAAGATGGAATCCTCTGGATAGGTTGCTTTCAAAGATAGCAAAATATTTTTACAATCATTCGATCATTGATGCATTTATTACAGGAAGGCTGAGCATAAAATTCCCTTTTAAAAAGGTTAAAGAGATTGAAGTCCAGATTAAGGACAAGCTTGACTTCTTCGGCGTGAACTATTACACCAGGGTTCATATTAGATTCAACCCCTTTAAAAAAATGTGTGTCGAATTGAGGCACAGGGATATTGATGGATACGGACTCACAGATCTTGGATGGGAGATACATCCCCAGGGTCTTGCAAAGGTATTGCGCTATGCATCAAGACTCAATGTTCCTCTGATAATCACTGAAAACGGTATTGCCACACATGATAACCAGAAGAAGATTAGATTCATGAAACGGCACATAGATGTCCTTGAAAAATGCATTAAAGAAGGTATTGATGTGAGGGGATATTTCTACTGGTCTTTAATAGATAACTATGAATGGCTTCAGGGCCTTGATGCACGGTTTGGTCTCTATAGGGTGGATTTTGATACAATGGAGCGAAAGCCCACCTGTGCAGCAGCGTATTATTCATATATAATAAAAAGCAGGAATTTTTAAATTTCTGAATACCGTTATTTTTGTTTGCGAGCACATTTATTTCATTAATAAGACTTTTAAGAGTTGCCTTTTCAGGCACTGCTAGTCTCCAATTCCACCTTCGAGCTGCTGCAAAAGCCATTCTAAAGATTCTGGTTTTTTAGCCAGTGCCGGAAGCCATAATTTTCTTATATGCACTAATACATGGATACTCACTCTTTAATCTATTTCATTCTCCAGTTTAAGCCAGATAATTTTAATCAAGACTTTAATTGAGGAATAAGATAAACTCATCCGTTTTAAAGTATGAGCCGCTTAATCTCTCATGCGTCGATAGCCTTATTAAATATTTTTTAATCACTTCCATCGTAACAAAAATTTAATATCTCTTTCATATTCATGTAACCTTAAAAAACTATCATGTTAGTAAGATGTTGAAAACTATGTTAATAAATATGTCTGTAAAAGGGGAATCCTGTAAAAGGGATTTTGTTCCGCTTATGCTTGATAATGCTACTGTGTGATTTTCATATACACACGAAATACTCTGACGGTTCCGTAGAGCTGAGGAAAACAATTGACATATTCGGACAGGCAGGATTCGATGTAATAGCCATAACAGATCATGTGGTCAACGGAGATAACGCCATCGGTAAGCTTGCACGCCGTTTTAGACTATCTGTTACAGAAAAAAATTTTGACGAATATATATCAAATATAAAATATGAGGCAGAGAGGGCATGGAACAAATATGAGATGTTAGTAATAGCAGGTGTAGAGATAAGTAAGAATTACATCTCTACTGAAAAATCTGCCCATATCCTCATTATTGATATAAAGGATTTTATACCTGCCTGCATGAGCTATGAGAAGATCTTCCTTGAGGCAAAAAGACAGGATGCTCTTGTAGTGGCATGTCATCCTCACAATATGTCAGACTCAAGCAGGGAAACTCTATTCCTCTGGAAAAACAGGGACAAATATGCAAAATACATAGACGCATGGGAGATTGCAAACAGGGATGATGTCTTCAATGTCATCAGTCTTAAGAAATATCCTTATATAGCAAACAGTGATTTCCATAAACCCAGACATCTCTATTCATGGAAGACATTGCTTAATTGCGAAAAGGATATCGCCGCAATTAAAAAATGCATCAGGCATAACAAGGGAGTGGCTATAACACTATTCAGAAGTTAGGTAATTAGCTATGGGACTAAATATTACGATAAAAATAAACAAAACACTTTGCAAAGGAGGAAAAACATGGAGATATTTTACATCTTTGTAGGCTTAACACTATTTGGACTCATAGCTTACGGGCTGCAGATATGGGCAGTACGGTCACATCTGAAGGAGACCGAGATAGAGAAGAACATAGAGAAAAAAGTGATACCGGATAGAGTTTCACCATCTCATCATCTTCCCATTTCAATATTGAAACCTCTCAAGGGTCTTGATGACAACCTGTTTGATAACCTTGCAAGTTTCTGCGAACTTGATTATCCAGAGTATGAAATCATATTCTCACTTCAGAACCATAACGATCCTGCCTATAAGGTGGCAAGGAAAATAAAAGATAAATACCCTGAAAAGAATATTTCCATTATAGTTGAAAAATGTGATCTTGGACTTAATCCAAAGGTTAACAATCTCATTCCTGCATATAAGGCATCAAAGTATGATTATGTTCTTATCAGTGACAGCAATGTGATGGTAGATAGAGATTACCTTAAGGAGATAGTTAAGCATATGGAAGACCCGGAGGTTGGCCTTGTTAGTAATATTATAAAAGGTTCCGGAGGAAAAACAATCGGTTCCATATTTGAAAATCTACACATGAACACCTTTATAATGGGCAGCGTGTGTTTTCTCGATAAATTTTTAAAAATGCCGTGTGTAATTGGCAAATCCATGCTGATGAGAAAAACTGACCTTGAGGCTATAGGAGGACTGATAGCAGTAAAGGATGTTCTTGCAGAGGATTATATCATTGGTAAGGAGATGCATAAGAGGGGTAAGAAGGTAATACTATCCAGGCATATTATAAAGAATGTGAATGAATACTGGGGATTAAAGAAGTTCTTAAACAGACACACAAGATGGGGAAAACTGAGGTGGAGAATTGGTGGCATAAGATATGTCTCGGAACTGATCTCAAATCCTGTGTTTATGTCCTGGCTTCCCGTATTTATATGGGAGGCATCAAAGTTAACCATTTCCTTTGCATTGCTTATAAGCCTCATTAAGGTCATGGGAGATTTATATCTTGGAAAGATAACTTCCTCAGACTCTAATCCCCTGGTCTATTTTTTGGCTCCGGTGAAAGACCTGATTATTGGTTTCATCTGGTTTGTGCCTCTCTTCAGTAACACCGTTGTCTGGAGAGGAAACAGATTCATGATTGGCAGAGATTCGATACTGACACACTGTCCCGAGACAGGCATGTGGGCCTGGAGATACAGGATAATTGATGCAATAAAGACAAAGGTTGCATAATAAAGAATGAAGATAGCTATATTAGGTGATATCCATGGAAACATCGAGGCGCTGAGGGTTGCCTATGATGCAGCCATGGCTCAGAATGTGGAAAAGATTTATCACTTAGGAGACCTTGGCGGTTATGCACCCTTTGTCAATGAGGTTGTGGATTTTCTAATTGAGCATCATATAGAAGGTGTTCAGGGCAATTATGATGATGCCGTAGCAAACGACAGGGAACACTGCGGATGCAAATACGAAGACCCTCTGCAGGCAGAGATGGCAACACTGTCTTTTGAATGGACCAAGAAGCATGCAACCGAAAAGAGCAAGAAATATATGAAGGAACTTCCCTTTGAGATAGCCTTCACCGTCCATAATAGAAAGGTGAAGATATTCCATGCAACACCCATAAAGAATAATCTTTACTGGTATGAGGACAGGGATGAAGACTTTTTTCTCCGGATGGCAAGGAAGACCGATGCAGATATCCTGATATATGGTCATACCCATATACCTTACAGAAAAAATATCTGCAACAGGATATTCATTAATGCTGGAAGTGTTGGTAAACCTAAGGATGGAGATACAAGGGCATGTCTGTGCATAGTTGAGATAATGCCTGATAATGTGAATACAGACTTTATAAGAATACCCTATGATCTTGAGAAGATAGCCTCTGCCATCATTGAAAGCGGAATGCCTCCCTATTTTGCTGAAAGGCTGAGAATGGCGAGATGATGCAGTAATTCCATTATAAAATTTAACATGCCTTTCATAACCCTGTAATAATTAGAAGCCTATAATTTAAGGAGATTTAACAGGCATTTAATACAACTGTAATTATCATATTTTAAAATATTAAAGATTGATAGAAAGGAGCGGCATGAAGGCAGTCATTGAAGAGAGCAACGGGTTGTACATAGTACGTATCTACGAGAATAATGGATTTTTGTACGATGTTCATGTAGTGGATGAGATTGAGTTGAAGACCTATGAACGGGATGGGGATTTTAAGTGTGACCAGGTTGAATGGTCTTTATAACTCTCGAGATTTATGTTATTGAGCGTTATGTTGAATGTATGGATAAATTATTGTTTTAAGGATTCAGGTTACGATTGCCGCAGGCTCTATATAGTTCATTATATGATAAACAATAACATAGAATTTATATGTAAATTGCTGCCTCATTACCTCCCCGCTAAGGCCTCGGAGATTATCCGGGGCCTCTTATCTTTTACAGAAAATTAATAATGCTGTCATAATTCTGTAACAGAAGAAATTATATTCTAAAAATAAGATATTTAGGAGGTGATCATGGAAATAAAAGGCTATATAGCATGTCCGTACCTGAAGGTAGAAATCAATGGTATTATGTGCGATGTAACCGGCAACTTGGTCAGAGATATGGAGGATGCTGATATTAGACTATGTGTGTGTAGACGATACGAGGGATGCGGTGTCTATGCCAACTTTCTTCAGAAAGAGGCCATAAGATCCATAAATCCTGATATAGCCTCTGAAAGAGCATAGGGATATGATTGATGATTAATAGTGTGTGATTGGGAAAACAGTAATTGTACAGAATTTATATGTTCTAATTTTAGTAGAACGGATTTTAAAAAGATAGAGGGCTTTCTAAAAGGAGATAAGGATGAATACTAATATTAATATCCCGTTACCAGTTAAGTCCAGTATAAACAATGAATCATGCTGTCCTTATTATGAAAGGCCAGGTATCTGCGGTGCTTCCATCAGTTACTTAATGATTTCAAAGAAAGAACTGTACCTCTGCGATTCAGAGGACTATGATAGATGTCCGTTCTTTATCTCAAAGGCCCTCAGGAGGTTATAGTAATGATATGCAGAAACTACTCCATAGAAGATAAATTCTGCAGGATGGGGATCCCTGTCAGTGATAGATTTGTAGCCTATTTTTGCATGGTGAACCATGTAAAATGTCCCTATATCGGGATAGTGGAGCAACTAAAAGGTAACTTCTTTTCAAGAAAAATGACGAGGTTTTCAGAAAAGATATGGAAACGGCAATGATGCATCCAGATGTCTTTGGTGGTTTGGAAAACATCAATGCAGGAAAGGAGGTGATTAAAAGTAAGAGGCGGCGGAAGAATTTTTGTTTATATTAATCTGCATTTGATGCAGAATAATAAGATTAAAAAGGAGGTTTTGAATGGTTAAAAAACTTATTTTACTTATGATAGCGATGTTGGTTCTCGCAATGGCAAATTCAACAAAAGCCATAGCTGAAGAGAAGATCATCAAGATTGATGGTTCAAGCACGGTTTATCCTGTAACAGAGGCAGTGGGAGAGGAATTTCAGAAGTTTAAGAAGGGAGCGATAAAGGTTACTGTTGGGATCTCAGGCACAGGTGGAGGTTTTAAAAAGTTCTGCCGTGGTGAGACAGACATATCTAATGCCTCAAGGCCAATATTGAAATCAGAGATGGAACTCTGCCAACAGAATGGTATCGAATATATAGAGCTTCCTGTTGCCTATGACGGTTTGGCTGTAATGGTAAACCCGAAGAATAACTGGGTTGATAAGATGACTGTTGAGGAACTAAAAAAGATATGGGAGCCTGCTGCACAGGGAAAGATCACAAGATGGAATCAGATAAGACCTGAGTGGCCAGATGCACCACTTAAGCTCTTTGGAGCTGGTGTTGATTCAGGAACCTTTGATTATTTTACAGAGGCAATTGTTGGAAAGGCAAAGTCATCAAGGGGAGATTATACATCCAGTGAGGATGACAATGTCCTTGTCCAGGGGATAGCAGGTGATAAATACAGCCTCGGCTATTTTGGTGTTGCCTATTACGAGGAAAACAAGGATAAGCTTAAGCTCGTTCCCATTGTAAACCCAAAGACCGGTAAGGCCGTGATTCCAACAATGGAGAATGTCATGGACGGTTCATATCAACCCCTTTCAAGACCAATCTTTATATATGTAAATTTCAAGTCCGCTGAAAGGCCGGAGGTTAAGGAGTTCGTAGAGTTCTACCTTAAGAATGCTGCAAAGCTTGTAAAAGAGGTTAAATACATTCCCCTTCCAGCAAAGGCCTATGAACTTGCGCTGGAGAGGTTCTCAAAAAGAAAGAAAGGGACCATGTTTGGTGGTCACCAGGAGGTTGGATTAAAGATAGAGGATTTACTCAAGCGAGAAGAAAAGACTAAATAATGATTTACTGGGCGAGGGGCAAAGCCCTTCGCCCAGCCTGTATTATATAGTATAAAACACAGCAATCTTAACCTCAATTTAACAAATTTGTAACATTTCTGTAACCTGTACCTATTATAATTACCCATGAATTTTTTATCTGGAAAAAGTTTTCAAAGTGTTAAAGAAAAGGCTATAGAAACCTTTCTGTTTCTATCAGCTGCATCATCCATATTGATTACTACGGGAATTGTTTTTATCCTTTTTTATGAATCTTCAGGTTTTTTTAAGAAGGTCTCAATTGTGGAATTTCTTACAGGCACTCAGTGGACACCGCTTTTTTCAGAACCTAGATTTGGTGTCCTTCCGCTTGTTGCTGGCACATTCCTGACAACGACCATAGCACTCTTGGTTGCCCTTCCAGTTGGTCTGATTACAGCCATGTATCTCAGTGAGTTTGCACCTTTAAGATTAAGGGAGATACTGAAGCCTGTGCTTGAGCTCCTTGCAGCTGTGCCAACAGTTGTTTATGGATATTTTGCACTGCTATTTTTAACTCCCTTATTACAGAAATTCATTCCAGACCTTTCAGGCTTCAATGCCCTGAGCCCTGGTATTATCATGGGTATAATGATCGTTCCTTATGTGAGTTCTGTGAGTGAAGATGCCATGAGTGCAGTGCCGATGTATATAAAGGAAGGGTCTTATGCAATGGGTGCCACAAGACTTCAGACCGCTTTTAGGGTTGTGATACCAGCAGCCTTTTCAGGCATTGCAGCAGCCTTTATAATTGGCATTTCAAGGGCATTGGGTGAGACAATGGTTGTGGCCATAGCAGCGGGTATGATGCCAAACTGGACAATAAATCCCCTTGAACCCGTGCAGACCTTCACATCCTATATTGTTCAGGTGAGTCTCGGTGATGTACCCCATGGCACACTTGAATACAGTACTATATTTGCTGTTGGTGTTGTGCTATTCTTTATAACACTTGGGGCTAATATATTGAGCTTCTTTTTAAGAATGAAATTCCGGGAGAGATATTAGAGAAGGTGAGATGAGGGATAAGGTAAAGATATCAAAATACCTTGATGCAGCCTTTGCAATAACAGGCCTTTTATTCTGTTTGATAGGGATAGGGGTAATTATCATTCTGTTCGTAGATCTCTTTATGGATGGTGCACCAAGGCTTACCCTGAAATTCTTTAGCTCCTTTCCTTCAAGATTTCCTGACGAGGCAGGGATTCTCAGTGCCTGGGTTGGAAGCCTTTTGATAATGTTTATTACAGCCCTTGCAGCAATTCCAGTTGGAGTTGGTGCCGGGATATATCTTGAGGAATACGCAAAGAAAAACTGGTTTACGGATTTTATAGAGATCAATATAGCAAATCTCGCCGGTGTCCCATCTATTATATACGGACTCCTGGCACTTGGTATATTTGTTTATATGCTTGGCTTTGGAGAGAGTATCCTTACAGGTGGCCTAACCCTGGGTTTATTGATCCTTCCTATTGTTATAATAGCAACAAGGGAGGCTATAAGGGCAATACCCCAGTCAATAAGAGAGGCCTCTTATGCCTGTGGTGCTACAAAATGGCAGACCATAAGATGGCATGTCCTTCCCTATTCAATGGGCGGGATACTTACAGGTATAATAATAGGGCTTTCAAGGGCAATTGGTGAGACAGCACCCCTTGTAACAATAGGTGCCCTGACATTTATAGCCTTTCTCCCTTCATCACCAATCAGCTCCGATTTTCCCTTTATATCCTTTAAGTGGCTCTTTGATTCCTTTACGGTATTGCCTGTTCAGATATTTAACTGGGTGTCAAGACCTCAGAAGGGTTTTCATGTGAATGCAGCTGCTGCAAGTATTGTGCTCATGGTAATGACACTCCTGATGAATGGGTTTGCTATTTACATAAGATATAGATTCAGGAGAAAGATAAGATGGTAGAAGAATTAAAAGCAGAGGTAAAGAATCTGAATTTTTATTATGGAAAGAATCATGTATTAAAAAATATTAACCTTCCTGTTGCAAGGAGGAAGATCACCGCCCTTATAGGACCTTCAGGCTGTGGAAAGACCACCTTTTTAAGGTGCTTTAACAGGATGCATGACCTTTATCCTGGTAACAGGTATGAAGGAGAGATTGTCCTTTATCCTGACAATCTCAATATCCTCTCACCAGTGGTTGATCCCATAAAGGTGAGGATGCAGATAAGCATGGTCTTTCAGAAGCCAAATCCTTTTCCGAAATCAATCTACGAAAATGTTGTCTATGGATTGAAGATAAGGGGGGTACATAAAAAAAATTATCTTGACGAGGTTGTGGAGAAATCTTTGAGGGGTGCGGCCCTCTGGGATGAGGTTAAGGACAGACTTCATAAGCCTGCCTATGACCTCTCAGGTGGTCAGCAGCAGAGGCTCTGCATTGCCAGGGCACTTGCAACAAATCCGAGGATCCTGCTTTTTGATGAGCCCACCTCTGCCCTTGACCCGATTGCAACAGCAAAGATAGAGGAGCTTATGGTAGAGTTAAAAAAGGAGGTGACGATTCTTATAGTCACCCATAATATGCAGCAGGCAGCAAGGGTATCGGACTATACAGCCTTCATGTACCTTGGAGAGGTCATTGAATTTGGAAAGACTGATAAGATATTCACAAATCCGTCGGAGAAACTCACAGAGGAATACATAACAGGGAGGTTTGGATAAATGTCAGTATTTGATGATGAACTGAGAAATTTAAAAGAAAAGGTCTTAAAGATGGGTCTCCTTGTAGAGGCAGCAATAAGGGATTCCATTAAGAGCCTTGTTGAGAGAGATAGTGATCTTGCAAGGGAGGTCATAAAAAAGGACCACCAGATTAATGCCCTCGATGTAGAGATAGATGAGGAATGCATAAGGCTCATTGCCCTGAGGCAGCCAAAGGCAGGTGACCTGAGATTCATAACAACTGCTATGAAGATAACAACAGACCTTGAAAGGATGGGTGACCTTGCTGAGGACATCTCAGAGAGGGCAATTGAACTTAATGAAGAGCCACCCCTTAAACCCTATATAGATATCCCGAGGATGGCAGAGATCGCTCAGGGTATGCTCATTGATGTCCTTGATGCCTTTGTAAGAAGAGAACCCCATATTGCCTATGATGTGATAAAGAGGGATGATGAGGTGGATAGACTTGTGGTTCAGGTATTCAATGAGCTACTATTTTTCATGATCCAGGATCCAAAGACAGTATCAAGGGCTGTGAAAATCACCTATATTGCAAAATACCTTGAACGCATTGCAGACCATGCCACAAATATCGCAGAGATGATCGTTTATATGGTTGAGGGGAAGATGATAAGGCACACAAAGGTAGAGTAATTCACGGAAGGTTTATGTTTATCTCATATGTGCCTATCCCTATCCTGCCAGCCAGACCATTACCCCAGAGCATATCTGTAAGCTTTACCTTCTCTGTCTTTGGCACAACCACAGTTAATTTTATGCCTTGCTCTATGAGTCTTTTCCAGTCATTCAATTTCTCCTCTAAGAGGGTATCTTCTGTCTCAACCTCTATTATGGATATGACCATACCATGACTTGAGATTATGATGTCTGGATACATGTCTTTAAAGGCATGGGCTTTTTCTCCATAGAGATTTATTTTTATCTCTGAGAATTCCCTTGATAGGCGCTTTTTAAGTGAGTTTACTATTATGTCATGAATGAGTTTTGTCTCAGACATGTATTTTTAATAATACCAGTAGGGTGGATACCTGTATCTCCACCAGGGATCATACCACCAGTAATACCAGGGGTCATACCACCATGGCGGTGGTGCTGGATATATCTTTTCTTCAGGCCAGAGATAGAGGTCTTTTATTTCAAAGACAGGATATTCATATTCCATATCACCTATCCTGCCCCTTTCAGTACCTGAAAATTCTCCTGCCATGCTGAGCCTTCTGCCTGCCTTATATATCACAGGATCTATAAAGTCCTTTGTCTTTGCCAGAAACCTTGGTCCGTACTCTCCTTCTTTTAGATAACCCTTTTCATCTGAACTTATAAATATTGCCTCAATCTGTGAACCAGCCTGGTCATTCCTTACTCCAACAATGAGACCTCCGAGGATGAAGAGCCTTCCCTTTAAAGCCTCAGGAGATGCCTTGAGTTTTAATGGATCAGCCACAGCTGCCTGTGTAATAACCTCTTTTTTAAGCACGGGTGGTGCACAGGCAGATAAGGCTAATATGGAGCTTAAGACTATGATTAAGGTCTTCATTTTTGCTCCTCACCTTATTTTACCACAGATTAAATCTTTACCCCAAATGCTGATCAGCTGGGGTTCAATCCTTCATCTCCTCATAGATCTCATCAAAGAGCCTGTGATTGTCCTTGAATATCTCAAGTATTCGAGGGTCAAAATGTCCTGGCATTGTCCTTCCATCACCCCCTGTAATAATCCTGAAGACCTGTTCATGTGGAAGAGGAGGCCTGTAGGGTCTTCTTGACCTCAGGGCATCATACTGGTCTGCAAGGATCATTATCCTGCCTTCAACAGGTATCTCCTCTCCTTTGAGCCCTGCTGGATATCCTGAGCCATCCCATCTTTCATGATGGGTCAGGGCAATAGTTTCTGCCATCTGCAGTATGGGTGATGGAGAGCCACTGAGTATCCTTGCACCAACTAAAGGGTGCGTCTTCATAAGGCTATATTCCTCTGGTGTGAGTTTTGCTGGCTTAAGAAGGATCTCTGCTGGAATTGCGACCTTTCCAATATCATGCATGGGTGCGGCATAGAGTATACGGTCTATTTTTTCCTGAGACCAGCCAAGATCTTTTGCAATAAGTGCACAGTAGTGGCCAACCCGTCTTATATGGTTTGCGGTCTCCTCATCCTTGTATTCTGCTATAAGGGTAAGCCTCTGTATGGTATCAAGATAACTCTTCCTCAATTCCTCTGTCCTCTGCCTTACCTCCTCCTCAAGCCTCTCATTGTATTGTCTTAAGAAGTCTTCATATTCCTTTATCCTTAAAAGGTTCTTCGTCCTTATTATGAGCTCAGAGGCATCAAAGGGTTTTGTGAGAAAATCATTTGCACCTGCCTCAAGACCCTTGATCTTTGAATCCCTGTCTGTAAGGGCTGTGACCATCACTATAGGAATCTGCTTGAATCTATTGTCCTGCCTTAAGCGTCTGCATGTCTCATAGCCATCCATATCTGGCATCATTATGTCAAGGTATATGAGGTCAGGCATGTATTGCCCTGCCTTTTCAATTGCCTCGATGCCGTTTTTTGCTGTCTCAAAGGAATATCCATAACTTGAAAGGAGTGCTCCCATTAACTTGAGATTCCTTTCCTCATCATCAACTATCAGTATTTTTGGCTTCTTATCCTCATCCATTGCCTTTCCTCCCGAGAATTGACTCCACCTTATTTATAAATTCATCTAAATCTATTATTGGTTTTATGATGTAATCATCAAAGATGGAAAAGGTTTTAATCTGCAGTATTGTTTCCTTAAGTGCCGATGCGGTACAGACAATAACAGGGATCTTTGATAAGGCAGGATTTTGCCTGATCCTCTTTGTAGCCTCTATCCCATCCATTACCGGCATCCTTAAGTCCATGATTATTAGATCAGGCCTTTCTTCTTGAAGGATATTTAATGCCGCTAAACCGTTTTCTGCCTCAAGTGTCTCATGACCTCTGTTCTGTAATATAACCCTGCAGAGTTTTCTGTTCTTGTCATCATCATCAACTATCAATATCCTTGCCATGTATTTACCTTTTTATTTTAAGTGGTATGATAAAGCTGAACTTACTACCCCTGCCTGGCTCGCTTTCCACCCATATCCTTCCTCCGTGGAGCTCAACAAGTTTTTTTGATAGATAGAGTCCAAGACCTGTTCCTTTAAATCTCTTTGTAAGATGGCTTTCCAGCTGCTGGAAGGGCTGAAAGAGCCTTGCCTGGTCTTCCGCTGATATCCCAATACCTGTGTCCTCAACTGAGATCATTACCTCAGAATCTGTCCTCTTTGCCTCAACAGTAATAGAACCCCCGTCTGGTGTAAATTTAAAGGCATTGCTTAGGAGATTCAATAACACCTGTTTGAGTTTTCTTTCATCTGCCTCTATCTCTTTAATGGATTCATCTATTATTGTTTTAAGCCTGATATTGTGTCTTAATGTCTTTTCCTTGAAGAATATAAGAGTGCCTTCTATAAGTTCTTTAAGCTCAAAACTGCCTGGCTCAAGCTCAAGCCTTCCTGCCTCTACCTTTGAAAGGTCAAGGATGTCATCTATGAGATTCATAAGATGTCTGCTGCTTTCCATTATATCTGTAAGATATTCCTTCTGTGTTTCATTTAATTGTCCTGGTATCTCCCTTATTAGGATATCGGTAAATCCTATAATTGCATTAAGAGGGGTCCTCAACTCGTGGCTCATGTTTGCAAGGAATTCTGACTTTGCCCTCGCGGCAGCCTCTGCCTGAAGTCTTGCGAGCTCAAGGCTTTTATTAAGCTCCCTCAGTTCATCCATGGCCTGCTCAATCTCCTTTGTCCTCTGCCTTACCCTTTCTTCAAGACCTGCAATTATTTCAATGTTCTCAATGCATGCAGCCACCTGATTTGCGAAGACCTGGATAATCTGAACCTTTTCAGGAGTAAAATAACCAGGCCTCTCAGAATAAAGATTAATTGCACCGATAACCTTTCCATCAGGTGTTATGAGTGGTGCTGCCATTGAAGACATGAACCCCCTCTTGAGTGCCTTATCTGCCCATGGTCTATAAGAGGGGTCTTCAGGGTTATTTCTTATCTGAGGTCTTCCTGTTTTTATAGCCATCCCGGTTGGTCCCATTCCCTCTAAGGATTCATCCCATTTGACCTTTATTTCAGAAAGATATCCCTGTTCATCTCCTGACCATGCAACAGGTTTTACCTCAAAGGTTCCCTCTTCTTTCATGCCAAGCCATACAAATTTTATGTTCATTATCCTTAAGGCATTATCACAGATAGCCCTGTAAAGGAGATCTCTGTCTTTAATCCCCATAATAGAGTTTGATGCATTAAATAGCCCCTTAACCTGTTCTGCCTGTGTTTTTGTTTCATCTAACATCCCCTTCAAGGATTGAGCCATCTCATTAAAGGACCTTCCAAGATAGGCGATCTCATCCTCACCTTTGGAGGGAACCTTTACATCAAGGTTTCCCTTTCTGAGTTCTTCAGTTGCCTCTTTAAGCCTCCAGATTGGCCTGAGTATTGCTTTTCTCATATACACAACAGTAATTATACCCACTATTACAAACAGGCCAAGGACAATTAACCTGATACTGTCAAACTCTCTTATTTCTTTTTTATAATCATCCTCAAGGAGGCTTACAAGATTATTTATCTCATATACAAAGCTATGAATCCTTTTATTAAAAGGCTCAAGGAGCTTCCTTGCCTTTTTTTCAGGATAATTAACTGGCAGAGAAAGGACCTTCAGGATGATTGGCTTCAGTTCTCCATGCCACTGATTTGATATCTCATTAAGCCTTTGAAGGGGTTCAGAGTATCTTAAGGGTCTTATGCCATCCTTTCTGCGGCCTTCCTTTAGGTCATTTATTATATCTTCAATATTTTTTATTTCATTTTCAAGCTCAATCCTGTAAAAAGACCATTTTTCAGGCTCTTTCTTTATGTCTTCCTCAACAAGATTATTTATAAGCCAGGCTATCTCAAAGGTCCTGAATCTTAACTGGCCTGTAAGATTAATCCTTGCTGCCTCATCATAGATGTGGTGGGTGAATCTGAAACCAGCATAGATAAACAGGGCAAGGAGTATGACAAAGGAACTGCTTAAAAGGATAAATTTTCCTGTGAGCGCCCTCCATTTCATATGAAATTATATCACATGAAGGATTAGATTCTTAACCTGCTCGAGCAGGATTTGAAGCCTTTTGATTTGACCATAGACCTTCTGAATAACTGCTATTCAAAGGACAAATTTTTGCACATAGAGATGTTAAAAAATGTCAGGCTGGGATAAAAATTATTTTTAAAAATAAATACTTATAGAAATTAATTAGCAGGCACAGGATATGCTATAAAAATAATAAAGGAGGTAATGGAAGATGGCAATCTTCAGAGGCATAGATGGTTATCTTGGATTATTATTATTTGAGATAAGGAGATTTGAAGAAGAATATCATATACCTCCTGAAAGGACAGAGGGTCTTAAGGCACTTGTGACAGAGATGCTTATAAGTGAACAGGAAGAGCAGGATGAGGTTTCCCGGAAAGACTGCAGGCAAGTGGTTTGGCATTAATGGTGAGCCGTGGAGGATTCGAACCTCCGACCCGCTGATTAAGAGTCAGCTGCTCTACCAACTGAGCTAACGGCCCACAATATATAGTAAAACAAAAAAGCCCTGTCTCCGTCAACCCGAATTAATCCTTCTGTGGTTACTATTTTAAAATGTCACATTTAATTACTATTTTGAAATGTCACATTGTAAAAAATTTAAAAAGGTAGGTAGGGGCGATTCACGAATCGCCCTAAAAATGAATTTAAAACCTGTAGGGGCAGGGCTTGCCCC
>CALJEL010000072.1 GCA_938074335.1 uncultured bacterium | reverse complement strand
ATTTCTCTGGGAGTATCTGCCTTTGACGAGGCAGAATATATCCTCCTTGCTCCATTGATGCATTCCCTTAAATCCTTCTTCCTTAAATAGTTCGCTACATTCCTTAACTTGTGTGCCCAGCACCTCTGCCTTTTCACTAAGGGATATACAAAATCCACTGCGTGCAAAAAACTTGCACCTCGTAGGTGCAGCTTTTGTGAAGGAATCTCTGCCCTCGTAAAGCAACTCTTTATGAATTAAGACAGAGCTTTAATGCCAGATTCTATACCCAGACACAATTTTCTTGACAAGTGTCGACAAGTGTCCACAATTTTCTTGACAAGTGTCGCCTGCCTTAAGGGACTCCTCTCATACTCAGAACATCCTATATACTCCCATTGCTCAACCTTTAAGGCCTCCTCTATAAGAACCTTCCTCATCGCCTTCATCGCCTCATCGCTATCTTGCCAGAAATCCTTAAAATTACTTTGATATTCCTTCCAAAAATCTGTTAAACTTAGTTCAGTGATTTCCTTCACTGACATGGGTGTGTCCTCCTTTCTTTGAAAAGTTTAATTTAAATTAAATCAATGGAGGATACACCCTTTTGTCTTAATTTTTCAATTTACACAGAAAATTTTACACTACCAAGGAGTATAAAAACTTGACATTTATGGAGTCAATGTTTTTAAATAATATATTCTCAGTTCTTCCAGCTTTTAATAGAGTTATGAGCTGATAGCAGTCTTTAAGGAGGTTTCAGTGTACGCAATAGTAGAGACAGGTGGACATCAATTCAGGGTTTCTCCCAATATGACCATAAAGGTGGAGAAACTGGATGCTGAAAAGGCTCAAGAGATTACCATTGATAAGGTCCTTGCCATATCAAAGGACAATGGTGAGATAATCCTCGGGAGACCTTATGTAGAGGGTGCGCTTGTAAAGGCAGAGGTAATTGATACAAGAAAGGACAAAAAGATACTCGTATTCAAAAAGATACCGAGGAAATATCACAAAAAACTGAGAGGACACAGGCAGCTTTATACACTTATTAAAATCAAGGAGATAATAGGAGGTTAATCCATGGCACATAAAAAGGGAGTTGGCAGTACAAGAAATGGTCGTGATAGCGAGTCAAAAAGGCTTGGTGTAAAGGTATTTGGTGGTCAGATTGTTAAGGCAGGAAATATAATCGTCAGACAGAGGGGTACAAAGTTCCATCCTGGCCTCAATGTTGGCAGGGGTGGAGACGACACACTCTTTGCCCTGATAGATGGTATTGTTAAGTTCGAGCGAAAGGATAGAGAAAGGCTTAAGGTAAGCGTATATCCACTGCCTGCTGCAAATTAATTTTATGGGCTCAGCAATAAAATACCTTCCCCATTACTCAACTGAAGAAAGAGACAGGTGGGAAGGTGACTGGGAATTGATAAAGGGTATTCCTTATGCCCCTGCCTCTCCTGTTCCATTAAATCAGAAAATCCTCTCAAGGTTAGGCTGGCTCCTAATTGAAGCACTGAAGGATTGCCATGCCTGTGCTCCGTATACAGAACTTGATTATTATATCTCAGAGGATACAGTAGTAAGACCCGATGCCCTGATCTTCTGTGGTGAGCCAGGCAATAGACTTACTGAAAGGCCTGAGATGGTTTTTGAGATAATTTCAGAGGCTTCAAAAAAAATGGATGAGATAATAAAATTAGACCTTTATGAAACCTGCCAGATTCCCTATTATGTGATTATCTATCCTGAGGAACAGAGGATAAAGGTATTCGTGATGGAAGAAAAGGGATATACCCAGAGGGAATCAGAGATAAGCCATTTTCAGATAAAGGATTGCGATATACTGATTGATTTTAAAAAATTGTGGGATAGAGTATAAAACCTACCAAAAATCTCATAAACATCCCAAAAGGAAATTGATCTTTTCTGCAGTGAATACATTCGCTGTCCACCTCAATTTGCCGATAGAAATGCATTTTCATCGGGGTTCACGGGGTGAAGCTTGTCTTCATCCCGTGCTCTAATGGCGGGGGCTGCCTCAAAGCCTTTATAATGCGACAAATTTTTATTTATCATGTATTAAACAGTTTTTCACCAAAAGGTGAAGTAAGAAATGTTAGGTAATGTTATTAAAAATCTTACATTAAGGAGTCGCGATAAAGCCTTTTCGGCATCCCCGCCATTACTATCGGCAGTTTATGGTGTCCATTTGACCTGTGACTAATGATTTATCTTTGTGGTATACTGAGACATGAAAAGAGGCCACAAAGTAAAACCCATTCCTTATTATACATACGATGATTACATACAATGGGAAGGAGATTGGGAGCTTGTTGAGGGCGTGCCTTATGCTATGGCTCCATCTGCATTGTTTATCCATCAGTATATTATTACCCGCTTATTAATACAAATAGGACAGCAGATAGAAAACTGTCCTGAAAGATGCTTTGTGGTGACTGATGTGGACTGGATAATCTCTGAGTCAACAATATTAAGACCAGATGTGGCAGTCCTGTGTGAAGAGGTGAAGGACTATATAAAGAGCCCACCAGAGATTATCTTTGAGATTGTCTCAAAGGCAACAATAGAAAAAGATGAAAACCTGAAATTTGGTATTTATCAGAGAGAAAAGGTCTCCTCTTATGTCCTTGTTTATCCTGATCTTAAAAAGGCAAGGATATTTAAATTAAAGAGAAATAAATATGAAAAAGTTATTGACTGCACAGACCAGAAATTTGAATTTGAAACCAGAGGCAAGTTCAGTGTTAATTTTGGCAGGTTATGGTATTAGCCCCCGAACCTGATGCACATGGAGTTGTATAATATTCCTTATGGAAGACCTTCCTGAAGATGCAGATGAGATAAAAGAACTCATCAAAGAGTATGGCCTTGAAGAGGATGAGGAATATGTAATTATCAATCTCAAAAACAGCCGTGGCAATGTAAGAAGAATATACCTTCTCAAAAGGCGCTATATGAGGGTCATTAAACCTGATGGTACCTTTGAAGATTATCCCCTGAGAGATGTAGTGGAGGCAATTCTCAGATATCCCTGTTTAAGATTGAGCGAGTCATTGCCTCTTAAAAAGCATGATTAAGATCATAGCCTCCTCTTGTCTTTCGTGGATATTATTTTCTATGCCCAAATGTCCTTTCTGTGATAGTAGTCTTGAAGGAAAGCTCCCAGAGAAAGATGGATGGTTATGTGAATGCGGGGAGTGGATTCCTGCTGGTTTTGAGATAATGGATGAAGAAAACTGCGAAAACTGTCCTGTCCTTTACTGCCCGCAGAGGAAGAGGCCAGATAATTTAATCAAATCTCAGCTCAGGGTTTCCCCTTGAAGCCAGGACATCCTTCCCATCCCTTACAGGGTGCCTTTTTTCTTAAAAGGCAGTCTCTGTTAAAACAGATGGAAGCCTCTATAGTCTTTTTCTCGGCACCTCTTTTTATGTTATCTTTCTTTTTTAAGCTCCTTGTCTTCAAAGAGTCTTACCCTTACACTCCTTGCATGGGCCTCAAGGCCTTCAATCCCTGCAATGGCCTCAACAAAAGGAGCAAGTTTCTTGAATCCCTTCTGGGTGAATTCAATAAGGCTTGACCTTTTTATAAAATCATAAACTCCAAGTGGTGAGGAGAACCTGGCTGTCCCTCCTGTGGGAAGGGTATGATTTGGTCCAGCTATATAATCACCAAGTGGTTCAGGTGTCCATCTTCCAAGGAATATGGCACCAGCATTTCTAATACAGGGAAGCAATTCCCGTGGCTTTTTCACCATTAATTCAAGGTGCTCAGGTGCAATCCTGTTTGCAATCTGGGCAGCGTCTTTTAGATTCTTTGTAATGATAATTGCACCATAATTGTTCAGGGAACTTAAGGCTATATCCCTTCTTTTTAATTCCATTAATTGTCTTTCAACCTCAGACCTTATCTTTTCTGCAAAGGATAGAGAATCCGTCAGCACTATGGCAGAGGCATTCTCATCATGTTCTGCCTGGCTCAAGAGGTCTGCTGCCACGAATTCAGGACTTGCTGACCTGTCTGCTATTATGAGGACCTCACTTGGTCCTGCTATCATATCAATATCAACAATCCCATAGACAGCCTTCTTTGCCAGTGCCACATAGATATTTCCAGGTCCTACAATCTTGTCCACCCTTTTTATTGTCTCTGTTCCAAAGGCAAGGGCAGCGACTGCCTGCGCACCACCTACAGAATAGACCTCCTTTATCCCGAGCATCTCTATGGCTGCCATCACATAGGGATTGAGTATTCCATCGGGTGCAGGGGTAACCACTGCTATCTCCTTAACACCGGCTACCTGTGCTGGTATTACATTCATTAAGACAGTGGAAGGATAAGCTGCCCTTCCTCCAGGGACATAGACTCCAGCCCTTTCAATGGGTCTTATTATCTGGCCAAGAAGGATATCTCCCTCCCTGTATGACCAGGACCTCTCTTTCTGCCTTTCATGAAATCTCCTTATCCTCTTTGCTGCAAGTTCCAGTGCCCTGAGCACAGGCCTTTCCACCTTATTTGCAGCCTCCTTTATCTTTTTACGGGGAATCAGTGGACTATTTAATTCTATCCTGTCAAACCTCTTTGTATATTCAAGAAGCGCCCTGTCGCCATTCTTCTTTACATCCTCTAATATGGACCTTACAGATCTTACAATCTCCTCTGATGGCTCCAGTATCCTTTCCTGAAGCCTTAAGATAAAATCTTCAATCTCAGCCCTTTCTTTAAGTATTCTCATCTTCCACCTCACTACCTCGGTCTCAGCCTTGATACCTGCTCAACATCCTTGTCTCCCCTTCCTGAGAGATTAACAATAATGATCTTATCTCTACCAAGCTTAGGTGCCTGCTTTACTGTCTCTGCAATTGCGTGGGCAGACTCAAGGGCTGGTATTATGCCCTCTGTGGCGGAAAGAAGCTCAAAGGCATCAAGGGCCTCTTCATCAAGTGCATAGGTATACTGGACCCTTCCCAGTTCTTTAAGATAGGCATGCTCAGGACCAACAGAGGCATAATCAAGACCTGCTGATACAGAATGAGTATCAAGGATATTTCCATCCTGATCCTGAAGCACATAGCTCTTTGCTCCCTGAAAGACACCGATGCTACCGCCAGCAAACCTCGCTGCATGAAGTCCTGTATCTATGCCCTTTCCACCTGCCTCCACCCCGATCATCTTTACATCATCTTTAAGAAAGGCACTGAAGAGTCCCATGGCATTGCTTCCACCACCAACACAGGCAATAAGCATGTCTGGAAGTCTTCCCTCTGCCTCAAGTATCTGTCTTTTTGCCTCTCTACCTATAACAGACTGAAAATACTTCACAAGCTCTGGATAGGGACGGGGACCAAATACTGTTCCAAGCACATAGTGGGTATTTCTTACATTTGTTGTCCAGTCTCTGAGTGCCTCATTTATGGCATCCTTTAATGTCCTTGAACCAGAGGAGACCTCCCTTACCTCAGCCCCAAGGAGCTTCATCCTGAAGACATTCAGTGCCTGGCGCTTCACATCCTCAGAACCCATGTATATCGTGCATTTAAGACCAAGGAGTGCTGCACCCGTTGCAGTGGCAACACCATGCTGGCCTGCACCTGTCTCGGCAATAATCCTTTCCTTTCCTGATAACCTCGCAATAAGTGCCTGACCTATTGCATTATTGATCTTGTGTGCACCTGTGTGGCAGAGGTCCTCCCTTTTAAGATATACCCTTGCACCGCCAAGCCTTTCTGTAAGGTTTCTTGCAAAATAAAGAGGGGTAGGTCTTCCCACATACTGCTTGAGAAGTTCATTCAGCCTTGTGTGGAAATCTTTATCCCTTTTAAATCTCCTAAAATTACTTTCAAGCTCCTCAAGGGCAGGGATAAGGGTCTCAGGGACAAACCTTCCACCAAACTGACCGTAATAACCCTTTTTCATGCCTTGATCCTCTTATGGTGTTCTCCTGTGAGCCTATCACTTGAACCTGTAAAGGAACTTATCTGCGTACCTTCAGGTATGAACTCACCACATCTGCAAAGCCATCCTTTTATGGAAGAATCCATGGCCCTTTCCTTCTCAGTGAGTTCTCTTCCACAGAGAGGGCAGAGATATATATCCTCTGAGGCTTTTTCCTTTTCAGACATTATGCTATTATAAACCATAAAGGTCTTGTCATGCAGGAGCTTAGAGCTGATTCTTCAGATACAGCCCTCGCAGTATCAATCAGGAGTCTTTCTGAAATCCTGAACTTTTACAGCCTGAGGTTCAGAAAACTCCTTGAGAAACCTTCTAAAAAAAGGATTTATAATCTCAGGGGTTCTCTCAGAGAATTCTTTCTTTCCCGGATAAATGAGAGATTCCTGTGGATTGACAGGGATGAGGAGAAGGCAAGAAGGTCCTTTCAGGATATAGTGTTTTACAGAAGGCTTACCGGCTTAGGGACCGATGACCTGATATTCCTTCCATCAGAGGATGACCCGCTTTCAGAGGGGATGAGGTCAGAGATCCTCTTCAATAAAAAAACAGGCAGCCTTATCTGCTCAAAGGATATACTGGATGTAGCCTTCTGGAATCATGAGGTCTTAAAGAAGGAGACAATCTATATCAAAAAAGGCATGGAGATAGAAAGGCTTACACTTGTTGACAGGCTCATAAGGACTGGCTACAGGAAGTCACCTATCGTTATAAACAGGGGAGAGTTTTCTTTAAGGAGTTTTGCCATAGAGGTCTATCCCTCAACAGGTCCTGCTCCATTAAGGATAGAATTCTTTGGTGATGAAATAGAATCCATAAAGAGATTTGACATAGAGACTCAGAAGTCCCTTGATGAGATAGGGGAATTCTTTATCCTTCCTGCAGGAAGGCCTGAGATAAAAGAGGATTTTTTTGAATTCCTGAGAGCCTCAGGCCTTGAAGGTATCCCTGTATTTATTGCTGAAGAGGCCTCTGGTGCTGATAATCTGCCTGATGATTCTATAATCCTCAGTGACCTTCCCTTTGGCGATGGTATTGATGCCGGTGCCATGAGTCTTTCGGGTCTGGGGCTGCTTTATAATGAAAGAAGTTCCATTGATGAGCTCCCGGAAGCTCTCAGGCCTCTATTAAAGAAGGATTCTATAATAATTGCAACAAGAACCCCTTCTCAGGCAAAGAGGCTCAGGGAACTCTTTTATGAAAAGGAGATAATTATCCCCGTTATTTCTTTATCTGATTGCAGGGGATATGAAGGTCCTTCATGCATTATTAATGAAACACCCTCTTCAGGATTTTATCTTCAGGGATTGCTCCTTCTCAGTGAGAAGGAGATATTCGGGCCTGTAATATTACCACCAAAAAGAGAGTATCCAGGATACAGGCTTTCAAAGATCCTTTCTGAGATAGATGACCTTGAAGAAGGAGATTATGTCGTTCATAAGGTGCACGGAATAGGAATATACAGGGGGCTACAGAGATTAAAGATAGAGGATGTGGTGGAGGACCTGCTTATAATTGAATACAGAAATGGTGCAAGACTCCTTCTGCCTGTAAGAAATGTATCCATGATCCATAAGTTCAGGGCTCAGGAAGGTGTGGTGCCAGAGATAGATTCTATTGGTGGCAGGACCTGGAAGAAGACAAAGGCAAGGGTTCAGACAAGGATAAAAGAAATGGCAGAGAAGCTCATAAGGCTTTATGCACAGAGGGAGCTCTCAGGTGGCTATGCCTTCAGCCCTGAGGGAGAACTGCACAGGGAATTTGCGAGTTTCTTTGAATACAGGGAGACGCCTGACCAGTTAAAGGCAATTGAGGAGACCATTTCTGACATGGAGTCTCCCTATCCAATGGAGAGATTGATTGTGGGTGATGTGGGTTTTGGAAAGACAGAGGTTGCCCTCAGGGCTGCTTTCAAGGCAGTCTTTGATGGTAAGCAGGTGGCTGTGCTTGTACCGACCACGCTTCTCTGTGAACAGCACCTTAGAAATTTCAGGGAAAGGTTCTCTGCCTTTCCTGTAAGGATAGACTATCTATCAAGGCTGAAAAGCCCTGCTGAGCAGAAAAAGACCATAGAGGCCCTTGCAAGGGGAGAGGTGGACATAATTATAGGGACCCATGCCCTCCTTTCTGAGAAGATAAAATTCTTTGACCTCGGACTTTTGATAATAGATGAAGAGCACAGATTCGGTGTGAGGCACAAGGAGAGGTTAAAGGAACTGAAAAAAGGGGTGGATGTCCTTATTCTCACAGCAACGCCCATTCCAAGGACACTTCAAATGGCACTTTCAGGTCTGAGGAGCATGAGCATCATAGAGACACCGCCAGAGGAGAGATATGCTGTCAAGACCATTGTATCCATCTTTGATAAAGAGCTCATAAAAAGGGCAATAGATCAGGAGCTTCATAGAGGGGGCCAGGTCTTTTTTGTCCACAACAGGATAAGGGATATAGAGGAGATGGGGGAATTTATAAAAGGTCTGATCCCTGATCTCAGGCTTGCCATAGCCCATGGTGAGATGAATGAAAGACTCACAGAAGAGGTCATGCTTGACTTTATTAACAAAAAGATAGATGTCCTTGTATGCACAAACATAATAGGTTCAGGTATTGATATACCAAATGCAAATACCATCCTCATAAACAGGGCTCATGAGATGGGACTTGCTGATCTCTATCAATTACGTGGCAGGGTTGGAAGGAGCAATGTTAAGGCCTATTGTTATCTTCTGATACCTGGCAATGAGGTCCTTACAGATACAGCAAAAAAGAGGCTTGAGGCAATATCTGAGATGAGTTACCTTGGTGCAGGTATAAGGCTTGCCATGACAGACCTTGAGATAAGGGGTGCAGGGAATCTCCTTGGAAAGGAACAATCAGGTCATATAAATACAATTGGTTTTGAACTTTATTCAGAGCTTCTTGAGAAGGCAATCAGGGAACTGAAGGGTGAAAAAATAGAAGAAGAGATAGAGCCATCAATTGAGATATCAATCCCTGCACTTATACCTGAAGGCTACGTAGAGGATATCCATCTGAGATTAAATCTTTACAGAAGATTTTCCATGAGCAAAAGACAGGAGGAGCTTGAGCAACTGAAAAGAGAGATTGAGGATAGATTCGGACCGCTGCCAGAGGAGGCTGAGAACCTCCTCATGATTGTCAGGATGAAGATTCTCCTCAGGGAGCTGGGTATAGAAAGGCTGAAGATAACACAGAGAAAGATGGAAATGTCCTGTAAAAATGCACCTTCCATTGAGGAATTGACCAGGATCCTTGATGCCTTCAGACGCTCAGGTATTCAGGTTTCCTCTGCTGGCTTAAAGGCACTATATTTCTCAATACCAGATAGATTTAAAGATCAGAGGGATTTATTTTTAAAAATCCTTGATATAATATCAGAGCTATTTAAGAATAAGTCCTCATAAGGACGATGATATGAAACTTGATGAAAAGGAATTCTTCTTGATTAAAGACAGGATAGTCAGGGACTTCGGCATAGCCTTCAGGGATGAAAAGAGAGAGCTCCTTGAAGAATTTATTGAAGAGCGGCTGAAGAGCACAGGTATGTCTGCTGAAGAATACCTTTCGGTATTAAAGGATGGTATTAATAGAGAACTTATCCTGGCTGTCAGTTCAATCACGAACAAGGAGACCTTTTTTTTCAGGGAGATGCCCCAGCTTAAGATAGCCATACAACTTCTTCAGGGGATGCTCAAATCAAGGCATAGATTGAGGATACTTTCCCTCGGCTGCTCAGGTGGAGAAGAGCCCTATACCCTGAGCATACTTCTTCATGAAAGGGGGATTCTATTCCCTGGTAAGGAGGTGTCTATTACAGGCATTGATATTGATCCAAAGGCAATAAAAAAGGCAAAGGAGGCAGTATACAGTGAGAACTCCTTTCGGAATAAAGAGATCCCCCTGAGCAGATATTTTGTTAAAGAGGACAGGTTTTACAGGCTTAAGGAAATTTATAAAAGGATCGTAGATTTCAGAGAAGGCAATATCCTTGACAGGAAGACCTTTCTTGAGTTTATCAATGTGGATATGGTCTTCTGCAGGAATGTCTTTATTTACATGACAGATGAGGCAATAAAAATAGCTCTTGAAAATATTTATGCCTCTCTCTCCAGAGATGGTTATCTCTTTACAGGTTCAGCTGAAAGCATTACAAACAGAACAGACCTGTTTATTCCCGAGTATCATGAAGGGTTTGCTGTTTACAGAAAAACTGATTATAGAAGAAAGGAGGCTCTATGAACAGGAGGGAATTTGTAAGACTCACAGCTGCAGGGATTGCAGGTTTGAAGATGGGGGCATTTGCTCAAATGGTCATGGCCAGGGAGATACCAGACCTTGCAGTCGTTGAAGGCAGTTCCCATTCAAAGATCACAGAACTGGCAATTGATGCACTGGGAGGTATAAGGAGTTTCATATCAAGGGGAGATATTGTTGTCATAAAGCCCAATATGGCATGGGACAGGACACCTGAGCAGGCTGCAAATACCAATCCAGTGGTGGTTGCCACAGTGGTAAGGCTCTGTCTTGAGGCAGGTGCAAAGAAGGTCAGGGTCTTTGACAGGACAGTGAATGACCCGAGACGATGCTATGTTCAGAGCGGGATAATGGAGGCAGCAAAAAAAGAGGGTGCAGAGGTTATCTATGTGGATCATAGAAGATTCAAGGAAATGACCATAAATGGTGAGGCAATAAAGACATGGCCCCTTTATACAGAGGTCTTTGAGGCAGACAGGGTTATAAATATACCCATAGCAAAGCACCACAGCCTTGCAAAACTCACCATGGCAATGAAAAACTGGATGGGGATAATGGGTGGCTCAAGAAGGCAGATCCACCAGAGGCTTGATGAAAGCCTTGCAGACCTTGCAATGATTGTTAAACCTACACTTACAATACTTGATGCAACAAGGATACTCCTCAGAAACGGGCCACAGGGTGGCAATCCTGAGGATGTAAAGGTCTTAAATACAGTGATTGCAGGCATTGATCAGGTTGCTGTGGACTCCTATGGAGCAACCCTCTTTGGCATGAAAGGTGAGGACCTCGGTTATGTAAGAACAGCTGCCCAGAGGGGTATGGGAAAGATGGACCTTTCAAAGATTCTAATCAGGAAGATAAAACTTTAAAAATGGGGGCAGGATTATTTAATCTCAGGAATCTCAGGAGGCTTTCTCAGGCACTATTCCTTCTCTTATTCCTCTATCTCTTTCTTCAGACAGAATCAAAGGGTTTTGATGAGCTCGGCTATCCTGTGAAGGTCTTTCTGGATTTTGATCCCCTCATATTCCTCAGCACCCTTTTAAGCTCAAAGAGCATAATTAAATTATTTTATCTATCCCTCATAACAATCATACTCACCATTATCCTTGGAAGGGTCTTTTGTGGATGGGTCTGTCCACTGGGGACATTGAATAATATGGTTAGTATCTTAAGAAAGAAAAAGACAGAGCCCTATCGATTAGGGGCATTCAGAGTTAAATACTATATCCTCTTGTTTCTGCTTGCCTCTTCGGTACTGGGTCTTCAGTTTTCTGGACTTCTTGATCCTCTATCTCTTCTTATAAGGTCTTTATCCATAAGCATCTATCCTGCCTTTAATTATGGAGCCAGTGCCTTTTTTGATTCTATCTTTTCACTGCAGGTAAAGGGCATTACAGAGGTTTCAGAATCCTTATACTCAATAATAAAAAAGACCCTTCTTGCCTTTGATCAACCCTTTTACAGACAGGGTCTTTTTATCGGGATTATCTTTCTTACAGTCCTTGGTCTCAATCTCTATGAAAGGAGGTTCTGGTGCAGGTATCTCTGCCCTCTTGGAGCACTCCTCGGAATACTGTCAAAATATTCCATACTTAAAAAAACTATAGGCGAGGGTTGCAATTCCTGCGGTGTATGTGAGAAAAACTGTCCTGGTGGTTCCATAAATAGTTCAGGAGGATGGCTCCAGGCTGAATGTTTTCATTGCTTTAACTGTGATGACCTCTGTCCACAGGGTGCTATAAGATCAGGTTTTTTTAAGGAAAGAGGAAGTTTCATTGACCTTAACAGAAGACAGGTCCTTATATCCATGGCTGCTGGTGTGATAACCGTTCCTTTTATAAAGATAAATCCCTTTTCAAAAGAGGAATTTATAAACCCGCACCTTATAAGACCGCCAGGGGCGCTTGAGGAGAAGGAATTTTTAAAAAGATGCGTCAGATGTGGTGAGTGCATGAAGGTATGTATAACAAATGGGCTTCAGCCAGCCCTCCTTGATGGAGGCATTGAGGCATTGTGGACACCTGTGCTTGTGCCAAAACTCGGATACTGCGAATATAGATGCACGCTCTGCGGTCAGGTCTGTCCAACAGGTGCAATAAAGAGATTGACCCTTGATGAAAAGAAAAAGATAAGGATAGGCCTTGCAATGATTGATAAGGGTAGATGTCTTCCCTGGGCACATGCCACCCCCTGCATAGTATGTGAAGAGGTCTGTCCCACACCTAAGAAGGCAATATGGCTTGAAAGGGTCTCTGTGAGAAACAGGGATGGCATGGTCGTGGAGCTCCAGCAACCCCATATAGACCTTGAATTATGTATAGGCTGTGGAATCTGCGAGGCAAGGTGTCCTCTGGTTGATAGACCTGCTATATATGTGACAAATATTGGTGAGACACGGTCAGGGATAAATCAGTTGTTATTATAACGATGCAGGCTTTCTGGTGGCGGGGGGAGGATTTGAACCTCCGACCTTCGGGTTATGAGCCCGACGAGCTACCAGGCTGCTCCACCCCGCGACGATTTTATTATAACTTATTGCTGATGTTAACCTCAATATTATTATCACACCCTCAATTTGCTGATAGAAATGCATTTTTAATGGCGGGGTATGCCTCAAAGCCTTCTTAGACCAGCAGAGCAGTAGTGCAGTAGAGCAGTAGTTTTTATTAAGGAATTTTTTAATTATTATTTAACTGCTGCGCTGCTGCTCTGTTGCTCTACTGCTCTATTAAGGTGTCACTATAAAGCCTTTTCGGCATCCCCCGCCATTCCTATCGGCAGTTTAGGGTCACACCCTCTTTTGCCAATAGAGCTAAAGTAGTGAATTAGTATGCAAGTGAGTTAGTGAGTTAGTATTTTCTAATTCACTAATTCACTAATCCCTAACTCACTTCACCGTCAGGTGTGCTGTCGCACTGTAGCACTATGGTGTGGTAGCCTGCCAGTTTTCTATTGGCAAAATAGAGTTACTTATTTCCTGTGTCACCATACCATGAATTATGTTATGATTGAATGTGTTTATGAATGCCCTTATATCAGGTCTGTTTTTAATGGTCTATGCTGGCATCTCAAGATTTTTCTTAAAGAAGTCCTGGGTTGCTTTATTTATATATTGTTTTTTTGTTACACCTGCCTATTGTCTTGAGCCCTCCATGCACAATTATGATGAGACCTTTCAATATCGCCTGACATGGAATGGCATAAGGGCTGGCACTGCCTGGCTCGGGATAAAAGGAGATGGTGATAAGATAAAGGTCTTCTCAAAGGTTCGTTCAGCTTCATTTATATCTGTATTTTATGAGGTTGATGATCTGGTGGAATCCACGCTTGAACCAGTAGCCGGGCTTTATCCAGGTAAACCACTTCATTACAGGATCAAGCTTAAAGAGGGCCGTCACAGAAGGGACAAGGAGGTCTTCTTCAAGGGTGAAATTGCTATATACAGGAATAATCTTAAAAAGGAGACTCACGAGACAAAGATACCTGAAGAGATATTTGACCCCCTCTCAGCCTTTTTTTATATAAGATTTATGCCGCTGGAAATAGGTAAACCTGTGTTCATAACAGTCTTTGATAACAAAAAGGTCTGGAATGTAGAGGTGCAGGTCCTTAGAAAGGAAAAGGTAGAGATAGGAGATAAGGAGATGGATACCATAGTAATAAAGCCACTTATGCAGTCAGAGGGTATATTTTACAGAAAAGGAGATATTTATATCTGGCTTACAGACGATAGCATG
>CALJEL010000071.1 GCA_938074335.1 uncultured bacterium | reverse complement strand
AAAATCGTCAGATTTTCTGGGGTGCTGGTATTGCCTTTAGAGCACGGGGTGAAGACAAGCTTCACCCCGTGAACCCCGAAATATGGGCAGACTGCCAGTTTTATTAAAGGCTTTTTATAAATTTCTAATGGCAGATTACGGTTATAAACTCACACCTGCCATAAAAATATCGCATCGCATTAAACCCGCTACACCCCAAAAATCAGGATTTTGGGTGATTCCCGCTGAATATGTTAAAATTATATATGAAGAAACCTGGATATATAATCCTCCTGTTAAGCCTTATTATAGCAGGGATAATACTATTCTTTTACATCCCTGAAAAAGATAAGGCCTTCAGGCCCACATCGCCCGTCGTTTCCCAGAAGATACTTGAAACAGGGCTTGCCTTTGCAGAGGTTGTTAAAACAGTCTCACCCTCTGTGGTAAACATCTCAGTTACGAGGACTATATCTCAAGAAGAAGAATTCTTTGATCTCTTTTTACCACAGGGTAATGGAGAACCTCCTTCAAGATGGTCAGAACAGACCTTCGGTTCAGGGGTCACCGTCTCTTCAGATGGTTATATTATTACGAATAATCATGTTATAGAGGATGCCGAGGATATAGTGGTAACCCTTCCAGACAGGAGAAGCTTCAGGGGAAAACTCATAGGAGCTGATCCAAAGACAGACCTTGCAATACTGAAGATTGAGGCAAAAGGGCTTCCTGTAGCTCCCTGGGGTGACTCTGATAAACTTGAGGTTGGCGAATTTGTCCTTACTATAGGTAATCCTTTCGGTCTCAGCAATACTGTTACCCTTGGCATAGTGAGTGCAAAGGGAAGGGCAAATGTGGGCATAGCAGATTATGAAGACTTTATCCAGACAGATGCTGCAATAAATCCAGGTAATTCTGGAGGTCCTCTTGTAAACATCAATGGTGAGATAGTGGGGATAAACACTGCCATATTTTCAAAAAGTGGTGGGTATCAGGGGATAGGTTTTGCCGTTCCAAGCAATATGGCAAAGACGGTCTTTGACCAGTTGATCAAAGAAGGCAGGATCAAGAGAGGATGGCTTGGGGTGAATATCCAGGACATAACTCCTGAACTCAGTCAGAAATTTGGCTTTGATAGACCCGAGGGTGTTCTTATAAATGGAATTATAAAGGATAGCCCTGCTGACAGGGCAGGCTTGAAGAGAGGTGATATAATTACAGAATTTAATAGAAGAAGTGTAATAGATGTGGGCTCCTTCAGAAACAGTGTAGCAGGAACACCACCTAATAAAAAAGTTAAGGTAAAAATCTTCAGACAGGGCTCTTATAGAGAAGTAGAGGTCCTTGTGGAAGAACAGGTAGCTCCGTTTCAGGAAAGAAGAAGTTTCAGGGGCACAGTCCCTGAAAAAAGGGATGTCTTCTCAGGTATGGATGTCTTTGAACTTTCAAAGGATATCGCCACACAACTCGGCCTCGGCCCGGATACAAGAGGAATGGTAATAGCACGGATTGAACCAGGGTCTCCTGCTGAGAAGGCAGGCCTGAGAAGGGGTGATGTCATAGAAGAGATAGAACAGAAACCTGTTAAGTCCCTTCAGGATTTTAAACTCATCATCTCAAGGGTAAAAACCCCTGATATCCTTCTCTTTGTAAATAGAGGCGGAAAAAAATTCTATGTGGTTCTTAAATAAGTGAATATTTTCAAAATAGTGCTACAGTGCGACAGAGCTAAAGTAGCACAGACATTCTTGTCTGTGGCTTGCAAAAGTAGTGCTACAGTGCGACAGATAGTGCGATAGTGCGACAGCACACCTGACGGTGAAGTGAGTTAGGGATTAGTGAGCTAGTGAATTAGTGAATTAGTGAATTAGAAAATACTAACTCACTAACTCACTTGCATACTAAATCACTACTTTAGCACTGTCGCTGATTTTTAAGGAATGAAAAGGAGGTGAAGAGGATATGCTTTTAAGGATTGTCATTATAATTTTATGCGGGATCATTGGTTATATCATAGGCCTTAGCATGGCAAATAGATACCTTGGCCTTATTGGTCTTTTAGTGGGTCTCCTTGTGGTGCTCATGGAATATCTTTCAAGAAAGCTTCTGTTAGGCAGATTCTTTGGTGCCCTTATAGGATTATCTGCTGGGACCTTGTTCGGGGCTCTTTTAAGTTATCCATTGAAGGAAATACTTCCTCAGGATTACGGGCTTATAAAGTCACTGAGCATGCTCTTTTTTGGCTATCTCGGTTTACTAATTGGAGCCATCCGTGGAAAGGCACTCAAATTCCAGAGCATAATAAAAATTCTACAGGGACAGGTCTCTGCTGAAAACCTCAAGATACTTGACACATCTGTGATTATTGATGGAAGAATTGCTGATATCTGTGATGCTGGCTTTATTGAAGGTGTCTTTATAGTACCACAGTTCATCCTTAGAGAACTCCAGCACATTGCAGACTCTCATGATCCCTTAAGAAGGGCAAGGGGCAGAAGAGGGCTTGACATACTTCATAGAATTCAAAAGATGTCAAACATTGAGGTCAGGATCGTTGAGGAGGAATTCCCAAATATTAAAGAGGTTGATTCAAAACTCATAGCCCTTGCAAAGGCATTGAATGCAAAGGTTATAACAAATGATTTTAATCTCAATAAGGTTGCCGAGGTCCAGGGTGTACCTGTCCTTAATATAAATGAACTTGCCAATGCCTTAAGGCCAGTTGTGCTTCCAGGTGAAAGTATGAAGGTATTCATAATGAAGGAAGGGAAGGAATACAACCAGGGGGTAGCCTATCTTGATGATGGCACCATGGTAGTGGTGGAAAATGGCAGACGGTTCATAGGTAAAAATATTGATGTGGTGGTTACGAGTGTGCTCCAGACCACTGCAGGAAGGATGATATTCACAAAGGTAGCTGAGGAACATGAAAGAGAAGAGGCAAGGGCAAGATGAAGACCTTTGCCATTATACCAGCTGCAGGTACTGGAAAAAGATATGGAAATGTCTCAAAGGCCTTCCTCCTGCTTGGAGGAAGGCCTGTTATCTCATGGATACTTGATGTCCTTGAACAGTTAGAAGAAGTATCAGAGGTTATCCCTGTATTCAGGGATACTGATATGGAAAAAGCCCTGAAGCTCATTGAAGAAAAAGGTTATAAAAAAATCAAAAAGGTCGCCCCGGGTGGTAGAGAAAGACAGGACTCCGTATACCATGCCTTAAATCTCATTACAGAAGCAGACAGCATTATAATACACGATGCTGCAAGACCCGGTGTAACAGCAGAGCTTTTCTTAAATACCTTAAGAGAGCTCAAGGACTGTGACGGAGTTGTAACCGGAATTCCTCTTACCGATACACTTAAAGAGGTAGAAAAAGACTTTGTTATAAGAACACATGATAGGACCAGATTCAGACTCATCCAGACACCCCAGGCATTTAATTTTAAATTTTTAAAAGAGGCCTATAAAAAGGCAATGAAGGAGGGTCTTTATTTTACTGATGACGCAAGCCTTGTGGAGCATTATAATGGAAGGATAAAGGTTATAATGGGGTCATATTCAAATGTTAAGATAACTGTTCCTGAAGACCTGAAGATACTTGAGGTACTCCTTAATCTGAGATGAGAACAGGTATTGGTTACGACTCCCATAGATTCGCCCTGGGAAGAAAACTTATCCTTGGAGGAGTGGAGATACCTTATCATAAAGGTTTACTGGGACATTCCGATGGAGATTGCCTTACTCATGCCATAATAGACAGCCTTCTTGGAGCTGCTGGAATGCCAAATATCGGACAGCTCTTCCCGGACACAGACCCTCAATGGAAGGATGTAAAAAGCACAGAACTGCTGAAGCAGGTACTCTCAGAGATAAATAAAAAAGGATTCAGGCTCCTCTGGATAGATTCAGTTGTAATTGCAGAGGAGCCAAAGCTGAACCCCTATATCCCTGCCATGAAAAAGGCCCTATCAGAAACAGGCATCCCGGAGGAGATAATTAATATAAAACCAAAGACAAATGAGGCAATGGGTTTTATTGGAAGAAAAGAAGGTATAGCAGTCATAGTAACATGTCTGATAGAAAGATTAGTGAATTAGTGAGTTATTAACTGTTCAAATGATTTCTTCAAGTGCCTCCTGAGCTATTAATCTTAGCTCAGGATTTTCATCCCTGAGAAGACCTTTTAGTACATCCACTGCAAGTGGTGATTTTATTATTCCAAGTATATAGGCGATATCTCCTCTGAGGGTAGCATCACCATATCTGAGAAGTTCAACAAACTGTGGGACAAGGCCCTCGATCTCCTCTTTATGGCTATCCAGCAATTCCTCAATCAGGGCAATTGCCCCAATCCTTACCCTTGTATTGTCAGACCTGACCATATCAGGAAGGAAGATGAATAGACTCTTATCGTGCCTGAACATATCAATTATGTTTTCAAGAAAACCTTTACCCATATATTCTATCAGCATATCTCTTAATTCACTATCTTTCATTTGCAATGAGGTAAGGGCAGGGTTTGTCCTGCCCTTTGTTTTCAGAAATCTTTGCTCCACTGGTACAGGAGTTCAAAATTTTGAACTATGCCTGAGAAATAACTAAACATATGAAGTATGCAGGGGAAATATTACCCTTTTGCAATTTTATTATTATTCGGGCTCAAACCTTGATTCAAGCCTCTTCATCAACTGAGGCATGGTTGTGTATTCAAGATCATCAAGACCAAGTCTATGAGGTTCAAATGGTCCGTGTACCCTTAAGTAATTGCCGATCTCATTTGCCTTCTGTCTTGCATAATCAAAGGCAGGGTCATCGAAAAGATCTCTTGGGCCAATGAGCCTGCCATTGGCTATCTGAAATCCCGCTGCAATAACCCTGGGAGGGCCGTCAAACCTTGTAGGATTTGCCTTTTCAAAAGGAACTGGCATCAGCGGCCCATGATGGGAACCCCTCATCCATCCCTCTACTATATGAGGAAAGCTAAAAGGCTCCAGCGCCTCACCAACAGCAGGAAGGCCTGCCTGACATCTTACTATAAGAATAGGGTCATCCTTTCCAACATATTTTCCAGCAATGAGGCTGAGCTTCTGTGTAGAGGCAGCTGCTGCAATCTCACCCTTTTTTGTGTAAATCCTTCTTATCATATATTGTCTCATTGTTCCGATAAACATGAGGAGGTCGTACATCTCCTCAGGTGTATTGAGGTTAATCTTTCTGTGGCCATAAACATCTACTACCTCAAAGATAAAGCCATCATGCATTGCCGGGTCAATAACAAGGCCTGCTGTATTGAAAGGATCTGCAAATATCTTAAAAAGTGGAAGATTCCATGCCCCTGGTGAGGTCTTATCAGCCATAAACACTATAACGGGCTCTGATTTTCTTTCTACAAACTCCATCTCAGCAACACCAGGTCCCATTCCCTTTACATTTCCTGAAAAGGCATCAGCAAGGAGGTCCTGGCCTGCTCCATACATCTTGAGTTCCTTTGCTACTTCTGTTGCTGCGAGAAAGGTATTCCATGCAAGCTTGTGAATCTCTTCACTGTCTGCACCTTTTTTATGGGTCATTATAAGCTCCATATCATCGCCGCAGCGCATTACGTGAAAATCAATAATTACACCCCTGTCCTGTGCCTCCTTTAATCTCTTTCTTGCAACCTCCATCATATCTGGATGGATTGCACAGTGACCTACAAAGCCACCAACATCTGCCTTAATAACACTTAAGGTAATCTTTTCAGACATGACAATCCTCCCATTTTTATTATAATTGCCTGGTTAGACAGGCAATTTAATTACCTCTTCACTTAAGCCCGGAGCCTCAGGCTCAAAATTTACTTTGAAGGCTATTGACTGCGTCTTTTATTTTTTTAAACTCCTGCTTAGCCTTCTTTCAATGGATGCAACCTTTTCATCAAGTCTATTTGGTTTGCCCTTTCTATCATCAATGGTGATTGTGGTTATAGCCCTCTCGGCCTTACTCATAACAGCCTCATGACATTTTTTTATGAGACCGAATACCTCAGGCCATTCTCCTTCCACAACTGTCCCCATTGGATTCACCTTATAGGGCATACCGCTTTTATCAACTATATCAAGAACCTCAGCAAGGTAATCACCTATGCTACTGCCCACTCCTACAGGGACAATACTGAACTCTACAAGCATGGGACACCTCCTTACATCAGGCTTCCACTTATTTTATAGCATCCTTAAAGGCCTTACCAGCAGTGAATCTCGGTACTTTCATGGCAGGGATCTTGATCTCTTCACCTGTCTGCGGATTCCTTCCCTTTCTTGCCTTTCTCTTTGAGACAGCAAAGGTCCCAAAACCAACCAGTGTCACCTTCTGACCTTTCTTTAGAGCTCCTTTAATTGCATCCAGTGTGGCATCCAGTGCCCTTGATGCCTGTGCCTTTGAAATAGCCGCTCCATTAGCGATCTTCTCAACAAGCTCTGCCTTGGTCATAATAAATCCTCCCTCTTAATCTTAAGATTCATATAGCTGAAAATCAGCTTAGATTTTATTATTATGATAAGATAAGGTATCAGGAATTATACTTTTTGTCAAGGGATGTGTTAATGAGTTATAATCTTATATGCTTCTGGAACTATTAATCAAAAACCTTGCCATAATAGATAACCTCTCAATAACATTCAAACCAGGACTCAATGTCCTTACAGGTGAAACAGGTGCAGGCAAGTCCATAATAGTAGATGCCCTCAGCCTCGCCTTAGGAGAAAGGGCAACTTCTGAAATTCTAAAACAGGGCAGTCAGGAAGGCTCGGTTCAGGCACTCTTTGATACACAGGATATAAAACTACCTGATGATTTTCCTGCCTGTGAAGACAACAGTCTCATCATAAGAAGGGTTATTTCAACTTCAGGTAAAAGCAGGGCCTATATAAATGATAATATTGTAAATTTATCTACACTGCAGACACTTGGCTCATTTCTTGTTGATATTCACAGTCAGCATGAACACCAGAGTTTAATGAATAAGGAGAAACAGCTTGAGGTCCTTGACTCATTCGGAGGTCTTGAAGGTCTCAGGGATGAATATAAAAAACTCTTTATTGAAACTAATAATCTCAAGGAAGAGATCAGGAAGATAGAGGAGAATATTAGATTCAAAGAACAGAGGATTGATCTTCTCAGATATCAGATCAATGAGATAACCCAGGCCCGGCTAAAGCCTGATGAGGAGGAAAACCTGATACAGGAATTTAACATCCTCAGGAACTCGCACAGACTCTCAGAGGCGGTAAACCTTGCAAGAGACCTTTTATACGAAGCTGAGGATTCATGCCTTGAAAGGGTAACAAAGCTCCTTCAAAGATTAAAGGACCTTTCAGCCATAGACCCACAACTTATGGAAACAGTTGAACTTCTTTCTCAGGCAAGACCTCTACTGGAAGAGGCCTCACAGGCACTCAGGTCACTCAAAGAAAAATATAATATAGACCCTAAGAGATTAGATTATCTGAATGAAAGACTTGACCTCATTGAAAGACTGAAAAAGAAATATGGTGCCTCCATAGGTGAAATTCAATCGTATCTTGAGAATGCCCAGGAGGAGTTAAAGAATCTGGAAAACTCAGAAGAAAAACTCTCATTTTTGAAAAAAGAGCTGGAAGGAAAAAAAGCTGCCCTCTTGAGGCTCGCAGAAGAACTATCTGAAAGGAGGAAAGAAGTAGCCCATTTAATAGAAGAGGCAATGCAAAAAGAGCTGAAGGAGGTGGCCCTTGAAAAGGCTCAATTCAGGGTAAATCTGAGAAGACTTGATGAACCTGCAAAAAATGGAATAGATGAGATTGAATTTGAATTTTCTGCAAATCCAGGTGAACCTCCCAAACCCATAACAAAGATAGCCTCAGGAGGTGAACTTTCAAGGCTCATGCTATGCCTGAAGGTTATCCTCGCAGAGGTGGACAGAATACCTGTCCTGATATTTGATGAGGTAGATGCAGGTATAGGAGGCGTTACAGCTGATAAGGTCGGTCAGAGGCTCAAAAAATTATCAAGGCACAGGCAGGTCCTCTGTATAACCCATCTACCGCAGATTGCCTCACGGGCAGACCACCATATAAAGGTAGAAAAGTTGCAGAAAAAGGATTCTGTCACCGTTAAAGTGAGAGACCTCTCCTCAGAAGAAAGGCAGGAGGAGATTGCAAGGATGTTAAGTGGAAAGATAACAGATGCTTCCTTGAAGCATGCAAAGGAATTACTGAGGGAGTCAGGATGAGCACAAAGACAGTTAAAAAAACAAGAGGCAGGATAGAGATATCAGAGGATTTATGCAAGGGTTGTGGCTATTGCGTAGAGGCCTGTCCAAAATCAGTTATCAGGATAGGAAAGAGATTCAACAGAATGGGATATTTTATTGCTGAGGTGAGTAAACCAGAGGATTGCACAGGCTGCGCTGCCTGTGCAGAAACCTGTCCTGACATAGCAATACTTGTGTGGAGAGAAGAATGATTGCCATTGTTGATTATGGCATGGGAAACTTAAGAAGCGTTGAAAAGGCATTCCTGAAAATAGGAGCAAAGGCACATGTCACAGGAGAACCATCAGACCTGAATAATGCGGAGGCTCTGGTCCTTCCGGGCGTTGGTGCCTTTGCCGACTGTATGAGAAACCTCCGGGAAAAAGATCTCCTTGAGGTTGTTATCAGTTCTATTGAGAAGGGAAAACCCTATCTTGGCATATGTCTTGGTCTTCAAATACTGTTTGAAGAATCAGAAGAATTCGGCCTTAACAAGGGTCTTGGTATTATTTCTGGAAAGGTAAGACGTTTTTCCTTTAAAAATAAGGAACTCAAGATACCCCATATGGGATGGAACAGCATAAAAATAATTAAAAGGGCACCCATATTCACGGATATCCCTGAGGAAAGCTATTTCTATTTTGTCCACTCCTATTATGTAGAGCCCTCTGATACCTCGGTGATATCAACACTCACCGAATATGGTCATCCCTTTGTATCATCAATCTGGAAGGACAACATAATTGCTACTCAATTTCATCCAGAAAAAAGTCAGGCACTCGGGCTGAAGGTCCTTAAGGGATTCGTGGAGTTTGTAAAAAAGGCATGATTTAAACTGTTTGAATTATATTGCACTTAAAAAGGGGTGAAGAGCCAAAGATTAAAGCTGGATATTTAAGGTTCTTAGAAGTATATTAATAAGGCCTCCAAATAAGATAGCACTGGGAAAGACAATAAAGACTATTGTAAGTGCCATCTTCAAACCAAATTCTTTAATCATCATCAGAAAATGGGCAAGGCAGGGCACAAAGAGTGTTATGGTTATAAGACTTACAAGGGCCTGTAGAGGATCAAGAAAACCTTCCTCTGCCATCTTATAAAGCCCTGCTGCACCATAGTCTCTTCTAAGAAAACCCAGCAAGAAGGCCTCTGTTGTCTTAGGAGGAAGACCAAGGATTTTTACGACAACAGGTGAGGCAAAGTCTTTTATCCAGTCCAGAAGGGCGATTTTATGGAGTATAAACAGTATAAATGTGCCAAGCATAAAGAGCGGAACTGCCTCTCTTAAATACCAGACCACCCTGTTAAAGGTCTTTATAGTTATATTCTCAAAAACTGGCATCCTCATGGGAGGGATTTCCATGAAGAATTCCGAGGTCTCACCACGAACAATCCTTGATGCAATGGAACCCATAAGAAGAAGCACCACAAGTACTGTAAAAAACCATATTATAGTTGCCTTCAAGGACAGGCTACCAAGCATCCCCAGTATCACACCAAGCTGTGCAGAGCATGGGACAGCAAGGGCAAGCAAAAAGGCAGCAAGTATCCTCTCACGGGTTGTTTCAAGTATCCTTGTGGTCATGACTGCCATGGTGCCACAACCAAGACCTAAGACCATTGGAAGTACAGCCTTTCCACTGAGACCCATTATCCTGAATAACCTGTTGGACATTATTGCAAGCCTTGGCAGATAACCACAGTCCTCAAGTATTGAAAAGGCTATAAAAAATGTGGTTGTTATGGGAAGGATTATGCCAATGGCATAAGTGATTGCCACTGTGATCACTCCATAATCTCCCACAAGTGCCTCTCTCAGGAAGGACACAGGGATAATCATCTCAACAATCCTTGTAAACATAGGGTTAAGATATCTTCCGAAAAGACCTTCTTCAAGCAGGTCTACAAGGGTGCCTGCACCAAAGACACCAACAAACTCATAGAGCAGAAAAAGTACAAGCCCGAGAAAGGGTATACCCCACAGGGGATGCATACTCAAATTTCCAAGAAAACCGGCTATGCCACCCGAACTGGCAGGGATCCTCTTGATTACATCTCTTGCAATGTCTTCAGCAAGAGCCAGCCTTTTTGAATTTATTATAAGACCCGGATCTGTCCTTAATCTCTGAGCACAGTTATCCCTGATAGCCTCTATCCTCTCTAAAGTCCTCTCAGGAAGATGCGCCCTCAGCCATGGTCTCAGACTTTCATCACCAGAAAGTATCATCAATCCGATAGACCTCTTTGATATGCGGGATTCTGGAAGGAGTTCTTCCATATCCTTCAGTGCCTCTTCCACTGGTATACCATAGTCAATTTTAAGAGGAGCTATCCCGGGATTTGCTGTAGCAACCCTGAGATCAGAGACACCTTTTTTCTGAGAGGCTATGGTGCTAACAACCGGTACACCCAGTAATTGTTTCAACTTCTTTTCATCTACAATAATACCCCTATCCCGTGCCTCATCAACCATATTGAGGTCAATTATAAGAGGGATACCCATCTCTGCAAGTTGAATTGTGATAAATAAGCCCCTCTTAAGATTCTTTGCATCAATCACCTGTATAACTGCATCAGGTCTTGAATTAAGCAGGATATCTCGCGTAACCTTTTCATCTTCACTCATTGGAATGAGATTATTGATGCCGGGTGTATCAATAATCAAATATCTCCTGCCGTTCAATGTAGAAAAGGCAGAAGTTATCTCTATGGTTGTGCCTGGATAATTTGATACAGTAGCATATTTACCAGTAAGAAGCCCGAAGATCACACTTTTGCCCACATTTGGATTTCCTACAAGGGCAATCCTTCCATCACCGGCCTGAACAGCTCTCTTTTGTCTATGTCTTTCCTTCATATTTATAAGATGTGACAATATCCTTTTAGATTGATAAAGATTAAATTTTGCTATTGATAATTATTCTCATTTACTATAACAGACAGGGTGAATTAAGTCAAGCAGACAGTAGAGACCAAAAAATGCCGTGAGAATCCGATAACCCCTTCAACAAAACTGGCAGATGCCGATATTCCGGGGTTCACGGGTGAAGCTTCTTCAGTCCGTGCTCTAAAGGCAATATCAGCACCCCAGAAAATCTGACGATTTTCTGGGGACCCCGCCTGCGACACCTTAATAGAGCAGTAGAGCAACAGAGGTAGCCGCAGGCTTCAGCCTGCGATAAATGGTGGAAATACAAAAAACGCAAGCTAAAGCTTGCGGCTACCAGCTCTACTGGTCTACTGCTCTACTGCTCTGCTGGTCTAAGAAGACTTTGAGGCAGCCTGCCAGTAGGGTATCGGCAAAATAGGGTAGAAATTTATAATAACCTTCAACAAAACTGACAGGCTGCGTTGATTAAGAGCAGTAGCTACTGCTCTGCTCTTCTGACCCTCTTTTATAATCCGAGGACTTTAAAAAGCCTTACTGCTTCATCTACTGAAAACTGGCCAGGGGCTGAGCTGTCTGTAAGTGCTGCATAGGTAATCATAGAGCCAAGCACTGGAAAAAGCAATCTTGAGGCCTTACCGGGCTCACCCATGGATATGGTAATAATGTTGTCATTTCTGTGTCTTATTGTAAAGGAGGCCATTCTTATCAGGTCTTCCCTGTCATTTGCAGTGACAGCTATTTTTACAATATCAGATCCTTTCTTCTTTGCCCTCAAGAATATCTCCTCTATAACCGGGTCTTCTGGTGTTTCATTAAAATTATGATAGGAACCTATAAGGAGCCTGTTTTCTTCCGCTATTAAAGGCCTGAGTCTTTCAAAAAGGGCCTCAGATGAAATTTCAATGTCAATTATATCAACAAAGGGGATGCTCTTTTTAAAGAGCTCGTATCTTGTATCATCATCAATGAATCTCTTTCCTCCTTCTCTTTCACTCCTTATAGTTGCCAGGAGGGGTTTATCAAGGGTCTTTGCCCTGCTGATTATCTCTTCAATATTCTCCATCTCCTTAATATCAAACATATCTATCCTGAGTTCAAGTATATCAGCCTTTTCTATAAGCTCTAACTTAAGTGCTTCCATCTCTGTAATAACACCTGCAATCAATGGTCTTTTATAAAATTGAAGTTTACCTCTCTTCATGGTATTTATTATAATATTTTCATGCAAAAAGTTCGCTGTCATGTATTCGTTACTGGCAGGGTGCAGGGAGTATTCTTCAGGGCCTTTACAAGGGATGTGGCTAACTCACTCGGGCTCAGGGGATGGGTAAGGAATCTTCCTGATGGAAGGGTTGAGGCGGTCTTTGAAGGGACAAGAGAGGTTATTGAAGAAGCATTAAAAAAGATAAAGATAGGTCCGCCTGCCTCACGAGTTGAAAATATTGATGTTAAGTGGTCTGAACTGGTTGAAGATATTCCTGACTTCAGGATCAGATATTAATGAGTATCAGGCATAATATTGAATATCCATCACTGTTGTCTGATAGCCTCTCCTCAGATTTTTTTTCATCCCTGAGAAAAAAGATATTCTCCGGTCAAAATCTGACTCGAGAAGAGGCATTAAAATTAAGTAATATTGATGGCGAGGATCTATTTGAACTCTTTTCTGAGGCAAACAGGCTCAGGGCTTATTTCAAAAAAAATGAGATTGACCTCTGTGCAATAATAAATGCAAAATCAGGTGCCTGCCCTGAAGATTGCTCCTTCTGTGCCCAGTCAGCAAGACATAAGACAGGTATTGATGTCTATCCCCTTGTAAAGAAAGAGGTGGTTATAGCAAAGGCAAGGGAGGCAAAAGACAACAGGGTGAGGAGATTCTGTATTGTTATCAGTGGAAGAAAGCCAGGCAGGGAAGACCTGATAAAGATAGGAGAGATGATAGAAGGTATAAGAAGGCTCGGGCTACTTCCCTGTGCAACACTCGGGCTTCTTGAAAAGGATGAACTTCAGTATCTCAAAGACCATGGACTTGAAAGGTATCATCATAATCTGGAGACCTCTGAAAGATTCTTTCCCAATATCTGCAGCACCCACACCTATAAGGATAAACTGCGAACAATAGAGGCTGCAAAATCCGTGGGTCTCAGTGTCTGCTCAGGCGGCATATTCGGGATGGGTGAGGAATGGGACGACAGGATTGATATGGCAATGACACTCAGGGAACTCTGTGTGGATTCTGTACCAATAAACTTTCTCATTCCCATAAAGGGGACGCCGCTTAATGGCGAAGATCTCCTTCCACCCCTTGAGGCACTGAAGATCGTAAGCCTTTACAGATTTATCCTTCCAGACAGGGAGATAAGGCTCTGCGGTGGAAGGGCACAAGTCCTTGGAGAATTTAATTCCATGATATTCCTTGCTGGTGCTGATTCTGTGCTTACAGGCAATTATCTCACCACCACAGGAAGGACCTATTCTGATGATATAAGGCTTATAGAGGCAATGGGATTACGCACAAAAGGGATCAAGTAAAACTCTTTGAAAAATCAAAAGAGAAGGTGCGATCTTCAAGTTCAAAGATTATTTTGTTGTCTCCTTCTTCAGTTAGTTTTGTAAATTTATTATCCATATTTTTAAAAACTATTGCTGAAGTCTTTTCAGGATAAACTATTACAAAATACCTCACTCCTTCTTTTTCATATATCTCGTATTTCACCATCTGGTCTTTCTGTAGTGTCTGCTGGGAAACCACTTCAAAGATAACCTCAGGAGTCTTTGTAATATACTCTCCTTCTGGCTTATGGCATATGACAATAACATCAGGTCTTAAAACTGTATCTTCAGAAACAATCCAGTCAAGCTCATAAAGGGCCAGACAGTTTTTACAAACCTTTAAAAGTTCCCTGAGCTGATAATAGATCTGACCGCAGATCCTTTGATGGGTAAAACCAGCACTTGGTGACATGGCAACAGGAATTCCCTCAATGAGTTCCCAGTCACCTTCCCACCGCATGTAATCTTGAATGGTATAATGGGGTATATATTTTTTTGCAAGTGGCATAAATTATTCTACAATTTTTTCTTTAAATCCACAATACTGAGACCCTAAACTGCCGATAGGAATGGCAGGGGATGCCGATATTTTGGGGTTCACGGACTGAAGCTTGTCTTCACTCCGTGCTCTAAAGGCAATACCAACACCCCAGAAAATCTGACGATTTTCTGGGGACCCCGCTTGCGACACCTTAATAGAGCAGCAGCGCAGCAGGCAATAACAGAGCAGTAGCGCAGCAGAGCAGCAGTTAAATAAATAATAATAAGAAAAAAACTTCCTTAATAAAAACTGCTGCTCTACTGCTCTGCTGGTCTAAGAAGACTTTGAAGCAGCCTGCCAGTAGGGTATCGTCAAAAAGGAGTACAGATACTATGCCATCCTGAGCATTCCAAGGGGATTTGGGGAGCCTCTCCTGTAACCCCTTCCCTGAGCTATTATATCAAGGGGAAGGCTTATAAGGTCAGCAATGTCAATGGAATAGTCCTTTAACTTTTCTTCCTTCACGGTCTTTATATAAAAACCACAGTCATCGCAGAATTCTATCCTGTAGCCCTCTTCTTCCTCAATGATAAGTATATTGTCTTTTTTAATATCAAAATTTCCACAGAGGGGGCATCCGAGCCTTCTGTAGAAACCTGAATTATCACAGAAAGAGCAGTGAAGTCTTCTCCTGCCATCCTCAAGTATTGAGGACATGGCAGGCCTTGCATTGCAAACAGGACATCTTCCATCCTGCCAGAAAAGGTCATCAAGGTTAAAGAGTCTTTTCATGCCAAGGAAAAAGGGCCTGCCAATAATAAAAATTATCATCCAGAGTTCATCTTCATGATAGGGTAAGAGAAAACCCGAGACCTCACTATGGGGAAGCCTTGTGAGGTCTATCTGCCTGAGCCTCATGGCCTCCATAAGAGGAACAAGGCTCTCAAGGGGAATATCAAAGACCTGAGAAAATTTCTGAAATATCCCTTCCACAATATAGGGTGGATAGCATATATCTGCCTGATTTAATGAATCCCTGTAAGATTCCATTATTAAGTCATTAAACTCCTTTACCTTTTTATAAAGGAGGAGTGTCTCTTTGAGGTGGGGTTTCTTTTCTATAATCTTATCTATTTCCATCAGGGGATCTCTGGATATTTTATCACAATCTCCTCCCCGGTGAGCGCCTCTTCAAGAAAAATCCTGAGATTTCTTCTTTCCTCTTCACTGAGTCCCAGGGGTTTAAGCACGGTATTACCCATTCCTCCACCCTGATTGAAGAATTCAATAACCTCATCAAGAGTTTTAAATATGCCGTTATGCATATAAGGTGCAGTCCTTGCTACCTCTCTTAATGTGGGTGTCTTGAAGGCCTTCCAGTCTTTTTTGTCCTTTGTTATCAGATACCTGCCGGGGTCCTCTTTGAGATTCAGATAATCTTCATAATGATAAACCTTTGCAACGAACCTCCTTGTGGCAGCAATCCTTGGGTCTCTTTCTAATTCCTTATTTTCAGGAACGCCGAGATTATAGAATTTATCATCACTGAGATTAACTCCATGGTGACATTCAGAACACCTGCCTTTACCGGTGAATATCTCATACCCTTTTTTTGCCTCAGGAGAAAGGGCATCTTTATCACCATTTAAAAATCTATCGATGGGCGCATTCTTTGACACAAGTGTCCTTTCAAAGGCAGCAATTGCCATGGCGATCTTTTGCCTTGTTATCTCACCACCAAAGACCTCTTTGAAGGCCTCCACATACTCCGGGACTGATCTTAATTCCTCCTCAAGAAAGTCAAGGTTCTGATTCATCTCAAAGGCGGACATCATGGGAAAGAGTGCCTGATCCTCAAGAGAAACTGCCCTTCCATCCCAGAAAAGATATTTGCTAAAGGCCACATTTATCAGTGTTGGTGCATTCCTCCAGTTCCTTGTGGTCGGATAACTCAGGGAGACCTCAAGACCATCTGTAAAGGCAAGGTCAGGTATGTGACAGGTTGCACAGCTCATCGTCCCATCTCCTGAGAGCCTCCTGTCAAAGAAGAGTTTTTTGCCGAGTTCTATCTTTTCAGGTGTCTGGGGATTGTAATCTGGTATTTGCACTGACCTGAATGGCTCCAGATGTCCTGAGACTACCAGATCGGGGATACTTATGAGGATTAAAATAAGTAAAGGGTAAATGATTGAGGTCCATGGATTTCTTCTGTATTCTGCCTTCTGTCCTTTATTTTTTTGCACCCTTCAGTTCCTCCTCTATGATCTTTTTAAAGTATTCATAGGGTCTGTTACCAATGACCTTTCTGCCATTTATAAAGAATGTAGGAGTATTATAAAGGTCAAGTTCAATGGCAAGTTTTTTGTCCCTCTCAATTATGTCTTTATGCTTCATCCTGTCAAGAGAATCTATGAATTTATTAAGATCAAGTCCCAGTTCCTTTGCGTATCTTATCAGGCTTTCCCTGTCAAGCTCTGGGGACCTTTTAAGTAACAGTTCATGCATCTGCCAGAATCTACCCTGCTCATGGGCAGCCATGGCTGCCTCTGCTGCGAGGTGAGAAAAATCCCTGTATTTATAGGGATAGTGTTTTATGATCAGCCTGATCTTACCATGATATTCCTTCAGCAATCTCTCAATGGTCGGACCGACCCCTACACAATGGGGTCATTGATAATCAAGAAACTCTATTATGGTTACAGGTGCATCAGGAGGCCCATAGGATGGTGAACCCTCAACAGGCAGGTTATATCTTTTCTCCTGAGCATAAAGAATGGTGGTGATAAAAAAGAAGATCAGGAGAAAGGTTAAGGTTATTTTCCCTGATAATCCTGCTCTATCTCTATTAAGACTCAAACCTTAACCCTTCCTTTTACTCATTCAAGGAATCTCTTTAACCCTTCAAGTCTCTCCCTGGTCCTCAAGAGGCCGAGGTGGGTCTCATACCACCTCGCCTCAGGCCCGGAAGGGACATAGCCATCCTCTATCTTTAGCAATAACTCATTTCCTTTGATGCTATATCTGTCTTCTAATTCCTTTAATTCTTTTTCATAGGCCTTTATTGCATCAAGGCATACCTGCACCTCCCTTGAGCTTGTTATCCAGACCTCATCATATATAATTGCCATTTAATACCCTAACCTCTGAACCCATTTTCCATGCCTTTTCCTTGCCCACTCCACAGGAACCGTTCCATAGACCATAATCCTGAATGTGCCGGGGTTTGCGAGGGTTCCAAGGTAGATATGAAGGGGTATTGCTATCACAAGAAGGTCAAAGGCTATGTTATGAAGCAGATGGGATATCAGGACCCATTCTCTAACACCAGCCATAAGCCATATCACAAAACCTGAGGCAGCTATTACTATACCTGAGATAAGCAGAAATAGATAAAATAGCTTCTGCCCTGCATTGATTATATCCTGAGGAGGTACCTTCACACCCTTTGAGAGATAACCACCTGCCTTCTTGAACCACTCAATATCATCTTTGCTCCAGCTTAAGGCAACAGGTAAATAATGGAACACTGTTCCCAGAAGGGCAATTATAAAGACCACCCCAGACCAGTTATGTATGGTCCTCATGGAATGGAAGCTGCCAAATATTGATGCCATCCACTCAAGTTTAAAGAGAAAACCAAAGCCAGTAATGGCAAGCAGAAAAAAGCTTCCTGCAAGTAACCAGTGATTTATTATCTCAGCAGCTGTTGCCTTTTTAATATATTGTGTCATTTTTATTCACCTCCCTCATCTCTTTTTGGCCCGATGGCTATGTAATGCAGTGCTGCTGCTGCCACTGCACCAGCAAGGCCTATGTAAGAAAGGGGCTTCAACACCTTGTGCCAGAAGAGGACTGTCTCTGGTATCTCAGGTTTTTCAATCATCCCGTAGAGTTTTGGTGCATCCTTAAAGGCATAGAGTACACCAAGACCACCAAGATCTGCCTCTCCATAGAGTTTCTGATAACCAGCCTTCTGTGCCTTTGCTATTAATTCATCCCTGTCTCCATAGGCAATTGCACCAGTTGGACAGGTCTTTGCACAGGCTGGTGAAAGTCCTTCAGCTATCCTGTCTGAGCAGAGATGACACTTTGATATCTTGTCCTTCTCATCGTATCTCGGCACATTGAAGGGGCAGCCTGCCACACAGAGCTTGCAGCCTATGCATTTGTTCTTGTCAAAGGCGACTGCACCCTCTTTTGTCTTGAATAATGCACCAGGGGCTGGACATATCCTTATACATCCTGCGTCATCGCAATGCATACACCTCTGGCTCACAAAGAGCCATCTGACCATATTGGTCTCTGAGGGGACCTCCACATAACGAATCCTGTTATAAAGATTAGGTGTAAGGTCTGGAGGATTCTCAAAGGTGCCTTTATTTACTGTCTTTGTTGCTGGAAGCTGATTCCAGGCCTTACAGGCTGTCTGACAGCCCCTGCAGCCTATGCAGAGTTCTGGAGATATTAATAAAGCCTTTCTTGCCATCTTTTCACCTCCTATGCCTTCTCAATATTGACCATGAATGCCTTTGTCTCGGGAATGAGGGTATTGGCATCACCAATGGTCGGTGTGAGGAGATTGGAGCTGTCACCACCACTTCCATCCTCTGGATACAGCCATCCAAAGCACCATGGAAGCCCTACCTGATGTATGGTCTGATTCATAACCTTAAAGGGCTTGAGCCTTTCTGTCACTATTGCTATCGCCCAGACCTTTCCCCTGGCAGAGGAGACTATTACCTTGTCGCCGCTTTTGATCCCCTTCTCTGCAGCAAGTTCCTTGCTGATCTCAACAAACTGCTGTGGCATCATCTCAAGCTGCCACGGAAGGTGTCTTGTAAGAACACCTGTCTGCCAGTGCTCTGATACACGATAGGTTGTTGCCACATAGGGATATCTTATGTCACAGCTGAAGAATATATCCTCTTCAGGCCCCTTTTCTGCAGGCATATCATGGGGACCCTTTACAGGATAAAAGAGTCTAACTGTTGGATTTATCCTGTGCTTCTTTGAAAGTGGATTCTCCTGGAGAGGACATTCAAGGGGCTCATAATGCTCAGGGAATGGCCCATCATTAAGTCCAGGACCGAATATCAGACCCACTCCTTCCGGTCTCATTATGAACGGATACTTTCCTCCTTCCATTCCCATAGGAGGTGCTGGTCCATCAGGCACATCACCTTCCCATGTGCCTGGCTTATTTGTCTGGGGATTTATCTTCTCAGGGTTCCACCATATGACTGCCCGTTTTTTGTCCCAGGGCCTTCCCTGAAGATCAACAGAGGCACGGTTATAAATAATCCTTCTGTTTAAAGGCCAGCACCATGCCCATTCTGGATATAGACCAAGTCCATTTATGTCTTTCCTTCCACGCCTTGCCATCATATTAATAACCTTTCCATCCTTCTCTGTGTAAGAGCCACTGTATATCCAGTTTCCGCAGGAGGTGGTACCATCTGCCTGAAGGGTAACAAAATTGGTGCATAGCTGACCTTTTTTACCAATCTGTTTTGGAGGTGTCACCTTTGTATCAAAGATATCAGTTAGGTAATATCCATTTATCTCCTTTGCAATAAGATGGGTATTGACCTTTTTTATCTTTCCATCCTGACCTCTCTCACCATAGTTCCATGTGAGATTGAGTATGGGCTCAGGGAATTTACCACCCTCTTTCTGATAGAGTTTCTTGACCCGGAAGTAAAGCTCGTTTATTATATCTGCATCAGACCTAGCCTCGCCTGGTGGATCCACTGCCTTGTATCTCCACTGGGCAAGTCTTCCTGAGTTTGTAATGCTTCCTTCTTTTTCAACTGAAAAGGCACAGGGAAGGAAGAATACCTCTGTCTGGATCTCTTCAGGCTTTACACCAGGTGCCTTCCAGAAAGAACCTGTCTCGTTTTCAAAGAGATTCACATTTACCATCCATTTTAGTTTTGCCAGTGCCTTTCTGACCTTACCTGCATTGCCACTTGAACAGGCAGGATTCTGACCCCAGGCAAAAAATCCTTCAAATCTTCCTTTAAACATCTCATCAAAAAGCACAAGCCATGAGCAATTCTGACCCTCATCAAGCTTTGGAAGCCACTGATAGCCAAAGTCATTCTCCTTCGTAGCCTTATCTCCCCATATAGCCTTGAGGTAACTCACTATATATTTATTCCTGTTTGACCACCAGTTGACACTCTTGGGGTCCTTTGTCTTTGGTGTATATTTCTCAATGTATTTATTTAAGTCTGTAAGGGACGCAGTTGGAACAGGAAGATAACCAGGAAGTATGTGGAATAACACTCCCTGGTCAGTGGCACCCTGGACATTTGACTCACCCCTTAAGGCGTTTATCCCTCCACCTGCCATTCCAACATTGCCAAGAAGAAGCTGGATTATTGCCATTGCCCTTATGTTCTGAGTACCAACTGTATGCTGTGTCCATCCCATGGCATAGAGCTCTGTGGCAACCCTGTCGGGCCTTCCTGTTGAGGCATAGGTCTTATAGACCTCAAGTATCTTTTCTTTTGGTGCACCGGTAATCTGCGCTACCCTGTCAATGGTATATCGGGAATAATGTTTCTTTAGAAGCTGGAACACACAGTGAGGATCCTTGAGTGTAGGGTCTTTTTTTGGTATACCATTTTCATCAAGCTGATAGGACCAGGTCTTTTTGTCATATTTTCTTGTCTTTGGATCATATCCAGAAAAGACACCATCAAGCTCACCAGGACCCTTGAATTCGGGATTTACCAGATAGGTTGCATTGGTATAATTGACAACATAGTCTTTAAAGTAAAGATTGTTCTGGAGGATGTAGTTTATCATGCCTCCAAGGAATGCTATATCAGTACCTGAACGAATAGGACAGTATATATCTGCCTTTGCTGCTGTCCTGGTGAAACGGGGATCAACAACTATGAGCTTTGCACCTCTTTCCTTTGCCTTCATGACCCATCTCATTGAGATAGGATGATTCTCAGCAGGATTAGCACCCATTACAAGTATCACATCAGCATTCTTAATGTCATTCCACTGATTTGTCATTGCCCCTCTACCGAACGACTCTGCCAGAGCCGCCACAGTAGGGGAGTGTCATATTCGGGCCTGGTGCTCTATGTAGACAAGCCCAAGAGACCTCAACCATTTTTGAAGTATATAACATTCCTCATTATCAAGTGCCGCACTTCCCACATGGGCAATGCCATCAGTCCTGTTTACAACAAATTCCTTTTCAACCTCTATCTCTGTGCCATCAGGCTGTTTCTCCTTTACCTTTGATTTTGATGTGATCTTAAAGGTCCTGTCACGGGTATCCTTGATCCTCCTTGCAATCTGATCAAGTGCCCAGTCCCAGTCAACCTCCTTCCACTCCTTTGCACCAGGGGCACGGTACAGGGGTTTTGTAATCCTTAAAGGATTATTTACAACCTGGTACAGTGCTGCACCCTTTGAACAGAGGGTACCTTCGTTTATGGGATGGTCAGGATCGCCTTCTGTGTTTATAACCTTTCCATCCCGGCTGTGAACTATGATACCGCATCCCACTGAACAGAAGGGACAAACCGTGTAGGTCTCTTTTGCATTCTTTATCCTCAAGGTCTGGGCGTAAGACTTAAGAGGTGAGAGGTCAATGCCCAGAGAACCAAGCAATAAACCCCCACCACTTAGTTTGAGAAAATCCCTTCTTGATACTGACATAGGCTCCTCCTTTTCAGATAATTTTAAGAACTTAATGAAAATTAAATAGGAAATTACATTAATCAATAATTCACATCAGGCAATCCGTTTATCAGTGACAAGTTAATTAATTCATCGAATAAGCACACATGACCTAACTAAATTAGTATCACATGCTGGATTAAAAGTCAAGAGCTTTGTTTATTTATTTTTTTTATAAAACCTATTGCCACATGATTGCCTCAAAATAAGGACCTGGCACTGTAAATCTTATATGACCTCTCAAAGGTATCCTTTCAAGTGTCTGCCCATTTCTTTCTATGTGAATAATAAAACCTATTTCATCATTCTCCTTCACCCCAAGTGCCTGAAACGGAATGGCAATCTCTATTATCTCATTTATGCCGATCAGAAGGTCTGTTACTGCATACCATTTATCCTCTTTCAATTCCATGAGAAGTGCCTCATTATCCCTTACCTCTACCCTGTAAAACGGGGGATTCAAAAACTTTATAACAAGAACCTGTTCATTTAATATCTCACCAGCATTCTTCTTTCCATCAAGTCTCACATAAAGATTATCCCTGTCAAAACCATAATAGATCCTTTCAAAAAGTGATTCTACCTTATGCATGCTTCCACCAGAACGTGCCACATCAAGTGTGGCAGCCTGTAGCCATTCAAAATAACTCGTTACAAGTCCATCAAGCCTTGGACTTATAAAGCCCCGTATTGTAATGGAGGGCTCTGCAGCCCTGTCCTCCCTTATGATAGGAACAAGCAGATATCCTGGAGGCTCCTTACCCATGAATCTGTAAACTGCTATAAGATTGTTTCTGAAGAGCTCATCAAACTCCTCCTGTGTCTCACTTACATGTTCATCACCATACCACCAGTTCCAGTCACTGCCCTCTGCTATATAAATAAATTTCCAGGCAGTTGATGTATCAATATCTGGATGGGCCTTTTCAAACCTTACCAGCTCATCTCTTGTCAGTTTCAGATAATCCCAGGCAAGGTTATCCTCTTCATGACCTATCCATATCCTGAAGTTCCCGAAAATCCAGGAGCCAGGATGGATCCTCTTGAGCCCTTCGCCCCATATATCAGAAAACTCCTCCATATATTCCTTTATGGTAATGGTTTTTATTTCCTCTTCTGATGAAAGTCTTCTGTAGAGGGACTCAAGAAAATCCCTTCCATCATTTTCATAATATTCCCAGGCATTCTCTCCATCCATGATAATTGAGACAATGTATGGTTTATCATCAAGGCTCCTGCGAATCTCCCTGAGTCTTTCTATAAAATCTCCTGCAGCATCCTCTGGCCTCCACTGGGAATAGACAAAACCTATAAGGTCCGAGAGCCTGTGATCCCTGAAAAAGAGCATCGTATCCTCATAATTATAAGGCCTGTAAAGTCTGAAGGGCTCCTTTATATTTCCTGATGAATCCCTGAAGGAAATCCCCAGGGAGGCACCAAGGACATCCTCATCTGAGGCCATCCATTTGATCCCGAGGCTTGAGCATTCCCTTATGACCTCCTCACTTATGGACCCCTCTGAGGGCCACATACCAGAGGGTCTGAAACCAAAGATATGCTCGAAATAATCAAGCCCCTTTTCAACCTGAGCCCTTACATCCTCTGGATGAGCAAATCTATGAGAGGGAAGCTTTAAATGGGGCAGGGCAACCCTTGCACAGTAATTATCATAAAGAAGGGGAAGTATGGGATGGTAGAAGGGACTTATAGAAAGCTCTATCTGACCTCGCTCTGAAACCTCTTTATATTTTGGAATTATACTTTTTAATATCTCAAGGTGCTTAAAAATAATATATCTCTTTTCATCCTCACTAAAGTTTGAGCCTTTCCTTTCAAGTTCTTTTAAAGCCTGATCTCCTTTTCTTATGGAGGGGTCAATCCAGACTAAATTGAAAAGTGCCTGAAGATCCCTCAGGTCCTGATCAGAAAAATACCTGATCAGTCTTGAAAGACTTTCCCTGCTGATGGTCCTGCCCCTTTTCCCGAGCAGCTCCCTGTATCTGGGGAAGGGCCTTATCATGGTCTGCCAGTTTGCAAGAAAAAAATTTTCTAACACAAAAACCCGTTCACTATCATCAAGTTCTTTTGCATCCTTTAAGGAGAGCTCAAAAAACTCGTCCCTTGCATTACCATCTGCATAATCCTTTAATTGTTCAAGCAGGGATGGAACAAGGTTAAAATTCTGTTTTATTGACGGGAATTCATCAAGGAGGCTTACCATATCAAGATAGTCCTTTGTGCCGTGTAATCTTACCCAGGGAAGTCTGTATATGCCCTTAAGTGGGTCTTTGTAATAGGGCTGATGCATGTGCCAGAGAAACACAAGATATAAAGGATACCTTTTCATTATAAAATGAAGGGCTGTCCGTGCTCTTTATTTTTCATATTCAAAGATGTATTCATCGGGTCTTGCAAGTCCCAGGTCTTCCCTTGCCTGTTTTTCTATATAGAAGGGATCGCCTCTAAATGCCTCTATCTGAGACCTTAGCCTTTTATTCTCCTCAATTAAAAGGGTTATCTCAGCCTCAATGGATATTTTTTTATTTCTTAACTCAAGGTATTTAAAAAGGCCATTGTCACCTACAAGATTTACAACGATATAAAGGAATGCCACAACAAAAAGAGTATAAAATACCAGCCTCCTCTTTTTTCTTTCAGAAATAACCTGTCTCTGCAGCAGGCTTCCTTTCAATCCTCACACCCTGAAAATCACTGATTCTTTAATCAGTGGCCTTCTCCTTTAGATTGTAAAAGGCCTCCATCCCTGGATAATAGGCGGTTTCTCCAAGCTCATCCTCAATCCTCAGGAGTCTGTTATATTTTGCTATTCTTTCACCCCTTGAAAGTGAGCCTGTCTTTATGAACCCAGTGTTGCAGGCCACAGCAAGGTCTGCAATTGTAGTATCATCAGTCTCTCCAGACCTGTGCGAAATAACTGCTGTATAGCCTGCCTTCTTCGTTGTCTCTATTGCATCAAGGGTCTCTGTGACTGTGCCTATCTGATTGAGTTTTATAAGGACTGAGTTTGCAATACCAAGCCTTATACCCTTTGATATAAGGGATGGATTCGTCACGAATATATCATCACCAACAAGCTGGATCCTCCTGCCAAGCCTCTCTGTAAGTGATTCCCATCCAGACCAGTCAAGCTCTGAAAGGCCATCCTCTATGGATATTAAGGGATATTTTTCTATCAGGGTCTCATAATAGGCTATCAGTTCCTCAGAAGATATTGTTTTGTCTTCAAACCTATAAAGTCCCTTTTCATAAAGTTCAGAAGCAGCCACATCAAGGGCTATATAAACATCCTCACCTGGTTTGTAACCTGCCTCTTCGATAGCCTTCAGGATAAGTAATATGGCCTCGGTATTATTCTTGAGATCTGGGGCAAAACCACCTTCATCACCAACTGCGGTGTTGAGGCCCTCTTTCTTTAAAATCTTTTTAAGGCTTTGGAATATCTCCGCACCTGCCCTCAATGCCTCACTGAAGGTATCGAACTTTACAGGCACTATCATGAATTCCTGAATATCCAGATTATTGTCTGCGTGAGCACCACCATTTATGATATTCATCATTGGCACAGGAAGTGTTTTTGCATTTGCACCACCAAGGTATCTGTAAAGGGGCAACCCTGACTCCACAGCGCTTGCCTTTGCAACAGCCATGGAGACACCAAGGATTGCATTTGCACCAAGTCTTGATTTATTGGCGGTACCATCAAGATCTATTAACAGTTTATCAATATCTGTCTGCACGGATGACTCCATGCCCCTGAGCCTTGGCGCAATCTCTTCCATTATGTTTTTTACTGCTCCCAGAACTCCTTTACCATGGTACCTCCTTCCACCGTCCCTTAATTCAAGCGCCTCATTCTGACCGGTGGATGCACCTGATGGGACCTTTGCTATTCCCAGGGCTCCACTGTCAAGAATAACCTCAACCTCAACTGTGGGATTTCCCCTTGAATCCAGTATCTCCCTTGCCAATATCTCCACTATCTCACCCATAAGTCCTCCTTCTTCATAGAGACTTTATTAAAAATTTTATCTCCCCTGTATTACTCATCAGGATAATCAAATTATACCATATAATAGTGTGAGAGGCTGAGCAGCAGAGGCAGCTGTACACATGCTTTATTTTGAGTCAGGCCTCTTCTCAATGCTGTTCAGGACAATAGATGGTGTACCAATCGCACTATTTAAAGAACTGGTTCATTATTGCCCTTATCCTTTCCTCATCAACGGGCTCTCCCTGCAATTCCTCTCTCTGTGATATCTGTCTCAATACGGTCTCAAGAAATATCTTAAAATGGTTTAACCGTTCAATAAATTTTATTGATATACGATTTGTCCCTTTCTCTTTTATTGAAATCCTTAGATATTTAAGAATCTCATCAATAAAGGCTGAAAAATCCTCATAATCATCATACCTGAGCAGTCTGAAGGTAAAACTCTGAAAATAATGAATATAATTTCTGAGTGCCCCTAAAAGATCATCCCTGGTTAAACTACTTTCCAGTACAGCTGATACAATACTGTGCATAACGCTGATATCCTCTCTCAGTTTAATGGAGAGTTGTTTTTTTGTAACAAAGGTAGGAAATATCTCTTCTCCCCTGAGGGAAGGATTAAATAACTGAATCACCTGGATTATTGTCTGTTCTATAAAGTTTTTTATTATGCCCGCACTATTCTCAATCCTTCCCCTCTGCCTTTTCTGACCTGTCCTTTTTGTGATATCCTTGAGTTCCTGTGAAAACACCCTCTTTGTCTCCATGGAGATCTGATAGGATAGCCCTGTTAAAAAATCGCTTATACCCTCATTCTGTATTCTCGATGAAGCTATATCAAAAAGTCTCCTCAGCTCCTCAAGCTCACTTCTTATAAGAAAAAGTATTGCAATAGACCTGTTAAGCACAGCCTGGTCAGGCACATCTGTTGTTACATATTTAAGAATTCTAATGATCCTGAACAGGGAAAGTATGATGAGTGATATGTGTTTTTTGACTGTACCATCATTTATAGCCCTTATAGTCCTTGAGACCATGAGATTCTCTATCTTATCTTCTTCAGTAATGGTCTTGCCGAAGGGATTAAAATATTTGTTTTCTCTAATCTCCCTTGATATGATGTCTCCTATATCTTTGTAGCTTATATAAGTAATCGATTGATTTTTAAGAAGATCAAAAACAAGGGTCTTAATATTAACAAAGGTATCATAAAGGAGAAGTAAACCTTTTTCCGGTGAGTCCTGTCTGTAAAGCTCATCCCTCAGGCTATCCCTGGCAGATACACTCATGAATCTCTGTTCTGCATATTTTCTAAACCAGTAGGAATTTTTTTCATTTTCGGGTAAGAGGTATTCAATAAGTGCTATGATTTTCAGGATAACATCTCTGACAACCAGCAACTCATCATAGAAATTCCTTGATGGATAATCCCTGTCTGTAATGGAAAGGTTTTCTATAATAAAAAGACGATCAATTGCCTTAAGAAAAACAGAGAGTTCAGAAAATATCTGAGGTTTCTGCTGCCTTATGGATTGAATCCATCCTTCCTGTGCATCCCTATCCGTTGCCATGATCTTATCCTGGAATCCTCACACATGTCTTTAAAGAGCCCGGGAAGACCCCGCCTTTTTCATGTCTGTGCCATAATTGAATTATTCACCTTAATTATTTCTTCGGCGGGAGATGAATAGCCATATTGTGGACATCCTCTGCTGCCTCCATCAGGCCTTCTGAAAGCGTGGGATGGCTGTGAATCATCTCTGCCATATCTTTAACCCTGAGTCCTGCCCTTATGGCAAGGGCAGCTTCATGAATAATATCAGAGGCATGGGCACCAATAATGTGGACTCCAAGAACCCTATCGGTCTTTGCATCTGCTACAATCTTGAAAAGTCCTGTTATCTCCCCCATTGCATGGGCCTTTCCAAGAGCCCTGTATTGAAAAGAACCTGTAACAACGGGAATGCCGCCTTCCCTGGCCTGAAATTCCCTTAGCCCCACAGAGGCGATCTCAGGAGATGTAAAAATTGCAGCAGGAACCACAGAGTAATCTATTCTCTCATTTCCTCCGCAGGCATTTATTGAAGCAACTATGCCTTCCTTTGATGCCACATGGGCAAGAAGGATACCACCAACCACATCCCCAACGGCATATATACCCTTTACTGATGTCTCCATCCTTTCATTAACCTTGATCTCACCTCTTTTGCCCTTTTCTATCCCGATTTTTTCAAGTCCAAGGCCTTCTGAATTAAAGGCCCTTCCAATTGACACAAGGACCTTTTCTGCCCTGAGTTCCTTCCCATCAGAGAGCTTTAAGATAACTTCAGAGGATGATTTAGTTACAGATTCTACTTTCACCGAAGTAAGGAGTTTTATCTTTTTCTTCTTCAGTTCCTTTTCCATGATATCCGAGATCTCTTCATCCTCTGTAGAAAGTGCCCTTGGTAAAAGCTCTACCATGGTTATCTCTGTACCGAGTTCCCTGAATATACAGGCAAACTCACAGCCAATAACACCTGCTCCAATTATTACCATGCTCTTTGGAATCTCTGTCAATTTCCAGACATCATCACTGGAAAGGATGCTCTCTCCATCTGCAGTAAAGGCCGGGATGGTTGCAGGCCTTGAACCAGTTGCTATTATGATAGAATCTGACTCAAGGGTCTCGTCGCTGCCATCCTTTTTTCTGACCCTCACCTTCTTACTGTCAAGCAATTCTGCCCTGCCTTCAATAAGCTGTATCTGTCTGCTTTTAAATAGAGACCTTATTCCTTTGACCTGTGTGCTTATTACCTTCTGTGTCCTCTCCATTATCTTTTTCAGGTCAGGTCTTACCTCTCCATTAATAATCAGTCCATACTCCTCTGCCCTTCTTATCATATGAAGGACCTCTGAGGATGCAACCATTGCCTTCGTGGGTATACAGCCAAGGTTAAGACATGTGCCACCCACCTCCCTCTCTTCAATCACTGTCACACTGGCTCCAAGCTGAGCTGCCCTTATAGCTGCTACATAACCACCAGGACCAGCACCTATTACAGTAAGTTTCATTTAAAGATTAACCTCCTTGCCATTGTTCTCATTTGACTCCTGATTTATTTTGTCCCACCCTCTTCCTCTATAAACCTCGCATATTCTCCTGCATCCATAAGCTCATCAAGTTCTGAGGGGTCTTCTATCTCTACCTTTGCAATCCATCCCTTGCCGTAGGGATCCTCGTTTATTATCTCTGGAGATTCTGCCAGATCCTCATTCACCTCAATCACCACACCTGTAACAGGTGCTATCACAGAGGATGTCGCCTTTGTTGATTCAATCTCTGCCATCTCTGCATTTGCCTCCACCTCAGAGTCAACCTCTGGCAGATCAATGTAAACAATGTCCCCGAGCTGCTCCTGAGCGTAGTCAGTAATGCCAATAATTGCCTTCTTACCGCTCAACCTTACCCATGTGTGTTCCTTATGATACTTGAGGTCCTCTGGAATCTTCATCATTATTCCTCCTCTTTTTAATTAAAGCTATCAGCCTTGAGTATCTCACCCGCGCTGATTGCCTTTTATAAAGGGCAAGGCCCTTTTTGAATTTAGAGGCTAAGGTTAAAGAAAAAGAAATAAATTATTTTTCTTGTATTGAATTCATATCATAGGTTGGATTGCTTTGTCAACTGTTCTCGAGTCCTCAATTTGTCGATAGAAATGCATTTTTAATGGCGGGGTATGCCTCAAGGCCTTCTTAGACCAGCAGAGCAGCAGACCAGCAGACCAGTAGAGCAGTAGTTTTTATTGATAGAGCAGCAGACCAGCAGAGCAGTAGAGCCAGTAGCACAGACATTCTTGTCTGTGGCTTACTAAGTAGTGCTACAGTGCGACAACATAGTGCGATAGTGCTACAGTGCGACTGTGCGACAGATAGATAGTGTAGGGGCACGGCATGCCGTGCCACTGCACAGAACACCCTTCCTCAGCGCTGTCGCTCTGTCGCACTGTCGTTCTGTCACTCTAAAAACTGCTGCGCTACTGCTCTGTTATTGCCTGTTGCTCTACTGCTCTATTAAGGTGTCGCAAGCGAGGGTCCCCAGAAAATCGTCAGATTTTCTGGGGTGCTGATACTGCCTTTAGAGCACGGGGTGAAGACAAGCTTCAGTCCGTGAACCCCAAAATATCGGCATCCCCCGCCATTTCTATCGGCAATTTAGGGCCAGTTCCGAAAAAAGCGATAGAAATTTACAATAACCCTTTTAATAAAAATGGCAGGTTGCCGATTTTCCCTGTGACACCAATAGAACCATGCCTGTTGTCTATCAGCAAAAATAAGCCAGTTTAAAGCAGCATGGCAGTCAATAGAGGTAAAATGTCAGAGGCTTTTCAGGACCTCGTCAAGCTCATCAAGTCGGAAGGGTTTTTTAAGAATACCTATACCTTTATCTTTAAGGATTGCTGATAGTTCATTGGTAATAAAGGCTGAGCATACTACTACACCTGTCTTGTGAGTGATTTCACTTAGCCTTCCCAGCAATTCTGTGCCATTTCCCTCAGGCATTCTCAGGTCTGTAAAGATGATATCAAAAGCTCCTTTATTCAACTCTTCAAGGGCTTCTCTTAGATTTCTTGCAATTACTACCTCGAGTCCCCTTTTTTTAAGGGCCCTTTCAAGAAACCAGAGGATGAGGTCTTCATCGTCAATTATAAGTGCCCTTTTCATACCTCTTAATTAGCAATTTTTATACCTAATTTTTATAAAAACCCGAATTTTTGCATCCTGTATCTGAGGGCATCCCTTGAAAGGTTAAGCAACTTTGCTGCCCTTGTCTGATTATTACCTGTCATCTCAAGGGCTTGTCGTATGAGCTCCTTTTCCACCTCCTCAATATCTATACCAGTAGAAGGAAGCCTGACAATAGGACCTTGAGCGTTATCTTCTTTATTAAATACATGATTGATCTCACAGGGCAGGTGCTCGGGTAATATCTTGTCTCCTGATTCAAGTATCATTATTCTTTCAATAAGGTTCTTTAATTCCCTGACATTGCCAGGCCAGTGGTAGGAAAGGAATTTTTCCTCCACAACAGGGTCAATATCCTTTATATGTTTCTTGAATTCCCTGTTAAACTGCTCAATATAATATCTTGCCAGTATAAGGACATCCCTGTCTCTTTCTCTTAAAGGAGGAAGCCTCACAGGTATAACATTGAGTCTGTAATAGAGGTCTTCTCTGAAGGAACCATTCTTTATAGCTTCTTCCAGGTTCTTATTAGTTGCAGCAATTATCCTTACATCAACAGTTATATCCCTTACACCACCTATTCTCTTGAAGGTCTTGTTCTCTATAACCTTGAGGAGTTTTGTCTGTGTGCCAATCTTCATGTCTCCTATCTCATCAAGATATATGGTGCCGCCGTCAGCCAGTTCAAAAAGTCCTTTTTTTGCTGTCTTTGCATCTGTAAAGGCACCCTTTTCATAACCAAAGAGTTCACTCTCTATAAGGCTTTCTGGAAGGGCTGTGCAATTTATCTCAAGGAAGGGTTTATCTGCCCTCCTTGATTGATAATGAATAACCTTTGCAAGGAGATCTTTTCCTGTTCCGCTTTCACCCTGAAGAAGTATGGTTGTGGCATCAGAGGCGGCTATCTTTCTCGCAATCTCTACTACCTTTTTAATCTCAGCGGATTCACCAATTATACTTGAAAATTGATATTTTTCTGAAAGTATGTGTCTGTAAGTTGACACATCCTTTTTCAGAGAGACCGTCTCTGCTGCCTTTGCTATGAGGATATTCAATTTATCCATATTGAATGGTTTTTCTATGAAATCATAGGCACCAAGCTTCACGGTCTTCACAGCGGTAGGCACATCACTGTAGGCTGTTATCATAAATATAAGGGCATCTCTGTTTATCTCTATCATCTGTTCAAGTACTGTTATACCTGAGACATCAGGCAGGTTTATATCAAGAAGCACTATATCAGGTAAGTCGTCTTTAAATATTCTTAATCCTTCGGCTCCTGTCTCTGCTGTAAGGACTGTATAACCATCTTTTGACAGGCTCTGCTGAAGAGACCACCTGAGGAGTTTCTCATCATCTACGATGAGTATCTTTATATCAGCCATTGTTATCGCACCTTAAATTGATTTTTTATACTGGAAGATAGATATTAAAGGTCGTTCCTCTTCCCATTATACTATCAACCTCTATCTTTCCTCCGTGCTTTTCTATTATACCTCTACTTATAGCAAGACCGAGGCTGCTTATGCCAGAGGATCTTGTGTAAAAGGGTTTAAAAAGGAGTTTGACCTCATCAGGGGGAATCCCTGAACCTGTATCAGAAAAAGAAATAATCTGAACTCTTTCCTGAGTCTTCATCTCTATCTTCAGGGTCCCACCGTGGGGCATGTTCTGGATTGAAGACTGGGCAATATTAAAAAAGGCCTGATGTATCTGGTCTGGATCCACATAAAGTTCCTCTTCAGGTATCAGGATATCTATGCTCACATTGTTTCTTTTTGCCTGTGGCTCTATAAATCTCATGAGTCTTTCAAAGACTACCTTTGCCGGTACATGCCTTAAAACTGGTTCAGGTGCCTTTGCAAATAAAAGAAGGTCTTTTACTGATCCGTCAAGCCTTTCCACTTCTTTAAGTATTTCTTTTATTATTGGCTGTCTTGGGTCAGATTCCGGAAACTCCTCTGACAGGACCTGAATTGCTCCACTTATTCCAGCTAATGGATTCCTTATTTCATGTGCAATAGCAGAAGCGAGCTCACTGAGCGTTGCCATCTGCTCAACTCTTTTCATCTCAGCAAAATGACACAATTCAAAATCCCTTTTTGTTCTTTCAAGATATGAGATAAGGTCATTAACACCGCTTGCGAGATTTCCTATCTCATCTGTCCTGTCAAGCAGAATCCTTGATCTCAGTTCACCTTTCTTTATATCGTCTATTACCCGAATAATTTCATTCATGGGTTTTTCAAATACAATCCCTGTAAACAGCCATATAATACCTGCCGAGAGAGAAATTATTATTATAAAATAAAAAAAGGCATTTCTCTTTATCCTGGATACTGCTTCAAAATATTTCATCGAGCCTGCATCTATACCAAGGATTGCCCTTATCTTTTTGTTATCTGTATGACACCTCTGACAGGGAATCTCATTATACAGAGGTATATAAATAGAATGGGTACCCACAGCCACGGTATCCTCTTCCATGAAATTAAAATTTTCTTTCTGTACGCTGTAGGCCCTGGACTTAAGTCTTTCAAATCTATCCTCGGGAAGGACTGTATTGATCTCAGATGGACTGGACGAAGCAATGATCAAGCCATCATCTCTGATCAATCTTATTGATTTAATATCTCCAATAATCTCAGATTCAAGATATTCCTGAAAGTCCTTTCCTTTACCCTCAAGCATAAGGGCAATAAGTCCATTCTTTATGTGCTCAGAAGAAAGCCTTACCTTTTCTGAAAAATCCCTTTTAAACTGGGTTATGGCTGCATCGGTTATAATAAAAATAGAAAAACCCGTTATCCCGACTATAAGGAGACTGAGCCATAAAGTAATCTTCTTTCTTAAACCCAATCCTTAACCCGTTTCAATGCTTTTATTTTAAACCTCCATAAGCATGAAGCCCGCTTAAGAGGAGATTAACTCCAAGATAGGTGAATATAACTGCCGCAAATCCAATAGAGGCCACTACAGCGATCTTCCTTCCCCTCCAGCCCCTTAAAAGTCTTGAATGTAGATAAAAGGCGTAGATAAACCATGTAATAAGTGACCATGTCTCCTTTGGATCCCAGGACCAGTAAACACCCCATGCCTGATCAGCCCATATGGCGCCAAATATTAGACCTCCAAGAGTAAAAATAGGAAAGCCTATTGCTATAGCCTTATAGGTTATCTCATCAAGTAATTCAGAGCTAATATTCATTGACTGGATTATATGTTTTATTAGATACCCGTATCTCCAGATACCAAAAAGGATAATCAGGGCACCTGCAAAACTGAGCAGAGAGATAAAGGCATTTTCATTAAGAAAGGTGGCTTTCAAGAGAAGACCCTTTTTAAAAAGTATATCAGGTCTTCCGACCCTGAATATAACATAATCGATACCCATGGATACAAGAAGTATTAATATAAGGCCAGATGTAATTACCCAGAAGATATAGGCAGGCTCATTTTTTTTATCAGTTGTGGTAATAAGATACATGGTGGCAGTTGCAAAAGAAACAGCAAATAGAGAATAAGATATGAAGCTCATCACCACATGGGCAAGAAGCCAGTTACTCTGAAGTGCAGGCACAAGGGGCTGTATCTCCTTTGACATACCTGACATCTCAATAAATGCAAGGGCAAGACCGGCAATTGGTGTAATAAAGGCTCCAAAGGACCTGTTCCTATACCTCCATTCAATAACAAGATAGGCAAGTATAAGACACCATACAAAGAATATCAAGGATTCATATAGATTTGTAACAGGTATAGCCCTTATGATTCCCTGAAGTGGTGATTTAATAACACCTGTGTCTTCAAGCAGATGATAGAAGTCATTCCATCTCATCAAAAAAGCAATGGTCTGTGATATAAAACCCATCACGGTTATTGTGGTTGCTAACATTCCTACACTATTATTTCTGAAGGCAAGATAACTTATATAGGCCACCATGGCAAGTATATATAAGATAGTGGCTATCCCGAAGAATTGAGATGAAGTCATTTTATTGTACCTCCTTGATTATGCTATCAATATGCCTTTCAAAGGCCTCCCTGTTACGGCTTACAGAACCACCTATGAGAACCCTTGTGCCATTCTTCTCTGGCACAAGCCTGAGCCATATCCTCTTATGACTTATGAAGAATGTAATATAAAGCCCGATTGCCATTATAATACATCCAAGATATACGAGCCACACACCTGGGTCCCGTCTTACCTGAAGGCCTGTATACTGAACACCCCAGTAGTCTACAAACTGTAATGCTGAGCCATCAGGTAATTGCCATGTCTGTGGATATCTTTTAAGAACCCACCTGCTCCAGTCCTTCCTGTTGAATTCAACAAGTGCTGCAGGATTATTCATCTGAGCAGTATAAGTAAAAGGTCTTCCTGTTTCATCAAAGGCAAGGGCAGGGCTGAAATCAACAACCTTTGCCTTCAAACCCCCTGGTAGCTCAAAATCCTCAAGAGGAGATACATTTTTTTCAAGGACATTACCATTCTTATCAATAAAATTAAATTTAAATACTCCCTTCACACCAGGCCATGTTCCATAACTTGACTGATAAAAGGTATATCCCTTGTATTTCAGTGGATCATTAACTTCTATCCATTTATCAAAATTTCTGTCTTTATCCCTCACCACAAGAAGACTCTTATATTCCTTTGGCATGTCTGAATTACCATAAAACTCCACCTCAAAGTCCCTGCATTCTATCTCAAAACCAAGGGGCTCTATTCCATAGTATCTCAGTGTCCTCCTCAGTTCCTGTGGCGTTGTATTCATGAACCTTGCAGCCTCAACTATATCTCCCTTAGCCCTGTTCATTAAGGTGATTAGATTCTCCACCATTACCTCATCCTGGTGGGTCCAGTTCATACCCCCTCTGAATGCCACTGAATAGGTCATACCCTCTCTTATATTAAGAAATCCTTTAAAACCAAAGAATATCCCAACCAATGCACCAGCAAGGATTATGAGAATACTTAGGTGTGTAATGTAAACCCCGAGCCTTGAAAAGGCACCCTTTTGAGAAAAAAGCTGGCCTGAAGAGCTGTCTTCTTTAAGATTAAAGCCGTGTTTTCTGAGTGCACCAATAAGGGTCGGCTTAATATTATCAATCTTTTTGTTTAAAAATATCTCTCTTTTTACGGGTAAAGTTGAAAATATCTCTTCAGGAAGAGGTTTTATTTCTTCCCTTACAATCCTTAAAACCTTTGGAAGTCTGTCAAGGGAGCATATAATAAGATTTGTAGCAAAAAGCATCAGAAGACTTACAAACCACCAGGAATGGTACATATCTGTAAACTGAAGTGTATCCAGAATACTGTAAAGGGCTGGAGCAATATCGGAACCGAAGAGCTTTGAAAGTATCTCTATATTCTTCTGTGGTTCAGCCCTCTGCTCAATTATAGTACCCACTATTGATGTGAGGGAAATCAGGAGAAAAAGGACGATGGCAAGTTTGATAGAAGTAAAGAAGTCCCATATCCGGTCAACAAAGGTCTTTTTCTGTTCCATATAATCCTTCCTTAATATATTTTTAATTATTTTACAGGTTAGTTAAAAAATATTGCAATATCCTTAAATGGCTGGGTAGTGTAAAATTTTCTGTGTAATTTGAAAAATTAAGACAAAAGGGTGTATCCTCCATTGATTTAATTTAATTAAACTTTTTAAAGAAAGGAGGACACACCCATGTCAGTGAAAGAAATCACTGAACTAAGTTTAACAGA
>CALJEL010000070.1 GCA_938074335.1 uncultured bacterium | reverse complement strand
CCGTGCTCTAATGGCTTTACCTGCGACACCTTAGTGTAATACTATTAATAAGCTTACTATACATAACTGACTTCACCTTTTTAAGTGATGAACTTTTGTTACATAATAAATAAAGATTGTCGCATTGTAAAGACTTTGAGGGCAGACTGCCAATTTTCTAATGGCAAAATAAAGAACTCCTCAATTTGCTGATAGAAATGCATTTTCATCGGGGTTCATGGGGTGAAGCTTGTCTTCACCCCGTGCTCTAATGGCGGGGATGCCTCAAAGCCTTTTTAGACCAGCAGAGCAGTAGTGCAGTAGAGCAGTAGTTTTTATTGATAGAGCAGCAGACCAGCAGAGCAGTAGAGCAGTAGTTTTTATTAAGGAATTTTTTATATTATTATTTGACTGCTGCGCTGTTGCTCTGCTGCTCTACTGCTCTATTAAGGTGTCGCAAGCGGGGTCCCCAGAAAATCGTCAGATTTTCTGGGGTGCTGATATTGCCCTTTTCGGCATCCCCCGCCATTGCTATCGGCAGTTTAGGATAACTGTTTTGCCGATAGAAATATATTTTCAATAATGCGGTATACCTCGCACCAATCACCTTGTAGGTGAAGGAATTTTATAGGTGAAGTGGTGAAGGGATGAGTCGGTCGCACTGTCGCACTATTAACTGTCGCACTACTAAGGTGTCGCGATAAAGGCATTTCGGCATACTGCACCATTCTATCAGCAATTCAGGTTATTAAACTGTTTAAACCGTTCAAACCTTTTAAACCTGCTGTTCTATTATGCTGTTTACAGGGAAAGCTCTTCAGCCCTTTTTTTTGCAGCAAGGATTGTATCTGCTATGAGGGCCTTAAAGTCCCTGCTGTTAAGGACATTAAGCCCTGCCTGGGTTGTGCCCCCTGGTGAGGTTACCATCTCCCTTAATCTCTGAGGGCTGAGACCTGTCTCAAGGAGACTTGATGTCCCGGCAAGGGTCTGGATAGTTAATTCCTTTGCCACCTCTTCTGAAAGCCCTGCCTTTATACCTGCCTCTATCATTGCCTCAACAAAATAGGCTATAAAGCCGGGGCCACTTCCTGACAGTGCTGTAACTGCATTCATGTATTTTTCAGGAAGGCTGATTACCCTGCCAGCAGACATTAATATCTCTTTAACAGTATCAACCTCCCTGCCTGTAAAGCATTCACAGAGGGAATATACTGACATGCCCTCTCCAATTAAGGCAGGGGTATTGGGCATCACCCTGATGATCTTGTCAGTCTTGAGTTTTGACTGGATATAGGATATAGTTATGCCTGCAGCAACAGAGACTATTACCTTTTCTGGATTGATAAGATCTTTTATCTCATCAAGCACAGCTTCCATATTCTGAGGTTTTACAGCAAGTATTATTATCCGTGAGAGGCTGGCGGCTTCTTTATTTGAAGGAGTGGTTTTCACCTTATAGGTCTCTGAAAGGTAGCTTCTCCTTTCATCCCTTGGTTCAGAGACAATAATATCCCCTGGCCTTATAGAACTCATGCCCCTTAAGATGCCCTTTATAAGGGCCTCTGCCATATTGCCACCACCAATGAATCCGAGCATAATGTATGTAATCATGGCTGAGAGAGTGATGTCAAGTACGAGCTGGTGACCCTCGGCAAAGGCAGGTATAATCTGACCCCTTTGTGGCATAGAAAATTTAACCCTGAATAATGCATCAATGTCAACTACAGGAGGAATGTCGCAAAAGTCTATGACTTATACAACTAATTGACTTCAAAAAGATTTATTGTTATTCTAAGATATGCCTGAGATCTTTCAGGATAGAGAATCCACTACCAAGGTGCAAGATCAATGTTATTGATAATATGGTGAGGGATAAAGGTTTCTAAAATCTAAGTCCCTTAAAATGCACAAGATTAGAAAATAGAATTATTATCTGTCAGGTTAAATTATATAAAGCAGGAGGAGACCATGCCAGGCTATGATATCCAGAAACTCAGGAATATCGCCATTATTGCCCACGGTGGTGCCGGGAAGACATCCCTTACAGAGGCAATCCTGTTCAATGCAGGTGCCATTGACAGACTGGGCTCAGTTGAAAGCGGAAATACCACCACAGACTACGAGCCTGAAGAAATAGCCCGAAAGATATCAGTGAGTTCAAGCCTTGCCTGTTGCGAATACAATGGCCATAAATTAAATATTATAGACACACCTGGTTTTATAAATTTCCTTGAGGACACGAGGGGATGCCTCAGGGTCTGTGATGGTGCTGTCCTTATAGTGAGTGCCCTTTCAGGTGTAAAGGCAGAGACCGAAAAGATATGGAAATATGCCTGTGAATTTGAGATCCCGAGGATTGTCTTTATCAATAAAATGGACAAGGAGAATGCAAACTTTTACAGGGCTATAGGAGAACTTGAAAAGTCCTTTGATACAGAGGCGATACCACTTAACCTTCCCATTGGAGAAGGACCTGCCTTTAAGGGCCTTGTTGACCTTATAAAGCTCAGGGCCTATGTATATGAAAACTCAAAAACTCTTGAATCACCACTTCCATCAATACCTGAGATAGAGGTTTACAGGAAAAAGCTCGTTGAGAAGATCGCAGAGGCAAATGATACATTACTTGAAAAATATCTTGAAAAAGGAGACCTCTCCCCAGAAGACCTCCTTAATGGAATCAGAGAGGGGTCTTTAACAAGAAGATTTATACCTGTCATATGCGGTTCTGCAGTAAAAAACATTGGTGTCAGGGAACTCATGGACACAGTTCTTCTCTGCCTGCCCTCACCCCTGGATATGGCAAGGATAGTGCCGATAAAAGGAAGGTCTCCAAAGGATGGCAAAGAGATTTTAAAAAAGCCTTCACCTGATGAGCCCCTTTCTGCCTATGTCTTTAAGACCATATCAGACCCCTATGCGGGAAAACTTACCTTCTTCAGGGTTTACTCAGGCACATTAAAGGCAGACTCCACAGTCCTTAACACAGTCACAAACACAAAGGAAAGGGTTGGTCAGGTCTTTTATGTTATTGGCAAAAAACAGATTCCTGCGGGTGTGATAGGTGCTGGTGACATGGGTGTTACTGCAAAACTTAAGGACACCTCCACAGGAGATACCTTATCAGATGAGTCCTCACCGATTGTATTTGAAAAGGTGAAGTTTGCTGATCCCATACTATCATATGCAATTGCACCAAAGTCAAAGGGCGATGAAGAAAAGGTGAGTGCAGGGCTTCAGAGGATACTGGAAGAAGACCCCACATTGAGATTCCACAGGGATGATGAGACAAAGGAGATGATAATATCAGGAATGGGACAGGTTCACATAGAAGTTGCCCTTGAGAAGCTTAAAAGAAAATATGGCGTGGAGGTTACACTTAAAACTCCCAAGATACCTTACAGGGAAACCATAAAGACCTCTGCAAGGGCACAGGGGAAATATAAAAAACAGTCAGGAGGTAGAGGGCAGTATGGTGATTGCTGGCTTGAGCTTGAACCACTTGCAAGAAACGGTGGTTATGAGTTTGTTGATAAGATTGTCGGTGGAGTAATCCCAAGGCAGTATATCCCAGCTGTTGAAAAGGGTGTTATAGAGGCAATGCATGAAGGTGTGCTTGCTGGTTATCCAATGGTGGATATAAGGGTTACACTTTATGATGGTTCCTATCATTCAGTTGATTCCTCAGAACTTGCCTTCAAGATTGCTGGAAGCCTTGCCTTTAAAAAAGCAGCTCAGGAGGCAAGACCAGTTCTTCTGGAACCCATAATGAAGGTGGAGGTTATAGTGCCTGATGACACACTCGGGGCTGTCATAGGAGATCTCAACGCAAGAAGAGGAAAGGTTCAGGGAGTGGAGCCACAGGCAGGCGGAAACCAGAAGATACTTGCCCTTGTGCCAATGGCTGAGATGCTTACCTATGCAAACCAGCTTCAGAGCATAACCTCTGCAAGAGGACTCTATTCAATGGAATTCTCCCATTATGATGAGGTTCCAACACATATTGCCCAGAAGATAATCCAGGAAAGACAGGCTGCTAAAAAAGCTGAACATGAATAAAAGTACTGTTGTAATATTAATTGTGCTTTTAATATCAGGAGCAACCTCCCGTGGTCAGGATGTAACTCCATCTGTACCACCACCAACTCCTCTCTTTCAACCTCCTGTTATGGAAAAACCTCTTCCAGTAGATACCAGACCTGCAAACCTTGAACTTAAGTTTGAAGACAATAAAGTATATCTCAAGGCTGATGGAGCAAATCTCAAAGAAGTACTTACCAGACTGGCACAGGAGGCAGGCTTTGAGATCTCAATGACTTCATCATCAACCATAATATCAACCTTGATTGAAGGACTTTCTCCTGAAGACACCATACACAGGATAATGAACTTAATCCAGGAAAGGAATTACAACATCTATTATGATGAAAAGGGAGGTATCAAAAAGCTTGAGGTCCTTTCTTCTGCAGAAGCCCCTCCAGCCACGCCAAGACAGATTCCCCAGAGGCCTGCCACTCCGAGACCAAGGATACCAGTGCCCCGAACTCCTCAAACAGGTCCTCTGCCTGATGAGATTCAACAGCCAGCACAGATAATCCCTCAGGACAATGAAGACTTACAGTAAAAATGATTGCCTATCTTGATTGTTTCTCCGGTATAAGTGGAGACATGTTTCTTGGTGCCCTTATAGATGCTGGAGCCCCTCCAGAAGAGCTTGTAAAGGGACTCCCCTTTCCTGTTGAAATAAGGGTTAAAAAAACTGAGAGGTCTGGTATTAAAGCTACAGGGATTGAATTATCCTTTGAAAATAAAAAAATTCATTCTTTAAAGGATTTCAGGACCCTGATCCTTCAATCAGAGGTCTCGGAGGATATAAGGCTTAAGGCATTAAAGATAATAGAAAGTCTTTTTGAAGCAGAGGCAAGGATTCACGGGCTCAAGCCAGAGGATGTCCATCTTCACGAACTCGGCTCCCTTGATACCCTTATAGATATCATTGGAACTCTCAGAGGCCTTGAAATACTTGGCATTAAGAAACTCTATGCATCTCAGGTAAATACTGGAAGGGGCTTTATCAAAGCAGCCCACGGGATACTTCCTGTGCCTGCTCCGGCAACACTTGAGCTGCTTAAAGGCTTTACACTTATATCTTCAGGGCCTGAGACTGAACTTACAACTCCTACCGGTGCCAGCCTCCTCAAAGGTCTTGCCATACCATCAGAAATGCCAGCGATAAGACTTAGAAAAATAGGTTATGGTGCTGGTTCACGGGATATGGAAAACTGGCCCAATGTACTGAGGCTTATTATAGGAGAGCCTGAAGACACTGAATCATTCCTTGTCATAGAGACAAACATAGATGATATGAATCCCCAGGTCTATGAATATCTGATTGACCTGCTCCTTGAAAGGGGTGCCCTTGATGTATATATTGAAAATATAATAATGAAGAAATCCAGACCGGCTCAAAAATTATCTGTACTGTGCAAAGAGGAATCCTTAAGTCTCCTGTCTCATATAATCTTCAGGGAGACCACTACACTGGGCATTAGATATTACAGAGTGGGAAGATTCGGTCTCCCGAGAAGAATAGAGAATTTCTCCTCAAGCCTTGGTAATGTGAGGATAAAGATTTCCGAATGGGATGATATAAAGAGGATAATACCTGAGTATGAAGACATAAAGAAGCTTGCAAAGCAAAAAGGACTGTCCCTCCAGGAGGTCATGGAGAGGATTAAACAGGAGATAACTAATACATAACCTGTTCTTCAACCTTTATGTGTTCCTGTCTGAGACCTCCTATAACCACGGTTATCAAGGCACCTTTCTTTACAAGGCCTTTATTATTAGGAAAGATGATATAAGAAGGGGAAATATTTCTGTTACCAGCCATGAGTCTGGGAGGCCTTTCAACAAAAAACAGTTCTCCTGTGGACTCATCGATTATATATGTTTCTTTTGGATTTAAAGGCCGTGTCTTCAGATCACCATATATCCTGTACCTTATCTCTATAAGTCTGCCATTGGCAACAAGCATCGCCTTTGTTATCTCCAGCCCTGGTTCCTCTAATGGCATCTCTGGCAGCTTCACAGATGGAGCTGTGCAGGAAAATATAAAGACAGAAAATAATGTTAAAAAAATCATTACACCTGGCATAAAACCCCTACAGGACTCTTAATAAAAATCAGGCTTGTTTGACTCCCTCATTATTACCCTGTCAGATACAGCCTCTGTATTGACCTGGCAAGACCTGTCTTCGTGTTAATATCAATAAGCACAGCAGAAAAAACGGTCTTTCCTTTAGCAACCTCAAACTTCTTCGGCATCTGATATAGAAACCTTTCTATAATCTGGGGCACCTCTATACCTATGATTGAGTCAAGAGGCCCTGTCATACCCACATCTGTTATATAGGCAGTGCCCCTTGGAAGCAATCTTTCGTCTGCTGTCTGGACATGTGTGTGTGTGCCGATAACAGCGCTTACCTTGCCATCAAGATAATATCCCAGTGCCATCTTCTCTGAGGTTGCCTCTGCATGAAAATCAACTATTATTATCTTTGTTTCCTTTGAAATCCTCTCAATCTCAGAAAGCCCTGTTCTGAAAGGACAATCAACTGGTGTCATAAAGACCCTTCCTGCAAGATTAATAATTCCTATCTTCAAACCATTCAAAGCATAAATAATACTTCCCTGGCCTGGCACCCCGGGTGGATAATTGAATGGCCTCAATATATGGGGCTCCTTTGCAATATAAGGGATATCCTCCTTCTTATCCCAGACATGATTGCCAGTGGTTATAAGATTTATCCTCAATTGAAAGAGCTCCCTTGCAACCTTCTCTGTGATACCAAAACCACCCGCTGCATTCTCACCATTGGCAATAATAAAATCTATTCTTAATCTTTCAATTAAACCTGGCAGGAGGGACCTTACAACAGACCTGCCAGGTTTACCCACTATGTCTCCTATAAAAAGGACCCTCAGGTTATCTTGCATAATCTACATACCTCGTCTCCCTTATTACTGTAACCTTTATCTGGCCCGGATAAGACATCTGGGATTCTATTTTTCTGGAAAGGTCTCTTGCGATCATGGCACACTCTTCATCAGAGAGTTCTTCTGGTTTAACAATAATCCTTATCTCTCTTCCAGCCTGCATAGCATAACAGGCCTGAACTCCCTTGAATGACATTGCCATCTCCTCAAGCTGTTTTAATCTTTTAAGGTAATTCTCTATGCTCTCCCTTCTCACCCCGGGTCTTGCTGCTGAAAGGGCATCTGCTGCTGCTACAAGCGCTGCCTCAACAGTCTCTGGCTCACCATCTCCATGATGGACAAGTATGGCATTAATAATCGCCTGATTCTCTCCATATTTTCTTGCAAGGTTTGCACCTATCTCGTGATGTGGACCGTCCACCTCGTGGTCAACAGCCTTACCTATGTCATGAAGAAGTCCTGCCCTTTTTGCAACCTTGGGATCCACTCCCAGCTCATAGGCCATCATTGATGCAAGATGGGCAACCTCAAGAGAATGCTGAAGGACATTCTGGCCATAGGAGGTCCTGTATTTAAGTCTGCCTATAACCTTTATAAGGTCAGGATGTATTCCGCTGAGACCGAGTTCAAACACAGCCCTTTCCCCCTCTTCCTTTATAATAGCCTCAACCTCTTTTTTAACCTTTTCAACAACCTCCTCTATCCTTGCTGGATGAATCCTGCCATCTGCTATTAATCTCTCAAGAGCGAGCCTTGCTATCTCCCTCCTTACAGGGTCAAAACAGGAAAGCGTAACAAGCTCAGGTGTGTCATCTATAATTAAATCCACACCTGTGGCAGCCTCAAGGGCACGGATATTCCTTCCCTCCCTTCCTATAATCCTTCCCTTCATCTCATCACTGGGAAGACTCACAGCAGTTACTGTCTCATCAGCAATATAATCGCTTGCATATCTCTGAACAGCAAAGCTTATTATCTCCTTTGCCTTTTTCTCAGCATTTTCCCTTGCCTCATCCTCTATCCTCTTAGCAAGCCTTGCTGCCTCAAGCCTCATCTCCTCCTCTATTCTTCTCATAAATTCCTTTTTAGCCTCTTCTTCACTCATCCCTGATATTTTCTCCAGTAAGGCCATCTGCTCCTTAAGAAGAGTTTCGTATCTTTTTTCCTTTTCAGCAAGCTCCCTTTCCTTGTTCTGGAATTCCCTCTCCCGCCTGCTCAGCTCCTGCTCCTTCCTTTCAACCTGCTCGAACTTTCTTTCAAGGGACTCCTCTTTCTGTCTCAGTCTTTTTTCAAGATGATTTAATTCATATCTTTTCTCCTTGAGCTCCTTTTCTGCATCTACCTTCGCCTGATAGGTAATATTTTTTGCCTCAAGCCTTGCCTCCTTTTTGATGGCCTCAGCCTCTTTCCTTGCCTCTTCAATAAGTTTTTCTCTTTCATCTTGAAGGGCAGATCGCTCCCTTTTCAGAGATCTTTTCAAAAACATATAAAGTGTCAGACTCACAGAAATAGCAACAGTCAAGCCGATAACTATAGCAATCAGTATCTCAGCTGTCATCTCTTAACCTCCTTTTTTCAAGCCTCTTTTTAATAATCTTCTCATACCCTTCGTCAGAAGGCCTGTAAAAGGTCTTCCTTAAAGGCATATAGGCCTGTTTTATATAATGGCCCTCATAATCATGAGGATATTTATAGCCTGTGCCAGCACCAAGCCTTGCTGCACCTTGATAATGGCTATCCCGGAGATGTAGTGGCACTGGCTGAAGTGGCTTTTCTCTCACCTCAGCCAGTGCACCTTCAATAGCAAGATAGGCTGCATTACTCTTTGGAGCCTGTGCCACATAAAGAGCTGCCTGGGAAAGTATTATCCTTGCCTCAGGCATACCTATCCTTTCAGTAGCCTCAAGGGCGGCCTGTGCAATAACAAGTGCGTTTGGATCAGCATTCCCCACATCCTCTGAGGCACATATCACTATTCTCCTCGCAATAAATAAAGGGTCCTCACCTGCTTCAATCATCTTTGCAAGCCAGTAAACAGTGGCATCTGTATCTGAACCTCTCATACTTTTTATAAAGGCAGAGATGGTATTGTAGTGTTCCTGCTCATCATAATATACAGCCTTGTTCTGAAGGACCTCCTTAACCTTCTCTATGGTTATTAACCTTCTGCCTTCCTGCTCATCAGATATAAAAAAAGATAGCTCAAGGATATTCAGGGCCTTTCGGGCATCTCCTTCTGAAAAAGAAGCTATATATCTCAGGACATCATCACTGCAAAAAATACTTTGCTCTCCCAGACCTCTTTTATCAGTCAATGCCCTTTTTAGAATCAAAATTATCTCATCTTCTTTGAGGGGATAAAATTGAAATATCATAGACCTTGAAGAAAGGGCTGGTACGAGGGCAAAAAAGGGATTGTAAGTGGATGCACCTATAAGGATAATCTCACCAGATTCTACTGCGGGCAGGAGCGCATCCTGCTGGAGCTTATTAAACCTGTGTATCTCATCAATAAAGAGGATAGTTCTACCACCTTTTGCCTTCTCAATTGCATCCCTTATATCCTTTATCCCGGCAGTAACTGCATTTATGGAAAGAAAGAGGGCCCTGGTCCTCTTTGCAATAATTTTTGTAAGACATGTCTTTCCTGTTCCAGGGGGTCCATAAAATATTACAGAGACAAGCCTGTCTTCTTCTATAAGTCTTCTTAAAGGTCTTCCAGGCGCAAGGAGATGATTCTGTCCTATAAAATCTTCTATATCCTCAGGTTGCATCCTCCAGGCAAGAGGTTGCTGTCCTGACGCAAATAAACTCATAATTGTCCTCTTAATAAATTAATCTTCTCTCCCCGAAGGAGAGACAGGCTGGCTAAAACGGAGGGATATCTCAGTTCTTGATTAATGACATATGTTCAGAAAAATCTATATCAAAGGTCTTAAGACCACTGTATATCTTTAATAAACCCTCTCGTCCAGCCCTTTTTATCCCACCCTGCGGTGTAGATGAAAAATTAGATCCCCTACTTAAATAGGTGGGTGCCTCTAAGGAGACTTCAGGCTTCCTCCTGCTGGAGGCATGCACACCGTACTCCTTGCTCTGGCTCCCTGAAAAATCTAATTGCCGGATCAACTTTATCATCTCAATCACCTGCAGGGCAGGTTAAATATATTTTAACCTACTCCACCCTTTTTCTCAACATAAAAATGGTCGGGGCGACCCGATTTGAACGGGCGACCACTCGCACCCCAAGCGAGTGCGCTACCAGGCTGCGCCACGCCCCGAACTCTAATAAAATTTATCTGCAAGCTTCAACTAAAGGACTTATTAATAATTTATTTTAAAAGCTCAATCAGCCTCTGAAGCCTTGATTTTATCTTATTCAGTCGTTCTTTAAATTGGGTCTCCTTACCCACCTCGCTGATATTATTTTTTATGATACCAAATTTTTTCCTTACCCCTTCAATTGTATATTTTTCTTCATATAATAGCTTTTTAATGTTAACAATGAGCTCTATCTCCCTCTTTGTATAAACCCTGTGCCCGGAGCTTGATTTCCTCGGCCTTAAAAAGGGAAACTCTGTTTCCCAGTATCTGAGGACATAGGGCTCAAGGCCTGTAATCTTACTGACCTCACCAATCCTGTAAAAAAGCTTCTCTGATACAGGCGGTTTGTTACCTTCTTTTGGCACTACATTCATAATTATTATTCAGGTCCGGGTATTTGCTCTATCTCATCCTTAAGTTGGGAGCTTATCTTAAAACTTATCACCCTTCTTGGCTTAATCTCAAGAGTAACACCTGTCTTAGGATTTCTACCAATCCTCGAGCCCTTCTGCCTTACATTGAATGTGCCAAAACCCGAAATCTTTATAGATTCACCCTGACTGAATATCTCCTTCATGGTATCAAAGAAAAGCTCCACAAAGTCATAGGCCTCCTTTCTTGTAAGCCCTACCTTTTCACAGAGTGCATTCACAATTTCTGCCTTCGTCATATAACCTCCGCTATAAATACCTCAACTATTTGAAACAGTTTGATATTTAATTATATTTTGCTGGGTCAGGAAAGTCAACACCTCCCCTTTCCCCCAAAAAAAGGGCAACCATCCTTAAACACTCCTTATAAAATCAAAACAGAGTGATCATGCTTTTTAATTTTTTTATTTTTCTAATTGAGAATTAAGGCTGTAGCTGGTACTAACCAGGCTCAAATACAGGCCTCCCTCTCGATTACCGGTGAAGTAATTTAAAAAATAAAATAATAGAGTTTTTAAATTTTTTAAATTTTAATCATTGACTCTCTATGTGACCAGGGACCATACAAAACTATACACTTCCCCATGGAAAGAAAAATATGCTTTGGATAAGCTTCTTGAAAAATCGGGGGAAATTAATGGTAGGCGCGAAGGGGATCGAACCCTTGGCCTCTTCCGCGTCAAGGAAGCGCTCTCCCACTGAGCTACGCGCCTTAAGCTATATAACTTAACCTATTTACCCACCTTAATGTCAAGGATGTATCTGTCTTGTGTGGTTACTATATTGAAATGTCACACATAATTACTATTTTAAAATGTCACATATATGGTAGTCTCCTTCTTAAGGATGAGAACATTTTAAGGAGGAGGCTATGCAGAAAAGATAC
>CALJEL010000069.1 GCA_938074335.1 uncultured bacterium | reverse complement strand
GTCTCATTTATGAGCACATTTTCATCCCAGACAGCTATAATATCGAACTCTCTTCTTTTTGTCCTGTCCTTTGAGTGTTTTTTCATTCTTCTTATCATGAAGTCTTCAAAATCCTCACAGCCAAAGTATCTTTTTGCAATCCCTTTTATGTTTGGTGCTACCATGTCCTCTACAAGGGTGCCCATCTTGTTGGCGATCTCACCCCACCTCTTATTCATCTCAATCCTTTCCTGCCTTGCCTCTTCTTTAAAGGCAAGCATCTCCTTACTTAATCTATCCACCTCTTTGCTTACCCTGTTCACTTCAGCGCTCAATTTGTCTAAATTACTACTTACCCTATTATTAACCCTGTCCACCTCTTTACTTATCTTGTCCACCTCTTTGCTTACTTTGTCCACCTCTTTGCTTACTTTGTCCACTTCCTTGCTAACCCTGTCCACTTCCTTACTTACCCTGTCCACTTCTCTACTCAGGCGATTTAAGGCCATATCCGTATGGATAATAAACCTCCCAAGAAGTGTCTCAAGGCTTTCAACCCTTTCCTCTATCTCTGGCATAAAACCTCCTACTTTCTGGTGTATATTACACGATTTAAGATAAGCCATGCAATATCCTCAATCTGTTGCTCCACTAAGGATCAAATCTTCAAAAACCTCTTATTCTCCATGAACCACTTGATTGTCCTGTTTATTCCCTCTTCAAGTGGGACCTCTGGTGACCATCCGAGGAGTTCCTTTGACCTTGTAATATCCGCCCAAGTTGCCTTCATATCAGCAGGATGTCCTGGTTTAAAGTCTATCACAGCCCTTTTACCAAGACCTTCTTCTATTAATCTTATAAGATATAAAAGTTCCACAGGTCTGTCATTGCCAAGATTAAATATCTCATAGCCCTGTACACTAAGACATCTTATTGTTCCCTCCGCAATATCATCCACATAGGTGAAGTCCCTCTGCTGTTTGCCATCCCCGTATACAGTGATGGGTTTATTGTTGTATATATTTTTTATAAACCTGAAGTAGCTCATATCAGGTCTTCCTGCTGGCCCATAGACAGTAAAGTATCTCGGGATTATCACATCCAGTCCATAAAGATAATGATAGGTATAGCCAAGGAGCTCTGCTGCCTTTTTGGTTGCTCCATAGGGTGAAAGGGGTCTGTCAGTGATGGCATCCTCTTTGAACGGCATATCTGCAAAGCTATAAAGGCTTGATGTAGAGGCAAGTATGATTTTTTTCACCCCGTACTGCCTTGCACACTCAAGGATATTCAATGTTCCTCTGGTATTTGTGTCAAGATATACCCAGGGGTCTTCAAGGGATGCCCTCACCCCCGCCCTTGCAGCAAGATGAAATATGGCATCAAACTTATTTGCTTTAAAAAGTCTTTTTAATGAACCAAACTCAGAGACATCACTCCTGTGAAATTTAAATTTTTTAAATCCTCCAAGGCTCTTTATCCTCCATCTCTTTAATGATGGGTCATAATAATCATTGAGATTATCTATAGAGGTAACCCTGTTACCTCCTTTAAGGAGAAGTTCAGAGACCTTCCAGCCAATAAATCCTGCGCCACCTGTGACAAGATAATGTTTCATAAAAATCTCCTCCCTGCTGGTATCATGCTCACACCAAACAATCTAAAGATTTTTTATGATAGCAGCCCTTATTGCTGCTTCCGGGATCTTCAAAGGGAAACTAAGTGACCCTTTGTCCGTAGTGTCTCTATAGCCTCTCTTCCCTGAGGACCCATGTCAATGGTAAGGTCATTAACATAAAGTCTTATATGCTTTATTATCACATCCTCTGAAAGTTCGCGGCTGTATCTTTTAATGTATGGTAAAGCCTGGGAGATATTGTTAAGGCCATAAACTACTGAGTCATGAATAAGAGAGTCTATCTTTTTAATTAAAGCACCTCCAAGGGATTTTTTAGCAATTATGCAGCCTAATGGAATGGGAAGGCCTGTATAGCTCTCCCACCACTCACCAAGGTCTATAAGTGCCTTCAGCCCTGCTGTCTCATAGGTGAATCTTGATTCATGAATAATAATGCCAGCCTTTACCTCACCAGAACTCACAGCTGGGATTATCCTGTCGAAGGTCATGAATCTTGGCACAAAGGAGAAATCCATGAAGTTTTTTTTAATAAATGCCCGGAAAAGAAGATAGGCAGTGGTGAGCCTTCCAGGTATTGCTATCTCAGAGCCATGAAGTTCTGTAATGGAAGTGAGAGCCTTTGTAACAAGAAGGGGCCCGCAACCCCTTCCTATTGCTGCACCAGAATTTAAAAGCTCATACCTGTCCTGCAGCTGTAGATAGGCTGCAACAGATACCTTTGTGATATCAAGTTCACCGGCAAGGGCCTTCTCATTCAGGGTTTGAACATCTGCTATGAATTCCTTAAAGGTTATATCACCTTTTATTATTCCATTCATCAGGCCATAAAAAATTAGTGTATCATTGGGGCACGAGGAAAAGCCAAGGCTTAGTCTCACTGATTTATCCCCATTGTCTCCCTTACAATCCTCATGGTCTCCTGAGCAACAAGCCTTGCCTTTCTGGAACCTTCTTCAGCAATCTCTCTAAGAAGTTCTGGTTTCTCAGAATAATATCTCCTCTTCTCCCATATGGGTTCAAGCATTAAAAATAGATTTTTTAAAAGCACATGTTTGCATTCAATACAACCTATGCCTGCAGTTCTACAACCCTTTGCAACCTCCTCCTGCTCTTCTCTGGAAGAAAATATCTTATGAAGTTGAAATACAGGAGAAAGCTCGGGATTACCAGGGTCATAGCGCCTTTTCCTTGCAGGATCTGTCATCATTGTCATTATCTTCTGTCTTACAATATCTGGTGAATCTGAAAGGTATATGGCATTTCCATAACTCTTTGACATCTTTCTTCCGTCAACCCCTGGTACCTTTGGAAATTCAGTAAGCAAGGGTTCTGGTTCAGGGAAGATTTTCCTGTAAAGAAAATTGAATCTCCTCGCTATCTCCCTTGTTATCTCAAGGTGTGGTACCTGGTCTATTCCTACAGGGACATACTCTGCCCTGTAAATGAGTATGTCTGCTGCCTGAAGTACCGGGTAGCCCAGAAATCCATAGGTGTCAAGGTCCCTGTCCTTTATCTCCTCTTTCTTCTCCTTATAGGTTGGGACACGCTCAAGCCATCCAAGAGGTGTAATCATGCTCAAAAGTATATGGAGCTCTGCATGCTCAAGGACCTTTGACTGGATAAATACAACAGACTTCTCAGGGTCTACGCCTGCTGCTAACCAGTTTATAAGAAGGTCCTCTTTATATTCTTTTATTACAGAAGGAGTCTGATAATTGGATGTAAGGGCATGCCAGTCAGCAACAAAATAAAAACACTCGTATTTTTCCTGAAGGCTTACCCAGTTTCTGAGTGCTCCCACAAGATTCCCGAGATGGAGCCTTCCACTTGGCTGCATTCCACTTAAAACCCTTTTCATGGTCAATTATTATAAACCAATGCCTTTACCTCAGGCAAATGTAACCGTAATCACACTCGGTGAAAGAAATAAATCCCTAAACTGCCGATAGCAATGGCGGGGGATGCCGATATTTCGGGGTTCACGGGGTGAAGCTTGTCTTCACCCCGTGCTCTAAAGGCAATATCAGCACCCCAGAAAATCTGACGATTTTCTGGGGACCCCGCTTGCGACACCTTAACAGAGCAGCAGCGCAGCAGAGCAACAGTTGACCGCAATCTGCCAATAGAAATTTATAATAAACCTTCAATAAAAACTGGCAGGCTGCCCATATTTCGGGGTTCACGGGGTGAAGCTTGTCTTCACCCCGTGCTCTAAAGGCTTTACCTGCGACACCTTAATGTAATACTATTAATAAGCTTACTATACATAACTGACTTCACCTTTTTAAGTGATGAACTTTTGTTACATAATAAATAAAGATTGTCGCATTGTAAAGACTTTGAGGCAGACTGCCAGTTTTCTAATGGCAAAATAAAGGTTAAATAATAATAAGAAAAAATTCCTTAATAAAAACTGCTGGAAAACTGCTGGTCTACTGCTCTACTGCACTGCTCTGCTCTATTAAGGTGTCGCAAGCAGGGTTTCCAGAAAATCGTTAGATTTTCTGAGGTGTTAGTATTGCCTTTAGAGCACGGGGTGAAGAAAAGCTTCACCCCGTGACCCCAAAATTTCGGCAGTCTGCCAGTTTTATCAAAGGGTTTATTAGGAATTTCTATCGGCAAGTTGCGAGTAAATTATAAGTTTGCATGTATCTTTTTCATCTCCTCTTCCTGTATCCCGAGCCTTGTCATCAATTCAAGTACACAGGCCTCAAAGAATATCAGGGTGGATATCTCAAAGAGTGAGCCCATGGGAGGAAGGGGTATGCCCATCAGCTCCCTTGTGGTATAACCTGTCACTTCTCTTGGGAGTGCCTCTGAGGGGACCTGGACAATTATGTCTGAAAGTCCTGCAGGCTCGGAGTTTCTATCCCAGGTTATTCCAGCGATCTTTCCTCCAAGAGACCTCGCTGCCTTTGCTGTCTCCACAACCCATGTGGTCTTTCCAGAGCCTGATACTGCAATAAGACCATCTGCCCTTCTCATGGCAGGTGTTATGGTCTCACCAACAATGAATACCTTTTTCTTCAGATGGACAAGCCTCATCCCAAAGGCCCTTGCCACCAGACCTGAACGGCCTGCACCGATTATATAAAGCCTCGGTGCCTTAAGCACGAATTCAATAAAATTATTGAACTCCTCGGGAGATATCCTATGGGTTATCTCATCAATCTTTTTGAGTATAAATGAATAGTAGGACAACTCATCCTCCTGAAAGTTCCTCTCTCAGTCTTCTTGCTGCATCCTCAGGAGCCTCAGCCTTTGTTACATAGCCACCCACAACGATGATCTCAGGTTTAAATCTTATCAGGCCCTTTATATCCTCTGGCCTTATCCCTCCTGCTATTGCATAGGGATGACTGATCTCTCTTACATATTCTTCAAGGAACTCAGAGGGTCTTCTGCCCTTTCTCTGTTCATCAAGTCCTGTATGGATGCAGAAATAATCAGGCATAAGGGGTTTTAATTCTCGTGCCAGCCTTATCATATCCCTTGCCCCTATGAGGTCAACTATTATCTTCTTATCATGCCTTTTCGTCTCTGAGATGGCCTCTTTTACTGTTTCAATTGATGCCTGTCCACAGACACTTATAATATCAGCACCAGCATCAAAGGCTATTGCTGCCTCAAGTGCACCTGCATCCATTATCTTTAGGTCAGCAAATATCAATTTTTGAGGGAATTCCCTTTTTAATCTTTTAACAATCTCTATGCCTGCGGATTTTATAAGGGGTGTGCCTGCCTCAAGGAGATTAAAATACCTTTCTGTGCATCTGGCTAATTCTATAGCCCTCCCTGCATCCATTACATCTATGGCAAGCTGAAGGAGGGGCATATTTAATAATATCATGTCCTGATATAATTTAATCAGCATGGGTAGATGCCATTAGAAATTTATAAAAAAGCCTTTAATAAAACTGGCAGTCTGCCCATATTTCGGGGTTCACGGGGTGAAGCTTGTCTTCACCCCGTGCTCTAAAGGCTTTACCTGCGACACCTTAGTGTAATACTATTAATAAGCTTACTATACATAACTAACTTCACCTTTTGGGTGAAGACTTTTGCTACATAATAAATAAAATTTGTCGCATTGTAAAGACTTTGAGGCAGACTGCCA
>CALJEL010000068.1 GCA_938074335.1 uncultured bacterium | reverse complement strand
CTTCACCCAAAAGGTGAAGTTAGTTATGTATAGTAAGCTTATTAATAGTATTACACTAAGGTGTCGCAGGTAAAGCCTTTTTCGGCAGACTGCCAGTTTTATTAAAGGCTTTTTATAAATTTCTAATGGCAGATTACGGATATCAGATTAAAAGATGCAGGAAGCATCCTCAATGTTGTAGATTAAAGAGATACAGCTTGCAAGAACTGCGTTTCTTCTGGTATTTTATGAGCATGAAGAAGGGATTGTTTGATGACGCCGGGACGGGGCTCCCGGATGCCCTGGAGGAAACAGGGATCAGGGAGTTCGGCGAAAAGATAACAAGATTCATTGAAAAGGCAAGGGCCCTGAAAAATGAAAATCAACGGCTTCAAAAAAAGATAGAAGAACTTGAAGAGCTTTTAAAGAAACAGGCAAGGGAGATAGAGGAGCTTAAAACTGAAAGGCTTTATGTAAAAAAGGAGATTCAGGAAATAATGCGCGAGATTGAGGAAATTGATATATGATAAATAGCACAGAGGTCTATATACTCGGGCAAAAATATATCCTTAAAGGAGAGGCAGCTCCTGAGTACATGCATGAACTTGCGCGGTTTGTCGATTCAATGATAAGGGAGATTCTTAAAAATTCTCCATCTACCCCTCCCTTAAAGGCAGCTATCCTTGCTTCAATTAATATAGCTGATGAGCTTTTCAAGTTAAGAAAGAAAGAAAAGTATCTCCTTGATTATGTAAATGAAAAAACCGCAGCTCTTGAACTTATTTTTTCTGATGAGTAGGGCAACTTATACCCTTGCTTTTCTCAGGATCCTCCAGACCCTTTGAAGGAATACCTCAGGTGGGGACACCAAGTCTGGGAAACACAACAAACTGCAGAAGTAAATATATGGCAAGGACTATTATAATAACCAGTATATCTGTCACTTTTTCTCCTCTGATTTTGATTCCTTCTTCTCATGTTTTTTCATTATATCCTCATAATCTACAAATTCAAGTACCGCAAGCTCAGCGCGGTCATTAACCCTGCGCCTTGTTCTTACTATTCTAAGATAACCTCCATTTCGGCCAGTAAATCTTGGACCTATCTCTTTAAAAAGATGACTGACCATTTCCTTGTTTGGCAGATATGTCAGGGCAAGTCTTCTTGAGGCAAGGTCACCCTTCACTGCAAGGCTTACAAGTCTTTCGGCAATCCTCTTTGCCTCCTTTGCCCTCGGAAGGGTGGTTTCTATCCTCTGATGCTCTATTAATGAGGCAACAAGATTCCGTAACAGTGCCTTTCTCTGATTTGCAGGCCTTCCAAAGAGCCTTCCATCAACTTTATGCCGCATTTCCTTTACCTCCTGCCTGTAATGCCTTAAGTGTCTCTGTATCAATCTTCATACCCAATTCAAGACCCATACTCCTTAATATCTCTTTTATCTCATTAAGAGATTTCCTCCCAAAGTTTTTGGTCTTCAGCATCTCCTGTTCTGTCTTCTGCACGAGATCTGCTATTGTCTGGATATTTGCATTCTTGAGGCAGTTATGGGCACGCACAGAGAGTTCAAGCTCATCAATGCTCTTGAGGAGATTCTCATTTATTGTGGAACTGCCCTGCTGAGAGGTTAAACCCGCTCTGTCTTCCATCGGATAAATAGCATCTTCTTCAAGTATAAAAAGGTCAAAATGCTCAACAAGTATCCCTGCTGCTTCAGATATTGCCCTCTCGGGTGTGATACTGCCATCAGTGGTTATCTCCATAATGAGTTTATCATAATCAGTTGACCTTCCAACCCTTGCCTTTTCTACCCAGAAATTAACCCTTTTCACAGGACTGAAAAGGGAATCAACGGCAATCACACCTATAGGAAGACCTACCTCTTTATTCACCTCAGCAGGCACATAACCCTTTCCTGTGCTCATATAGAGCTCCATCTCAAAGGTGGTCCCTTTGTCAAGGGTAGCTATGGGAAGTTCAGGATTGAGTATCTCCACTGAGCCATCAACCTTTATGTCAGCTGCGGTGATCACCTTTGGACCTTTCTCAGCAATTGAACCTGTCTTCTTACCATCTCCATGAATACGCATCCTTATTTTTTTTACATTTAAGATAATATCCACCACGTCCTCTTTGACGCCATCAATTGAAGAAAATTCATGAAGCACCCCTTTTATCTTTACAGCAGTAACAGCCGCTCCTGTAATTGACGATAGAAGAACCCTTCTCATGGCATTCCCTATGGTAATGCCATATCCTCTTTCAAAGGGCTCTGCGGTGAGCCTTCCGAATGTGGGGCTTAATGTATCTTCATCAAATTTTATTCTCTGAGGAAGCTGAAAACCTTTTTTTCTTAAATTCATAGAACCTCCTTCTTAAAACTGTTTGAACTGCTCTACTTTGAGTATAATTCTACCACCAGCTGTTCGCGGGCTGTAACAGGTATCTCATCTCTTGAAGGCACATGAAGAACCTTTCCCCTCATATTCTGTGCATCCAATTCAAGCCATGATGGAATCCCTCGATGTTGAGCCTTTTCAAGGCTTTCTTTTATTATCTGAAGATCTTTGCTCTGCTCTTTTATCTCAATAATATCACCAGGTCTTAAATTGTAAGATGGTATATTCACCTTTTTACCATTGACAAGGACATGACCGTGACTCACAAGTTGCCTTGCAACCCTTATACCAGAAGCAAAGCCAAGTCTGTGCAATGTATTGTCAAGCCTCAATTCAAGAAGCTGAAGCAGTGCCTCTCCAGTTACACCCCTTTTCTTTGAGGCTATCTCAAAATATCTCCTGAACTGTCTTTCAAGTACTCCGTATATCCTTTTTAATTTCTGTTTTTCCCGGAGCTGCACTCCGTAGTCAGATGGCTTAGGTCTGTTCTGCCAGTGCTGTCCAGGGGGATATTTTCTCCTTTCTATTGCACATTTATCTGTATAGCATCTGTCAGCTTTAAGGAAGAGTTTCTCCCCCTCGCGTCTGCAGAGCCTGCAAACTGCTTCTGTATATCTTGCCATTTATTTTTCAACCTCCTTAATTAGTGATTTAAAAGGTATCATACCCTTCTTCTCTTGGGCGGCCTGCATCCATTATGAGGTACTGGAGTTACATCCTTGATCAGGTTTATATCAAGACCTGCGGCCTGTAATGCCCTGATGGCTGACTCCCTCCCGGCACCAGGACCTTTTACAAGCACATCAATCTGTCTTAAACCCATATCCATTGCCTTTTTAGCAGCAGCCTCAGCAGCCATCTGAGCTGCATAAGGTGTGCCCTTTCTGGAGCCCTTAAAACCAAGGCTCCCAGCTGAAGCCCATGTGAGGACATTTCCATTCTGGTCTGTGATGGTAACTATTGTATTATTAAAGGTTGCCTGTATATGTGCAACGCCTGCTGTTATATGTTTCTTTTCTTTCTTTGCACCTCTTTTTTTCTGAGCCATTTATGCCTCCTTCTTCTTACCTACAGCTGCCCTTCTGGGACCCTTGCGAGTTCTTGCATTTGTCCTTGTCCTTTGCCCCCATACGGGAAGTCCGAGCTTGTGCCTTATACCACGGTAGCAGCCAATATCCATGAGCTTCTTTATATTCATTGCTATCTCCCTACGAAGCTCACCTTCAACCTTATAATCTCTCTCTATCACAGATCTTATCTTGACAATCTCTTCATCCTTGAGATCTTTAACCCTTGTATCAGGATTAACACCGGTCTCTCTAAGAATCTTATTTGATAAGGACCTGCCGATACCAAAGAGTCTTGTAAGGGCAATCTCTACCCTTTCATTCTTTGGCAAATCTACTCCTGCTATCCTTGCCATTGTTCACCCCTTAAATTTTTTAATTCAGACATTGCATTACTATCCCTGTCTCTGCTTATGCTTCGGGTTTTCGCATATCACCCTTATCACGCCTCTGCGCTTGATAATCTTGCATTTTGAGCAAATAGGTTTTACAGATGATCTTACCTTCATATGAATCTCCTTTTATTTAAACCTGTAAGTTATTCTTCCCTTTGTAAGGTCATAGGGCGACAGCTCCACAAGCACCTTATCGCCAGGCAAGATCCTGATAAAATGCATCCTCATTTTCCCGGAAATGTAAGCCAGAATAACCTGGCCGTTTTCCAGTTCTACCCTGAACATGGCATTGGGTAGCACCTCAACAACCGTTCCCTGGACCTCTATGCTCTCTTCTTTGGGCAATTTTGCATTATACCTTTTTAATTCAATTTAGTCAAGATTTGAGCACCGTTTTTCGTGATAACCACTGTGTGCTCAAAGTGTGCTGAATATCCACCATCAACCGTAACCGCTGTCCAGCCGTCATTGAGTATCATTACATCAGGTAGACCTGTATTGACCATTGGCTCTATAGCAATGGTCATTCCTTCCTTGAGCCTCGGACCCTTACCGGGCTTGCCAAAATTTGGCACCTGGGGTTCTTCATGAAGAAATTTTCCCACCCCATGTCCCACGAAGGCCCGCACAACAGAGAAACCATTTGATTCCACATAGGTCTGGATCGCTGAGGAGATATCTCCTACCCTGTTGCCAGCCTTTGCCTTTTCAATCCCTATGTAAAGTGCCTTTTCAGTGACCTCAAGAAGCTTGCGCTGCAGTTCTCCGATACTTCCCACAGCATAGGAACGAGCTGCATCACCATAGTATCCCTCGTATATAACGCCGAGGTCTATGCTCACGATATCACCTTCCTGAAGTCTCCTTTCAGAGGGTATCCCATGCACAACCTGATTATTAATAGAAACGCACAGGCTTGCCGGATATCCTCTATAGCCTTTAAAGGCTGGCTTACCACCCTTTGCATGGATATATGCCTCAGCATACTCTTCAAGCTCCTTTGTCCTTATGCCAGGCCTTATAACTCCTGCAAGCATTTCAAGGGCACCAGCTACGATCTTACAGGCCCTTTCAATCATCTTTATCTCATGTGGTGATTTCAATATTATCACGGCAACTGTTAAATTTTACTATCAACGACCTATAGAGTGTTTTAAAAACGCTATTAATGCAAAAGTTTTAACAGACTATATTTTAGCCTCTTCTTCCTTTAAGCCTGCCCTTTTTAAGAAATCCTTCATAAGACCTTGTGACAAGGTGAGCCTCGATCTGTGAAACTGTATCAAGGGCTACCCCAACAACGATCAGCAGAGAGGTCCCGCCAAAATAAAAAGGTACATTTGCCTTTTTAATAAGGATCTCTGGCAGAATACATACTATTGATAAATATACCGCACCTACAAAGGTGAGTCTGCTTAAGACCCTGTATATATATTCTGAGGTCTTCTGACCAGGCCTTATTCCTGGAATGAATCCTCCATATTTTTTAAGATTATCTGCTATGTCCACAGGATTGAATATGATGGCTGTATAGAAATAGGCAAAAAAGAATATAAGTCCCACATAAAGCAGGGTGTATATAATGGTTCCAGGTGAAAGTTGCCTTGCCACACCCTGGACCCATGGAATTCCAGCAAATCCTGCAATTGTAGCAGGAAACATTATTATGGATGATGCAAATATGGGAGGTATCACTCCTGAGGTATTGATCTTCAAGGGAAGGTGAGTGCTCTGACCTCCATAAACCTTTCTGCCCACAACCCTTTTCGCATATTGAACAGGTATCTTTCTCTGACCCCTTTCTATGTATATAATGCCAGCCACAACAGCAACCATAAGGAATATTAAAAATATCACAAATAATATGGAAAGCTCTCCAGACCTAATCAATCTTACAGTGTTAAGCACGGCATTGGGCATCCTTGCCACTATACCGGCAAAGATTATCAGGGAGATTCCGTTCCCGATTCCCCTTTCTGTTATCTGTTCTCCAAGCCACATAATAAAGGCAGTGCCAGAGGTAAGGGTGATCATGGTCATGAGCCTGAATCCCCAGCCAGGATTAGTGATAAATTCTCCCTGAGACATGGTCTCAAGCCCCACTGCAATAAAGAATGACTGTATCGCGCTTATTATAACTGTACCATACCTTGTATAACGAATAATCTTTTTTCTTCCGTACTCACCCTCTTTTGCAAGTTTTCCTATGGCAGGTATCACAACAGTTAAAAGTTGAAGGATAATGGATGCACTTATATAGGGCATTATGCCAAGGGCAAATATAGTGAGCCTTGAAAGTGCCCCACCTGAAAACATATCAAAAAAGCCCATGAGGGCTCCACCTTTCTCTGTAAGAAATCTGCTGAGTGCCTCACCATTAATCCCGGGAGTGGGTATATGGGCCCCTATTCGATAGACTATAAGCATGACAAGAGTAAAGAAAATACGATTCTTTAGCTCTTCAATCTTAAAGATATTCTGGAAGACCTCAAAGATCCTCAAGCGCTTATCACCTCAACCGTGGAACCTGAAGCCTTAAGCTTTTCAAGGGCAGCCTTACTGAAGGCATGTGCCCTTATTTTAACAGGCCTTTTAATGTCTCCATCTGCAAGGACCTTTAGTCCATCCTTGATATCCTTTATTAGACCTTTCTCAAGAAGCACCTCAGGGCTTATCTCCTCAAGACCGAGTTTCTCTATGTCCTTCAGGTTAACAACTGCAAATTCTTTTCTGAATGGACTATTTGTAAATCCTCTCTTTGGAAGCCTTCTCTGAAGAGGCATCTGACCACCTTCAAAGCCAGGGCCTTTTGTCCCTCCTGAACGGGCCTTCTGACCTTTATGACCCTTTGTAGAGGTCTTTCCATGGCCTGAGCCTATTCCTCTACCTATCCTTTTTTTCTTTTTCCTTGCTCCAGCAGCGGGTTTCAAATCCTCTATCTTCATTGTAGAGTCTCCTTTACTTCAATCAGATGCGTTATCTTTGAGATCATTCCTCTTATGGAAGGAACATCGTCCTTTATAACTGTCTGATGCCTTTTTCTCAAACCAAGGGCCTGCAGTATCCTTCTCTGTTTTTCAGGAACACCTGGATAACCTCTCTTAAGGGTGATCGCTATCTTTTTCATGCATTAACCTCCTCCTGAACCTCTTCAATCTTTCCCCTTATTCTGAGAACTGCCTCTGGATCCTTGAGCTCCTTAAACCCCTGTATGGTTGCCCATACTGTATTGAAGGCATTATGATTACCTATTACCTTTGCCACTATATCTGTAATACCTGCAACCTCAAAGAGAGCCCTTACTCCTCCACCTGCTATTATACCTGTTCCTCTTGGAGCAGGATTCATTACAACCTTTACGGCTCCAAACTTTCCAGTGATCTGATAGGGTATAGTGCCATTTTTAATCGGGATTCTTATTAGGCTCTTCTTTGCCTGTTCAATGGCCTTTTTTATTGCATCTGGTACCTCTGAAGCCTTTCCCTTCCCTGCTCCAACAACTCCATTGCCGTCACCAACAACAACAAGGGCGCTGAAGGAGAATCTTCTTCCACCTTTGACAACCTTTGCGACCCTGTTTATATAAACGATTTTATCCTTGAGTTCCAGACCTTCTGGATTTATCCTCTCCACTGTTGTCTTTGGCACTACCCGAGACCTCCTTGCTTAAAATTCAAGTCCAGCTGCCCTTGCAGCATCTGCAAGTGCAGCTATCCTTCCGTGATAGGGATAACCACTCCTGTCAAAAACAACTCTCTTGATTCCCTTCTCAATCGCCCTCTTTGCTATGAGCTCACCAACCCTCCTGGCAGCCTCAATATTATCCCTGCTACGAAGATCAGAAAGCTCCTTCTCAAGACTTGTGGCGCTCAGAAGTGTATGACCCCTGGTGTCATCTATCAGCTGGACATAAATATATTTAAGACTCTTATAGACACAGAGTCTTGGTCTCTCTGATGTCCCAAAGACCTTTTTCCTTATCCTTTCATGTCTTAATCTTCTCCTGTCTTTTATCCTTGCCAAGGAAAACCTCCCTTATTATTTCTTTCCAGCCTTACCAGGTTTGAGTTTTAAATGTTCACCCGCATATCTTATTCCCTTACCTTTATAAGGATCAGGTGGCCTTAAAGCCCTTATGTTTGCTGCTATCTGCCCAAGAAGATGCTTGTCAGCTCCAGAAAGTGTTATGGTAGTCTGCTTTGAATCCACAGTGGCTTTTATCCCTTCAGGTAATTGAAACTCCACGGGATGGGAATAGCCAAGGCTGAATATCAGTCTATTGCCCTGAAGCTGCGCCCTGTAGCCGACCCCGAATATCTCAAGTACCCTTTCATATCCCTTTGAAACGCCCTCAATCATGTTTGCCACAAGTGCCCGCATTGTTCCATGCAAGGCCTTATCCTGCTTTTCATCAGTAGGTCTTTGAAGGATTATCTTCCCATCCTCTATGGATACCTTTATCCTTGGATGTATCTGCAGTGTGAGGCTCCCCTTGGGTCCTTTAGCTGTAAGAAGATTTTTATCAATTTTGAGCTCCACACCCTTTGGTATCTCTACAGGTTTTTTTCCTATCCGTGACATCTTTAAACTCCTTTCACCATATATAACAGAGAACCTCTCCGCCAACCTTTGCCTCACGACACTTCCTGTCAGACATCACTCCCTTTGGCGTGCTGAGGATTGCCATGCCAACTCCTCCCATTACCTGAGGAAGTTTATCAACTCCCACATATACCCTTCTACCTGGCCTGCTTATCCTTCTCAGGCCGTTTATAGCAGATTGACCTTCTGCATATTTCAAGGATATTCTCAATGTGCCCTGCCTCTTATCTTTTATTATCTTGTATCCTCTGATGAATCCTCCCTCTTTCATTATCTTGGCTATCTCAAGCTTTAGCCTTGAGGCAGGCACATCAACCTTTTCTGCTCTTATCATTATGGCATTTCTTATCCTTGTAAGCATATCAGCTATGGGATCAGTAAGCATTTCTTCACCTCTATTACCAGCTTGCCTTTCTCACTCCAGGGATAAGTCCCCTGTGTGCAAGTTCTCTAAAACATACCCTGCAAAGTCCAAATCTTCTTAAATATGCCCTTGGTCTTCCGCAGACTTTGCATCTATTTCTCTGCCTTGTACTGAATTTTGGGGGCCTTTTGGATTTTTCAATCATGCAAACTCTTGCCATTTGGTTTCTCCTTTATTTCTTAATACCTTTTCTGAAAGGCATGCCCAGATGTTTGAGCAATGCCATAGCCTCTTCATCTGTCTTTGCTGTTGTGCATATGGTTATATCCATTCCATAAATGAAATCAACCTTGTCTGCATCTATCTCAGGAAATATAAGCTGCTCTTTTATTCCAAGTGTATAATTGCCATGGCCATCAAAACTTTTAGTGGGTACACCTTTAAAATCCCTTATCCTCGGGAGACTGAGATTGATGAATCTATCAAGAAATTCATACATCCTGTCACCCCTGAGTGTTACCATGCATCCTATGGGAACTCCCTTCCTCAGTTTAAAGGCAGCTATTGCCTTCTTTGCCCTTGTCTGAACTGGCCTCTGGCCTGTTATTTGAGCGATCTCTTTCTGCACCGTTTCCAGTAGCTTTATGTTCTGGATTGCCTCCCCAAGTCCTACATTTATAACAACCTTTGTAAGACGAGGCACCTCCATAATATTCTTATAAGAAAATTCCTTCATCATAGCTGGAACTATCTCTTTCCTGAATTTTTCCTTTAATCTCGGGACCATTATGTATCTATGACCTCCTTACACTTCTTGCAGACCCTTACCTTATTTCCATCAGACAGGAGCTGGCTGCCTATCCTTGTGGGTTTATCACATTTAGGGCAAAGAAGCATAACATTTGATATATGAATGGGCGCCTCTTTTTCAATAATGCCTCCCTGAGCATATTTCTTACTGGGCTTCATATGCCTTTTTACAATATTAATCTTCTCAACTATTACCTTGTCATCAGAAGGCAATACCCTTATTACCCTGCCCCTTTTACCTTTATGTTTTCCTGATATTACAACTACTGTATCATTCTTTTTTATACCCAATGACATCCTTCCTCCTCAAAGAACCTCTGGTGCAAGTGAAATTATTTTTGTAAATTCCTTCCACCTGAGCTCTCTTGCAACAGGCCCGAATATCCTTGTACCTATAGGCTCTCCCTGGGCATTGATCAAAACAACAGCGTTCTGATCAAACCTGATATAGGTACCATCAGGTCTTCTGGTCTCCTTTTTTGTCCTCACAACCACTGCCTTTGCCTTATCTCCCTTCTTGATATTACTATCAGGTAGGGCCTCCTTGACACTGACAATTATAACGTCACCAAGCCTGGCATATTTTTTATGAAAGCCACCAAGCACTTTTATACACTGAACCTTCTTGGCACCTGAGTTGTCAGCCACCTCAAGCATTGTCCTAAGCTGTATCATTTCAGACCTCCCTCAGTTAAGGTGTCTCTGACTTCAGGTGAGGAAGCAGCCTTTTTGACAATATCAAGCACAACCCATCTCTTGCGCCTGCTAAGGGGTCTTGACTCTATAATTGACACAATATCACCAACCTTGCATCTGTTTTCCTCATCATGGGCCATAAATTTTTTCCTGTATTTAACAGTCTTCTTGTACACAGGGTGCTGAACAAGCCTGGTCACCTCTACAACAACTGTCTTGTCCATCTTATCACTGACGACCTTACCAGTAAAAATCTTCTTTGGCATAATTCTATCCTCTATGATACCTTCTGTTTTTCGGTTATTATTGTAAGGACTCTTGCTATGTCCCTCTTAACCTGTCTCAACCTGTTAGGGTTCTGTATATCACCTGTGGCCTTCTGTATCCTCAGATGAAGAAGTTCCTTTCTCAGTTCATTCTCCTTTTGTCTGAGTTCCTCAACAGTCATCTCCCTGAGTTTGGAAGGTTTCATGATAAAACCTCCTCCCTCTTTACAATCTTTGTCGCCACAGGTAGTTTGTAAGAAGCCAGCCTCATTGCCTCCATGGCTACCTCCTCGCTCACTCCACCAATCTCATAAAGTATCCTTCCTGGCTTTACCACAGCTACCCAGTATTCAGGGTTTCCCTTTCCCTTACCCATTCTTGTCTCAGCAGGTTTTTTTGTAATGGGCTTATCAGGGAATATCCGTATCCAGAGCTTGCCACCTCTTTTTAGATGTCTCTGGATAGCTACCCTGGCTGCCTCAATCTGTCTGCTTGTTATCCAGCCAGGCTCAAGGGCTTTCAGCCCAAATTCTCCAAAGGCTATAGAGCTACCCCTGTAGGCCTTTCCATACATCCTGCCTTTCTGCATCTTTCTGTACTTAACCTTTTTAGGCATTAACATCTTTAAGTCCCTCTCTTATGGTTTGTTACAATCTCAGGGCACAGATTGGAGAAACCCTGCTCTATGATTACAAACTGTTTTAACTCCATGAGCTTTCGCCCTCTTGAGCCACGATAGCCCTTTCTGGCAATATTTCACCTTTATATATCCAGACCTTTACTCCAATCTTTCCGTATGTGGTCCTTGCCTCGCTGAACCCATAGTCTATATCAGCCCTGAATGTATGAAGAGGTACCCTTCCTTCTCTATACCACTCTGTCCTTGCAATCTCGGCTCCTGCAAGTCTTCCAGCGCAGGAAACCTTGACACCAAGGGCACCAAATCTAAGGGCACTGGACACCGCCTTTTTCATGGCCCTCCTGAAGGATACCCTCTTTTCAAGTTGAAGGGCAATGTTCTCAGCCACAAGCTGGGCATCAAGCTCAGGCTTTCTTATTTCTTTTATATCTATATTTACCTGCCTGCCAGTAAGCACCTCAAGCTCTTTTTTAAGCCTGTCCACCTCTGCTCCCTTTTTACCAATGATAATTCCTGGCCTTGCAGTATGAATTGTAATTCTCATCTTCTGGCCTATTCTCTCTATCTCTATCTTGGATACTCCAGCATGATACAATCTTTCTTTCAGACTCTTCCTGATATTTATATCCTCGATAAGCAAATGTGAAAAATCCTTTGCCTTATGGGCAAACCATCTTGAATCCCATGTCCTGATTATCCCTATCCTGTTTGCAAAAGGATGAACCTTCTGTCCCAAACTAAACCTCCTTTTCTTCCTGAGAGGCAAGCACTATGGTGATATGACAGGTCTTTTTTCTAATAACATTTGCCCTTCCCATTGCCCTCTGTTCTATCCTCTTCATCATGGGACCCTGATCAGCAACAGCATGGGCTATCTTAAGTGAATCAACATCAAGATTGGGTGATTTCTGTATTGCATTAGCCATTGCAGACCTGAGGACCTTCTCTACATAACGAGCCGCCCTGTAGGGCATAAATTTCAGGGCAATTACAGCCTCTCCTGCCTTCTTTCCTCTGATAAGGTCAAGGACCCTCCTTGCCTTTCTCGGAGTTATCCTCACATATCTTGCTATTGCCTTTGCCTCCATATCTTATCCCTTTTTCTCAACTTTCTCAGCACCGCCATGACCCTTAAATGTCCTTGTAGGTGCGAACTCACCAAGTTTATGACCAACCATATTTTCTGTCACATAAACAGGTATGAACTTCTTTCCATTATGAACAGCAAAGGTAAAACCAATAAATTCTGGCACAATGGTAGACCTTCTTGACCATGTCTTTATAATCTTCTTATCACCACTTTCAATCATGGCTAAGACTTTTTTCATTAGTTTTGGTTCCACAAAGGGACCTTTTTTAAGCGATCTCGGCATAATGCCTCCTGCTACTTAATTCGGAACTCAGCAGTCGGAAATCCGACCTTTCTTTAATCTCACTTTTACCAATAATCTCCCTTCTCATTTACGCCTCTTTACAATAAACTTATCAGTCCTTTTGTTCTTTCTTGTCTTGATACCCTCTGGTTTTCCCCAGGGAGTGCATGCGGGTCTTCCACCAGAGCTTTTCCCCTCGCCACCTCCAAGGGGATGATCTATTGGATTCATGGCAACACCCCTCACAATGGGTCTCCTTCCAAGCCATCTCATTCTTCCTGCCTTTCCAATAGATATATTTTCATGATCAGGATTGCTCACCTGGCCAATGGTAGCCATGCAATTGGAAAGCACCATCCTGACTTCACCTGAAGGCATCTTTACCTGAACATATTTGTCCTCTTTTGCCACAAGCTGAGCTGCTGTGCCCGCTGCCCTGACAAGTTTCCCACCCTCACCAGGTCGTAACTCTATATTATGGATGAATGTGCCAAGAGGGATCTCCCTAAGTGGCATGGCATTGCCAACCTTTACCTCCACTCCGCTGCCTGAGACCACCTCATCTCCAACCTTCAGACCAAGAGGAGCAATAATGTATCTGCGCTCACCATCAGCATACTTCAAGAGTGCTATCCTCGCTGACCTGTTGGGGTCATATTCTATGGTCTCCACCTTTGCAGGGATACCAATTTTGTCCCGTTTAAAATCAATTATCCTGTAAAGCCTCTTGTTTCCACCACCCCTGTGCCAGGCTGTTACCCTGCCAAGATGGTTCCTTCCACCTGTCTTTTTTAAAGGTACGGTAAGAGGCTTATAAGGTTCCTCGGCAGTGACATCAGCAAAGTCAGAGGAACTCATGAAACGACTTCCTGGTGATGTTGGCTTATAAACCTTTATTCCCATCAGGCATCACGCTCCTTCAATGAAATCAAGTTTCTCCCCAGGCTTGAGGGTTACTATTGCCTTCTTTATTCCAGAGGAAAAGCCTTCATAACGACCCCGTCTTCTGAGCTTTCCTTTTGTATTGATAATATTCACCTTTTCCACCTTTACCTTAAAGAGCTCTTCCACTGCCCTCTTTATCATTATCTTATTAGCCTCTGGATGAACCTCAAGCAGTATCTTGTTTTCTCTTTCTTTTATAAAATGCCCTTTTTCTGTAAAAAGGGGCCTTTTTATCACATCATATATAGTAAGATTCATAGCCTCTCAGCCTCCAGTCTCTGCATAGCCTCTTTTAATACAAGAACCCTGTCATGACTTACAATATCATAGGCATTCACATCAAGCACTCTTTTTACTGTAACCTGCGGGATATTCCTTGAGGAAAGAATGAGATTCTCATCTTTATCCGGTGTAATTATTAACACGCTACCATCAAGTCCCAGTTTCTTCAGTATTGAGACCATCTCTTTTGTCTTTGGTTTATCAATCCTAATGCTATCTATAAGTAAAAGTTCATTATCTCTGAGCTTTCCCTCAAGGGCCTCTCTTAAAGCAACCCTCCTGAGGGCCTTCGGTAGTTCATAGGAATAATCTCTTGGTTTTGGTCCAAAGACTATTCCACCACCAACCCAGTGGGGGGCCCTGATACTACCCTGTCTTGCCCTCCCAGTATGCTTCTGCCTCCAGGGCTTTCTGCCGCCTCCGCTTACCTCACCGCGAGTCTTTGTTGAATGGGTACCCTGTCTCTGATTGGCAAGATAGTTTACAACCACCTGATGAATCACCTCTTCTTTAACAGAGGCAGGATCAAGTTTCTCTGTAGCATATTTGCCAACAACAGAATTATTTATATCCCTGATATCTATCTCCATATCAATCTTCCTTTCTTATCTCCACATAGCTTCCATAGGCTCCAGGAACAGCACCTTTTACTAACAGAAGATTCTTATCTGGCATAACCTCTACAACTGTAAGATTCTTTACCGTCACCCGCTCAGATCCCATATGACCTGGCATGCTCTTATTCTTCCACACCCTTGAGGGGAAAGAACTTGAACCAATTGAACCAGGTGCCCTGTTGAACATAGAGCCATGGGATCCAGGACCACCATGTGCCCTGCACCTCTTCATAATTCCCTGAAACCCTTTCCCCTTTGATATTCCACTTACAGATATCCTGTCTCCTTTTTTAAATCTATCCACTGTAATAAGGTCTCCAACTTTAAGACCGCTCATCCTGAATTCTTTTATTATTCTATGAGGCTTTACACCAGCCTTCTTGAATATCCCAAGAAGAGGCCTTGTGATATTTTTAACCTTGTTTAGTTCTTCAAAACCGATTTTAACTGCTTCATATCCATCTCTTTCGGGAGTTTTTACATCAATAACCGGGCACGGGCCCGCCTGAATAACAGTGACAGGAATTGCCCTGCCATCTTCAAAAAATATTTGCGTCATCCCTATTTTCTTGCCAAGTATTCCTGTCATAGTTTAATCTCCACATCAACACCTGCAGCCAGCTCAAGCTTCATAAGGGCATCTACTGTCTGAGGTGTTGGGTCATAGATATCAAGAAGTCTCTTATGAGTTCTTATTTCAAATTGCTCTCTTGATTTTTTGTCAATATGCGGAGACCTGAGAACCGTAACCCTGCTTATCTTCGTTGGCAGAGGTACAGGTCCCGCCACCCGTGCACCTGTTCTCTGTGCAGTCTCCACTATCTCTTTTACAGACTGGTCCAGCAGTCTGTAATCATAGGCCCTTAATTTTATCCTGATCTTTTGATTCATGTTTATTCTATAATCTCCGTTACCACACCAGCACCCACTGTCCTTCCTCCTTCCCTTATGGCAAACCTCAACTCCTTCTCAAGGGCTATGGGTGCTATCAGCTCAACTGTTATGTTTACATTGTCTCCAGGCATCACCATCTCCACTCCCTCA
>CALJEL010000067.1 GCA_938074335.1 uncultured bacterium | reverse complement strand
TTTTCATCTCTTCCTCCGTGATAAGGTATCTTTTCTGCATAGCCTCCTCCTTAAAATGTTCTCATCCTTAAGAAGGAGACTACCATATATGTGACATTTTAAAATAGTAATTATGTGTGACATTTCAATATAGTAACCACACAAGGAGGGCCCCATTATTGACACCAAGGATGTTAAATGATTATTATTAATTCTCATGAAAAAAATCCCTGTATTGATACTGTTAACAGTATTGGTGTTTGCCTGTGCCCCTCAGGTGAAGAGGGAAGAGACTGTTAAACCCATCCCCTTGTCCAGAGAAGAGCAGGAGAAAAAAGCCCTTGAGGCCTTTAATAAAATCCTTGAGCTCACAGAAACAGGCTCAAGGGAAGAGATACTTCCAAGACTTGAGAATGCCTATATTGATATTATCAAACTCTATCCTGAGGCACCCCTTGCACAGGAAAGCTACTGGAGGCTTATTGTGATATATACAAGGGATTATGCCCCTCCTAAAGTAGAAGAAGCAGAGGCTGCTTATAAAAACTTTATAAATTCCTATCCTGACTCACCCTTTAAAAAGGAAATAGAAGATACAATGGTCAGGTTTTATTATACTCAAAAGTTATGGGATAAACTCCTTAATATAGAGATTCCTTATATAAAGGAATATATAAAAACGGGGGAACTCAGAACACCTGCCCATCTATTTTATTATTCAGAAGCAAAATATGGTCTTGGTGATTATAAAGAGGCAGAAAAAGGATTCAGGACTATAATTACCTTATTCCCCACCTCATCAGAGGCATCTGTTGCAAAAAAGAGGCTTGAAGAAATTTCTTTAAAAAAGTGAAAGGGAGGTCAATAAATGGCTGGACATTCAAAATGGGCACAGATTAAGCATAAAAAGGCGGCAGTAGATGCAAAAAAAGGAAAGATTTTTTCCAAAATTTCAAAGGAGATAACCGTAGCTGCAAAAATGGGTGGTGGAGACCCTGAGAAGAATCCCAGACTCAGAACAGCAATTGAAAAGGCAAGAGAGGCAAATATGCCCTCTGAAAATATCAAAAGGGCTATAATGAAAGGGACAGGTGAACTTCCAGGGGTAAGTTATGAGGAATCTATATATGAAGGTTATGGTCCTGGTGGAGTTGCTATCATGATTGAAGTCCTTACAGATAATAAAAACAGGACTGTCTCTGAAATAAGGCATATAATGACAAAACATGGTGGAAGCCTTGGAGAGGCTGGATGTGTTTCGTGGATATTTGAGAAAAAAGGATATATCCTTGTTGACAAAGCAAAGGCATCTGAGGATACCCTCATGTCTATTGCTCTGGATGCAGGAGCAGAGGATATGAAGAACGACCCTGGTGAGGACAATTATGAGATAATCACATCTCCAGAAGATCTTGTAGCAGTAAAAGGTGCTATTGAGGCACAGGGGATTCCTGTTTCACTCGCAGAGATAACAATGGTACCAAAAAATTATATAATGCTTGATGGAAAGGATGCAGAGCAGATGCTCAGGCTTTATGAAGCCCTTGAAGATCATGATGATGTCCAGAATATATATGCTAATTTCAATATCCCTGATGAAATATTAGCAGGAAAAGAAAGATAAGGTGAAGCAAAAGGAATCGATAAAAACCACCTTCAAGAGAAAGTTTATTGCTGGACTCTTTGTAACCATCCCTATCCTTATCACAATCCTTGTCATAGAAAGGTTCTTCACATTCATTGATAACCTCCTTGAGCCACTTCTTGTAAAGATTGTGGGATTTCGCTTCCCTGGACTGGGTTTTCTAACAGCCATTGTAGTTGTATTTCTCATAGGAATAATATCAACAAATGTCTTCGGTAAGAAAATCCTCCAGCTTGCAGACAGCATATTCCTAAAGATTCCTCTTTTCAGAAGCCTTTATACAGCCATAAAACAGATAATGGATGCCTTCAGTCCTGAATCAAAGGGAGCATTTAAAAAATTTGTAATAGTTGAGTATCCACGACAGGGTAGTTATGCCTTTGGATTTCTAACAAAGGAATGCAAGATTGAAGATGGAAGAGAACTAAAGGCTGTGTATATCCCAACAAATAATCTCTATCTTGGCGAGATTGTGCTATTTAAAGAAGAGGATATATTATATACAGACATACCTATTGATGAGGGTGTGAAGATAATCCTCTCTGGAGGTATAGCAACCCCATCCGAAATAAAGAGGACAAGGGTAAAATGAATCTGAATGTAATTATCCTTGCTGCAGGCTTGGGGACAAGGATGAAGTCAGATATCCCGAAGGTACTACATCCTTTATGCGGTACACCCATGATTCAATATGTAATTGATACAGTAAAAAAACTCAGACCTGAAGAGATAGTGACAGTAATAAATAAGGACCATAAGCCCCTAAAGGAGCTTCTCAAAGATAAGACATCCATAGCAATACAGAAAAAAGCCCTTGGCACTGCCGATGCACTGAGAACTGGTATAAGGACAATTAAAAAAAGGGCCCCCATCCTTGTAATAAATGGTGATACCCCACTTGTAAGGTTGGAAACCCTTAAGAGATTCATTAAGCTCCACAGAGCGGAACAGAGTCCCATATCCATACTTTCATTTATTACAGAAGCCCCTTCATCCTATGGAAGGATAATAAGGGATAAGGCTGGAGATGTAATTGCCATAAGAGAACAGATTGATGCAACCCCTGAGGAAAGGAAGATAAAGGAGGTAAATAGCGGCATCTACATTATAGAACCCGAGGCACTGGAGCTACTTAGGTTTATCAAAAAAAACATTAAAAAAGGTGAATATTTTCTTACAGATATTGTATCCATTGGTGTCAGAAGGGGTTTAAAGGTGAGGGCCTATCCTGTGGCAGAAGAGGAAGACCTGCTGGGTATAAATACAAGAAAGGAGCTATCAATAGCCTCAGCCATAATGCGAAAAAGGATAAATGAAGGTTTCATGCTTGAGGGTGTTACAATTATAAATCCTGAAAACACATATATAGAAAAAGATGTGAGAATCGGCAGGGATACAGTTATATACCCGGGTGTTCATATTGAGGGTAAAAGTGTGATAGGTGACAGATGCATAATTTATCAGAATGTGAGGATATCAAATTCAATAATAGGAAACCTTGTTGTTATAAAGGATTCCTCTGTAATTGAAGAGTCTGTTATTAAGGATGGTTCTCAGATAGGGCCCTTTGCCCATCTCCGACCCGGTACCTGTATAGAGAAAAATGTAAAGATAGGAAATTTTGTTGAAGTCAAGAAGTCCTCTATTGGAGAAGGGACAAAGGCAATGCATCTTACCTATATAGGAGATGCTGAGATAGGAAGGAATGTCAATGTGGGTGCAGGCACGATTACATGCAATTATGATGGATTTAAAAAATATAAAACCATTATAGAGGACGATGTCTTCATTGGAAGTGATACCCAGCTTGTGGCACCTGTAAGGATAAAGCAGGGTGCCTATATAGGAGCTGGCTCCACCATAACAAAGGATGTGCCAGAGCATAGCCTGGCCTTAAGCAGGACACCCCAGAGGCATATCCCTGAATGGGCAAAAAAACACAGACAGAAGGCTAAGAAAGGCTGATGTGCGGGATCATAGGTTATACAGGTAAAGAGAATGCCCTTCAAATAGTACTGGAGGGACTCAAAAGGCTTGAATACAGGGGATATGACTCTGCAGGTGTTGCCTATTTCAATAAAGGCACTATAGAGATAAAAAGGTGCAGGGGAAAGATAAAAGACTTAGAAAGGCTTTTTTCTGAAAGACCTGTAAGTAATACAGGTATAGGCCATACAAGATGGGCTACCCATGGAAGACCCTCTGAAGAGAATGCCCATCCTCACAGGTATGGCAGGATAGTGCTTGTTCACAATGGAATTATAGAAAACTATCTGGAACTTAAAAGGGAACTTATCAACAAAGGTCATGCCTTCAGCTCAGAGACAGATACAGAGATCCTCTGTCATCTTATAGATAATCACATTGATAATAAAAGCCTTGAGGATGCAATAATAGAGGCCTTAAGACCTGTAAAAGGTGCCTATGCAATTGCTGTGATGAATGAGCTTGAACCTGAAAAGATTGTAGGAGTGAGAAAGGATTGTCCTTTAATAGTGGGGCTTTCCCAGAACGGTCATTTTCTTGCCTCAGATGTTCCAGCATTTCTACACTACTCAAGGGATGTAATATTCCTTGATGATGGAGAGATGGTAATACTCAAACCTGATGGTTTCAGGATAATGAACCTTGATGGCGAAGAGGTTAGAAAATCCTCCATCCATATAGACTGGAATCCTGTCATGGCTGAAAAGGGTGGATACAAGCACTTCATGTTAAAGGAGATATTTGAGCAACCAAGGGCAATTGCAGATACTTTGAGGGGTAGGATTAATCCTGACTCAGGAGAGATTGCCAGAGAAGAATTCAATATAGAAGAAGGGATACTCAGAAACACAGAAAGGATAATGATAGTAGCCTGTGGCACATCCTATCATGCAGGTCTTGCTGGAAGATATATGCTTGAAGAACTTGCCCGTATACCTGTGGAGGTGGATATAGGCTCTGAATTCAGATACAGGAAACCTGTGCTTGAAAAAAATACCCTTGTTATAGCAATCACCCAGTCTGGAGAAACGGCTGACACAATTGCAGCAATCAGGGAGGCAAAGGCTCAGGAACTGAGGGTGCTTTCCATATGCAATGTCCTTGGAAGCACAGCTGCCCGTGAAAGTGATGGTGTATTCTACACCCATGCAGGTCCAGAGATAGGAGTTGCCTCAACAAAGGCCTTTACCACCCAGCTTGCATCACTGTACATCCTTTCACTTTTACTGGCAGGGCTTAAAGGTAGCCTTAAGCATGAATCTATAAAAAAGCTCATATCAGAACTTCTTGAAATACCTCACAAGATTGAAAGTATCCTGAAACATAGCTCCACGATAGAGACTATTGCAAAACAGCATATCAATAGAAGGGGGTTCCTCTATCTTGGAAGAGGTATTAACTATCCAATAGCCCTTGAAGGAGCCTTAAAGCTGAAGGAGATATCCTATATCCATGCTGAGGGATATCCTGCTGGTGAGATGAAACACGGTCCCATTGCCCTTATTGATGAAGAGCTCCCTGTTGTGGTGATAGCCCCAAAAGATGAGCTTTATGAGAAGCTCCTTTCAAATATGCAGGAGGTAAAATCAAGGGGTGGAATCATCATCTCAATTGTCACAGAGGGTGACAGGAATGCAAAGGAACTCTCTGATTATGTAATTGAGATACCACCTGCAAATAAATATCTTTCCACGATACTTTCTGTTATTCCCCTGCAGCTCCTTGCCTACTATGTTGGTGTCACTAAGGGATATGATGTGGACCAGCCAAGGAATCTTGCAAAGAGTGTTACAGTAGAATGAGGCAATAGATAGTGTAAAAAAATAATAGTAGTTACTTTAAAACCTGTTTCTTCTCCAGTATCCCCTTTTCAAGTAGACCCTTTATATTGCCAAGGATAACATTAAGCTGTTTCATATTGATAAGGTCAAGGGTTACCTTAAAGAGGAAACTCAATATCTTTCCAGGTCTTTCATAGCCAGCATCTATGGAAACTACGGTCTTATCCTCAAAGCCCTGAAATGTAATGACCTCCCTTATAGGAAGAAACCTATGCATCTGAAGGATTATCTTTTTATTATTAATAAGCTCTATCACCCTTCCCTTTCCCTTTAGACTTATACCTCTTACTTTAAAACTCCATTCAAAGGTGTCACCCTTTCTCAATTTTTCTGAAGGACTCTTTACCTCTTCAAGACCTGTAACAAAGGAAGGCCAGTTTTCAGGTTTTGCAATAAAGTTGAAGACCTCTTCAAGGGATTTATTGATGACCGCAGATCCTGATGTGAGTATCTTAAATTCTTTCTTCGTATCCTTATGAAATTCAAGTTTTTTAAGAAGGGATTCTACCTGAGGCGGTATCTTGCCAAGGCTTCCGAGTTTATCAACTATAAAGGAGCTGTTCATGATCAGTTTCATTGAAGACAGTATATAGTGTCTTTTGAATTCATCCCTGATATTAAGTATCTCTGTAAGCTTGCCCATATAAAAAGACTGATAACAATCTATTATTGCCCTGTCAAGCTCTTCAAGGCTCATATGGACTGGTTTTATAACAGGATCAATGAGATTATACTTTCTATAGTCCTTAACAGCTATATGCGATTCCAGCTCTTTATACATCTCTGCATAGGGCCAGGGAGCAAGGGCAAGGTAATGGGCAAAGTCTGGATTGTAGAGCTTGGATAACCTCAATGTCTTCTGGATGGATTCCTTAGTTTCTTCAGGAAAGCCAAGAATAAAACTTGTCTCGCTTATCATCCCGTGTTCCCGTATAAGTCTCAATGCCTCGATGCCTGTCTCAACCTTGATGTCCTTTTTTATCAGGTCAAGTGTCTCCTGATCAGTTGACTCAACTCCGATATAAACATGGACAACACCTGCCTTTCGATATTTGTATAATATATCCCTGTCTCTAAGTATATCCTCTGCCCTTGTCTCCATAAGGATGTATATACCAGGATTTCTTTCGATAAGCAGGTCAAGAAGTTTTTCCCATCTTTCCCTGTCATTTGTTGGATACTCATCAGTAATCAGAAAGACATTTACACCATATTCCCTGTTCAGTAACTCTATTTCTTTAATAATATTTTCAGGTTTTCTTGCACGCCATGTTCTCTGCCAGAACCTCTGCTGGGAGCAAAATGTGCATCCGTGATTGCAACCCCTTGATGTGCTTATTGCACCAAGCCTGCTATTGGGAATCACAAAGTATCTGTAATCTTTCCAGTCTATAAGATCCCATGCAGGGCTCAAAGAGTCAAGGTCTTCTATAAATGGTCTTGGAGGGGTAACCACTATATGACCGTCTTTCTTAAAGGCAATACCCCTGATACCTTCAGGTGCATCATCTGCCTCGATACATTGAAGCAGTTCTGAAAGTGTTAATTCTCCTTCTCCCCTTACAACAAAATCCACATAATCATTCTGTAAAACTTCTTCATACATAAAGGTGGGATGAACACCACCTATAATAGTTTTTATTGTGGGATTGCTCTCTTTTGAAATGCGGAGTATCTCAAGACTATCCATGACAGTGGAGGTTATTGCAGTGGTTGCCACAAAGTCTGGTGATATCTCTTCAATCTTTTCCCTTATCTCGGGAAAACCCTTTTGTTTGGTCATTGCATCGTATATTACAGGCTCAAAACCATATTTTCTAATTTCTCCAGCAAGGTATGCAAAGGTTAGCGGTGCCCAGCGGCCAGCGACCTCTACCACACCGCAATGATAGGGAGGGGTTATAAAGAGTATCTTCTTACCCATTTTGGAACTCTTTTTAAATTATAAAGAGATAATATATAAAAATCAAGAAAAATTTTTAACCGTAATCTGCCATTAGAAATTTATAAAATGCCTTTAATAAAACTGGCAGTCTGCCCATATTTCGGGGTTCACGGGGTGAAGACAAGCTTCAGTCCGTGAACCCCGATGAAAATGCATTTCTATCAGCAAATTGAGGTTTAATCCTCTGTTTTACCTGTAGAGATGTGTAATGATTGGGATAAGATCAAAGGCGGTATTAAATTAATTCTTTTAGCCTGCTGATGCGATATTTTAAGATAATATCTATAAAACCTTCGTCCTGAAAGGGATTATCCTTCTTCCAGTAAAGATGACCCTGACACCTACAGTCAGAAGAACCAAAATCAGGTATATATCCATCGGAGATCATTTTTAATTCCCAGGAGAGGATACATTCAAGGGGTTCTGAAGACCTTATAGGAACGGACCTGAGGTCTTTCAGATAGGGGATAAGATAATCTATATGCCATCTAAAGGTCTTGTCTTTTCTTATATGTCTTTTAATTCTTGAGTTCAGGGAATTCATAGCAGAGCCCGTATAGAGATAGTACCCCTTTTTAAAATTTATTTTTCCAAGGCTGCCGATTTTTAAAGTTTTATCCTTTAATAGTCTTCCACAAAGTATATAACCTCCCCTATCCTTTGCCTCCCTGTCGTAAACATGCCAGGGTATTTCAAGTTCTCTTATGAAGTCAAAGGTCATGTCCTCAAACCATTTTATTGATATGGCCTTGATAAGAAGTCTATTACGAAGTGCTGACAGTGTCTCAGAAAATAAAGGATCTGTATGGAAGTCAGGCAGAAAATACAGGACATCAGGATGATGGACTACAAAAAGAATACCACCTTTATTACTGGCAAGGGTCTCAAGATGTCTCCTGCCTCTTTCTGTAATAGCATCAGGGAACATGGCAATGCTGTTATTAAAAAGTGTGCATGATTTTACCTCAAGTGGCAGGGTCCTCGAGTTATTGTAAAGGAGAAAATCTATCCTGTGATTTCCAATCCTGAACTCCCTTGCCTTAACAATATAATCTTTCAGTTCAGCAATAAATTTTTTACTTAAAATACTCTCTGCTACAGCATTAGTATAATGAGTATTAAGGCAGATTATACTGCCCTTTCTTTCTGCTGCCCAGACAGTATAGGGTAATCCATAAGGATTTTCTTTCAGGTAGATGAGTCTGCCTGGAAGGAGCAGCTCCCAGAGCCTGCCAGGATTTGGAAGATATGCCCTGAGTTTCTTGCCATCCTTTAGACATTCTATTACAAATCTATTAAGTCTTTTTAGAAAAATGGCCTTTATAAAACCATGTCGGCTATAGGTTTTCATTTAAAACAATAACATTTTTTCTCATACCTTTCAAAGGCTTATGGTCATATTGCTTTAAATTAAGCCAGGCAGGAATTCAGTCCTTTGATATCTCGTATTTTCCATCCTTATCAATCTTTATATTTGCATTCAGGAACCTTCCTTTATAGCCAGCCTCTTTAAGAATGTGATAAGCCATCTCAGCCCTCACGCCCGTTGAGCAATGAATAATAATCTCTTTATCCTTTGGTATCTCTAAAAGTCTTTTTGGAATCTCCTGGGTGGGAATATTCTTTGCACTCCTGAGCATTCCCTGCACTGCCTCATCTTCATCCCTTACATCCAGTATGAACTTGTCAGATGGCAGAGTTTCTACAATCCCTTTGAACTCCTCCACAGAAATCTCTCCAGGCCTTGGTTTTGGAACATATACAATGGTTTCACCCGGTTTACCCTGTGCTAGATTGTAACCTGATCTTTTCCATGCCTCAATTCCACCTTTAAGAATAGAGGTATTAGAATATCCCCATCCTCTTACAATCTTGAAGGCCTCTATTGCTGAATTAGTATCAGAGGCGTAAAGGATAACAGGTGCCTTCTTATCAGCAGGGAATTTGTCTTTCATATTAACAACTTTCTCAGAAGGAATAGATACTGCACCTTGGATGAACCCCTTTAATGCCTCTTCTGAAGATCTCAGGTCTATAATTACCTGTGGGATGTCCTTATCCATGTTCTCCTTGACAAAATTAACTGTGGATAGGATAAGTTTTCCTGCCTTTTTCCATTCAGGCATTCCGTCATGAAAGATCTTTACATTTTTATAGCCAAGTTTTTCTGCCCTACTGGCAGAGTTCGGGCTCAGCCTTCAGGTCACACCTCCGCAGTAAAATATCAAAAGTATATCCTTATCCTCTGGAAGTTTCTCTATATGCTTGTCAAATTCTGCATCATAGATCGAGATTGCATAAGGGATATGACCCTCATGGTAGCGCGGTTCAGGTCGTGAATCAACAAGAAAGAATCTGGCTTGATCCGGCCCTGCGTCAATAAGTTTTGCAAGCTCATCAATATTAATCAGCTTTTCTTCAGGAACTTTTACTGGTGGTTTTACAGAAACACTCTTTGCATAGAGCTGACCGCCTCTTTCTTCAATCTCAATAGCAATCTCCTTTTCTTTTGGTATCTTATTAATCCTTTCTGCTCCAATTAATTTAGTATTGTCATCATAATTTATAATCCAGGTAGCAGTCCCTGTCAGCATCTGAATTGTCTCTGCCTTTTGTGAGACATTTACGAAAGTACCTCTCAAGATCTTATCATCGGGAGTATGGCATTGCTTACAGATGGGAGCTATTCTCGATTTTTCAGACTGCGAGAAGACAGATAACGAAAAAATAAGTAATCCCACCATACACATCACAAAAATTGAAATAATCTTTTTCATAGCTTTATCCTCCTTTCTATATTTATCTAAAGTCATAGCTTTAGACAATTATATATAAAAAGTTCGAAATATCGCAACAATACTTTGCCGTGAGACAAAAATATAGGTGGATAGGATGTAACTATCAAAAAGAAATTTGATTGCGATCAGTGAATAGGAAAATTATTTTACAGACTGTAAAAATTTAAACTCAAAGGTATTATATCTTTTCGAGAACAAACAATAGCTGACCTTCCTGAACTGCATCATTCAGCTTCACGCATATCTCTTTTATCTGGGCATCAAAAGGTGCAAGTATAGCATTTTCCATCTTCATTGCCTCAAGATTGGCTATCTCCTCACCCTTGTGAACAATATCTCCAATCTTTAAAGCCCCTCGCTTTGGATTGCCTATTCTCCAGACATTACCGGCTATGGGTGCACCTATCTCATTAAAAGCCTTAGCCATCTTTATCTCTTTTTTCTTAGCCCTCGGGGTCTCCACCTTGTAAACCCTTGTCTTATTATTTACCTTCATGACCACATGAATAATCCCCTCATATTCACCACCAATAGAAACAAGCTCTATGCAGTAGGGTTTACCTCTGAGTTCAAATTCAACCTTATCACCTGGTCTTTTTAATCCCTCTCTCCAGACATTTGTTGGAAGGACAAGAGGTGCATCGCCATATTTTTCCCTGAATTCTATAAATTCAAGGGCATCCTTGGGATGCATTAAAAAGAGAATAAATTCTTCTTCAGAAGGTGTTCTTCCAAGATAATCTGATAGTTCTTTTCTGAGCCTGTCAAGGTCATCCTCTTCAATATGCTCAAGGGGAGAAAGCTCCTTTCTTTCCTGTAACTTCTTCTGCCATTCATCACCAAAGGCACTTCTGTAAACCCACTCATCAGGCCAGCCTGTAGGAAGCTTTCCATAATGGCCAAGAATCAGGTTTTTAAAATCACCGGGTGCATTTCTGAAGAGCTGTAACAATTCTTCCTGCTCTTCTGGCTCCATTGCATTGAAGTCCTGACCCTTTTCTTCAACAAACTTTGTAAGTAATTCAATGATGTGTCTTACACCTGCTTCACCTTTCTCTTTGGCATATCTATTAACTATCCCGCTACAGGTAACCCAGGTTATCTGGCTTCCCGGTGTCACATCAAAATATCTCACAATCCTGTTATAAAGAGACATTACCTTCAAAATAGCAGGCATTAGATGTAGAAACTCTGATTTCTGGGCCTGTTCAAAGGAGCTCGGGAAGGCACCACCTGGCATCTTGTGTCTTGTAACTGTGTGGTCAAGTCCTTTAAAGGGAGACTCAGCCCATTCATAATAACCTATCCATTCCCTAACTCTATAAACAGCCTCTTCTGCAACCTTCCTGTTGAGATGAACAGGGATGCCTGCCTCTTCAAATACCGCCTGAACAGAAAGTATTGGTGAATGACCATAAAATCTTACAAGGGAGTCTTCCTGGACATCAAAGAGCCGTGCCCCTGCCTTTGCAGCAGAAAGAAGTGCTGGTATGGCAAGACCATCTGTTATATGACGATGGTAGTTTATAATAAGATCAGGATACCGTTGTTTTATTGCATCTATAAGCTCACCGATTTTTTTTATATCTCCAACGCCTGCCATGTCCTTTATACATAGGATGATCTCCTCTGTACCTCCGCATAGGTCAACTATCTCCTTAACCACATTAAGATAATAATCTATGGTTGTCCATTCAGCACTTGTATAAGAGATGGCAGGCTCAAAGAGCCTTCCTCTTTGCATTACTACCTCTGCAACTGTTTTCATATTTCTCACATCATTTAAAAAGGAAAAGCATCTCCAGACATCTATATCAACCTGAGATACCACATATTCAATCACATTCCTTGGATAGGGTCTGTAACCCCAGAGATTCGTCTCCCTTACAAGGGTCTGGAGCAGTACATCAGGCATCTGTTCCCTTAAAATCCTTATCTCTTCAAAAGGGCTTTCTCTTCTGTTCATTATTCCTACATGCCATCTTGCTCCACCATGACATTCTGCGCTGAAAAGGCCCATCTGATTGTAATAAGGTGCCAGGGTTTTGAGGTCGTATATCCTCAATCTGTTCTTAAAATCAGACTGGCCTGCATCCCTCATTCCAACTGAAACAAAACAAACCTTGCCAAGATTCCGCAGGGCATTTACAATCTCACGGGGTGACATCCCTGGTCTTACAAAGATATAATCCCTCTTCATATTGTCCTGAACCTTGAATCCTGAATTCTGAACCTTTTTCATAATCACATCCATACCTGTGGTCCAAGGGCAGAAATCTCTGCCACATATCTGGCGACCTTTAATGCCTCATCCTCAGAGGTCTTTTCCCTGAACATGGAAATAAGCTCATTCATGTGTTCTTCTATAAATCTTGTAGAAAACTCTCCTTTTATAAACAAGGGATGTCTTATTATGCTTAAAAGCAGTGGTGCAAGGGTCTTTATCCCCTCTACCCTTAATCCCCTTCCTAATGCCCTGTCCATAACCCTTATAGCATCTTCTCTATCTGCTCCTGCAGACATAAGAAGCATGAATAACGAATCATAATAGGGCGGGATGTCTGCTCCTTCATAAACCCCTGTGGATATCCTTACACCAGGTCCATGAGGAATCTCAAGCCTTGTTATTGTACCAAAGGATGGGCTGAATGTCTTTGGATCTTCAGCATTGAGCCTCACCTCCAGGGCCCACCTGTTTGGATGGATATCAGGCTGTTTAAAGGGCAATTTCTTATCCATCGCAATATCAAGCATTATGCCAACAATATCAAGACCTGTAATCAGTTCAGTGATCCCGTGTTCAACCTGAAGCCTGGTATTCACTTCAAGGAAATAATATTTCTTTGCGTTAGAATCAAAGATAAATTCAACTGTCCCTGCCGAAGTATAATTGATCTCCCTCATGAGCCTCAAAGCAGTAAAGCATATCTCCTGTCTGAGATTATCATCAAGGGTCGGAGAAGGAGCCTCTTCTATAATCTTCTGATTTCTCCTTTGAATTGTACATTCCCTTTCAAAGAGATGAACAATATTGCCATGCTGGTCTCCTACAACCTGAACCTCTATATGCCTCCCCTTTTCAATATATTTTTCTACAAGGATAGTATCATCTCCAAAGGCCTTTTTTGCTTCAGAACGAGCCTGATTAAAGGCAAGCTCAAGCTGTTCTTCCCTCTCCACCTTTACCATTCCCTTTCCACCGCCACCAGCAGCAGCCTTTATCATTATCGGGAAGGTCACATTCTCTTCCTGCATCCATTTTTTTACGGTAGCAGTATCCCTGACATCAGTTATACCGGGTATAGTTGGTACATTTGCCTTCTGGGCGATCTTTTTTGCCTGAATCTTATCACCCATAAGCCTTATTATCTTTGGTGGAGGTCCTATCCATATAAGTCCGGCATCTATAACCATCTGGGCGAAATCAGGATTTTCAGCGAGAAAGCCCCAGCCTGGATGAATGGCATTGCAGCCACTTTTAATAGCAGCCTCTATCATCTTCTCACCATTAAGATAGGACTCCACAGGAGGTGCCTCACCAATGTGAATGGCTGAATCTGCCATAAAGACATGATGGGCAAGTCTGTCAGGTGTGCTATAAACAGCAGTGGTGGGGATCTTCCTGTCCCTGCATGTAAGCATAACCCTCACCGCAGGCACTCCCCTGTTTGCCACAAGGACTTTTTTAATCTCTGGCATTGAACATTCACCTCTGGCCTGAGAATTTTACATAAAGCAAGTTAAAAGGTGCACTCCTCAGACATAAGAATAAGTCAATTTTAATAAAAAATTCCCTTTTTCAAAAAGGACTCTTAATGAAATAAAAATTTTTCTTGAAAGCTATAAACTGCCTGTTTAATCTTAATGGCGGGGTGGACGGGGCTCGAACCCGCGACCTTCGGCGTGACAGGCCGACGTTCTAACCAGCTGAACTACCACCCCATAAGGAAAATGGTAGGCGGAACAGGGATCGAACCTGTGACCTCAGCCTTGTAAGGGCTGCGCTCTCCCAACTGAGCTATCCGCCCGAGAATGTTTTATTTTAACAATAATATCGCAGGTTTTGTCAATTGCGGGTTTGAACCGTAACCGCCAATAGAAATATATTTTCTATGGTACGGTATGCCTCACACCATCACCTCGTAGATGGAGGAATTTTCCATTAACTGCTGTACTACTAAGGTGTTGCTATAAAGGCATTCATACCCGCTACTCGAACTTATTCTATTTCCTTGTTAAAAAAATGAGTTTCATGCTATCCTTATCCCAGGATGTGTTCAAGGATACTTGCCACGGTTAATGAACATCTTACCTCTGAGATAGCAGGACTCTATAGCCTTCATATTGCAAAGGTCTCAAATGCCCATCTATACCTTACCTATATTGCAGAAAAAGGAACATCAGAGGAAAATCTAAAAAGGGCTGAGGATGCTATAAAGAAACTCTTTCGTATAGCAGAAAAAAGTGGCATCGGGGTAGAGGCCCTATTTGATACAGGTGATTTTAAAAAGAAAATAACGGAGCTTGTTAAAAGGAAAAAAATAGATATCCTCTTTGCTGCAACAAGTAGAGGTGGAAAGACAGGTAAGTATATTCTTGGTTCTTCAGCAAGGGCACTGCTCAGATTACCGGTTTCTGCATGTCTCATAAGGGTTGTTCATTTTGGAAGGCTTCATCCAAAAAAGATTCTAATACCATTGAAATCAGAGATAGACCATATTGATGAGAGGGCTTATTTTTCTGTCCTGCTCTCAAGGGCCTTTGATAGCGAGATGCATTTATTTCATATAACAAAACCTCAAGGAAGATTCTTTCATGGTGAGATGCACCTTACACCCTTTGAGCTTGAAAAAAATCTCAGCCGGGATATGCTTCTCTTTATAGAAAGGCTTCGGGAATACGGAATAGTCTTTGAAAAAAAGTTTAGCCACGGAACTCCTTCAAGGGATATAACTATTGAGGCTGCCTCAAAAAGGTTTGACCTTATCGTGATGGGTGCCTCAACAAGGGGATTCCTGAGTTCTCTATTAGAAAGAAGCCCACTTGAATATGTAATGCAAAAAACTCCTTGCAATCTACTTATATTCAAGCCCTCTCATGAGGATAAATAGTCTTTCAATAGATGATGTCATTGATATACTGGGTAGCTCACCACAGGGCCTTACAGAGGAAGAGGCGAGGAGAAGACTCTCAGAATTTGGCTATAATGAGATAGAGGAGTTAAGGAGAGAGCTTCTCATAAAAAAATTTCTTGAACAGTTCACCCATTTCCTTGCCGTACTACTCTGGATTGCTGCCCTGCTCTGTTTTATCTATGAATACCTTTATCCAGGCGAGGGAATGCTCAATCTCGGCATAGCGATAGTAGCGGTCATATTTATTAATGGAGTCTTCACCTTCATTCAGGAATACAGGGCTGAAAGGGTTTTGAGGTTAATGAAAGGACTTCTTCCCTTCAGGGCAAGGGTTCTGAGAGATGGTATCCTGAGGGATATTGATGCAAAGGAGATCGTAATAGGTGACATTGTGCTTGTTGGTGAAGGAGACAGGATACCTGCTGACATGAGACTCATTGAGGCAGAATCACTCAGGGTAAGCCATGCCACCCTTACAGGAGAATCAGAACCCCTTATTAAATCTCCTGAGCCCTGGGAAGGTGACTTACTGACAAGCCCCAATATACTCTTTGCAGGCACATCTGTAATGTCAGGTCACGGCAGGGCTGTTGTGTTTGCCACAGGTATGAGGACAGAGTTTGGAAGGATTGCCCATCTTACAGGCACCGTAACACCTGGCATAAGTCCCCTTCAAAGGGAGATCAGACGCATAACAAGGATTGTTGGGATAATAGCCACATTAATGGGTATCATGTTTTTCTTAACAGGTTTTATAGTAAAAAGGACATTCTTTGAAAACTTTCTCTTTGCAATAGGTATCATTGTTGCTAATGTCCCTGAAGGATTACTTCCAACAGTTACCCTTTCCCTTGCAATGGGTAGTCAGAGGATGGCAAAAAGAAAGGCCCTCATAAAGACCCTCACCTCTGTAGAGACCCTCGGCTCAGTGGATGTCATATGCACTGATAAGACAGGAACACTCACCATGAACAGCATGGAGGTAAAAGAGACCTTTGATTTTAATGAGGGAAAAATTTTTATCTTCCCATCCCTGAGTGATATAGCCTTTTTATGTAATAACACCGAGATAATAAATGGCGAACTCAGAGGAGAACCAACAGAGATCGCACTTTATAAATGGGCAGCCACAAAAAGCAACATTCAAGAAACAGGCAGGATAAAGGAGATACCCTTTGATTCAGAAAGAAAGAGGATGAGCACAATAAATAAGATCCATGACAGGATATTTTTACTTACAAAGGGTGCACCTGAAAGCCTCTTCAGCATATGCAGCCATATTCTTATTAAGGGAGAGAGAAAAAATTTTACACCCGAGGAAAGTAAGAGGCTTGTAGATATTTACAATTCAATGATGGACAGGGGATTAAGGGTGCTTGCCTTTGGATTCAGGGAAATTAAAGAAGAGGAACTCAGAGGGCAGGATATCGAAAAAAATTTAGTACTTGGCCTCCAATATTCCAGAGATAGTTCCATACATAGCCTATGTATTATTGAAGATTCCCCTTCCCTTAACCATAATGCAGATACTTGCCGTTGACCTGGGAACAGACCTCTTCCCTGCCCTTGCCCTCGGTGTGGAAAAACCAGCAGGCAATCTCATGCAAAGACCTCCAAGGTCTCCTGAAGAAAGGCTCTTAAACTGGAGGGTCCTGTCAAGGTCTTACCTGTTTCTCGGTCCAATAGAGGCAATGGCAGGGCTTTATGGGTATTTCTATGTGCTTAAATCAGGTGGCTGGCAATGGGGTGAGATACTATCTCCAGGGAATATCTTCTATATTCAGGCAACTACTGCCTGCCTTGGTGGTATAATAATAACCCAGATAGCAAATGCCTTTGCATGCAGGTCCTCAACTGAACTGTATTCAAGCTCGGGATATTTTCAAACAAACTACTGCTCCTTGCCATTGTCATTGAAATTATGATTGCCCTTCTTATTATCTACACAGGAATCGGAAATACCTTTTTTGGAACCGCACCACTTAAGCCTTCCCTATGGCTTATACTTTTACCATTCAGCATAATGCTATTTCTTGCAGAGGAGCTCAGAAAGAGGATACGGACTATCTTATGACCTCTGCTGTGAATCTGTAGAGTTCTGCATCCTTCCAGGCATCTTCTGGAAGGCCTGCCTTATGACATAATTCTTTAAGAAATCTCCATCTATCCCATCCAAATTCAACAGGGACCTGTGGAAGGAGAAGCCCGCTATGAGAACCTTTTACAATAAAAAGCCCGTCTCTTCCAATTTCAATCTCCCCAGGGTCTTTAACAGGTTCAAGGGGTGAAAGGACACTTATTTCAACCTCGATTTCCTCAAGCTCTTCAGGTCTCATGGCAGGAAATCTCGGGTCATTGGTACTTGCAGAAATGGCATTCCTTATAACAGATTCATAAAGGGGCATGACTGGATATATATTTCCTATACAGCCTCTGAGGTTACCATATCTATCCTTTATGGTAACAAAGGTTGCTCCGCTCACAAGGAGCCTTTTTTCAGTTATATGGAATTCTGGTACCTTTCTGTACCTTACATAAGAATCAATCGTCTTTCTTGCTATATCAAGAAGGGTCTTTTTCTGAGTCTCTGTGAGACCGGTCCTGTAGAAACCGATTGCAGCGTACCCAACAACCCTTGACCTGTCTCCATAAGTATCACCTGAGTTTGCATATTTATATACCAGTGCCTCTGTTGCTCCAAGGTTCCTTGCCACTGCCATGGTTATAAGAACAGGCCAGGCTCCACAGGCCTCACATTGAGACATGGAAAGGCATTTCTGGAGCTCTTCAATTGATAGTTTCTCTATAGCGGAAAGGAATCTCCTGTCAATCTTCACTGCCTCATCATAAGGATGATAATGAGAGAGGTCTGAGCTTGCAATTATTATAATCTCCCTTTTATCCTTCATTATATCTGTAAGTTTTGAGATCAAATGCCTGAGAGACCTTTCATCTGGTGAGCCAATAAGGACAGGTACTATGCTGAAATCCTTTAATCTACTCTGAAGAAAAGGTATCTGCACCTCAAGGGAATGCTCCTTCTCAAAGGCAAGGGGCTCAAACCTCACATTAAACTCTTCATTTATAAGCAGGGAGGCAATCCTCTCGTTTATCTTTACATCTCCAAGGGGTGTCCTGAAATATCCCTTTTTATATACAGATGCCCCTCTGAAGGGATAATAATGGCCTGGTCCTATAAGGATTACAGTCTTCACATCCTGAGGAAGATTCTTATAGGCATATCCAGCCACTGGACCTGAAAATTGATAACCTGCATGGGGAGAAACAAGGCCAATAAGCTCACCATTAAGGGATGTTTTTTCTGCCTCTCCAAGAAACCTCTCAACAGTCTCTTTCAGGATTAAGGGCTCAGATGGATAAAAAGTGCCAGCCACTGAAGGTGATTTTACCTCTGTCCTGCAGGAAGAAAAAAGGAGTAATAATATGGAAAGTACCGCAGTTCTCAACTTAGCCTCTTCCAGAAAAGTGCCTCCTTGAGGTCTTCTCTTTTACCAGTCCTCTTTTTTATAAAACTTAACAGGCCGCCTATAAGGAAAAAAAGGAATATCCTTCTTGTCATCTTAACTCCATACACCCGGTATAAGGGTGCCACAGAACCTGCACCTTTTATTAATTATATTATTCTCCTTCACCAGATAGCCATGCCTCTCAATGAGAAGCCTCTTGCAATTATGGCAACGGGTATTTTCAGCCTCTGTCCTTATATTTCCTATATAAACATACCTCAGACCTGAACCAAGGGCGATATCTCTTGCCATGGTAAGTGTCTCAAGGGGTGTTGGTGGAAGGTTCTTCAATTTATATTGGGGAAAGAATCTTGAAAAATGAAGTGGTACATCAGGACCAAGGTTATTCCTTATCCAGAGGCACATCTCCTTAATACTCTTCCTGTCATCATTAAGCGTGGGGATAACAAGATTTGTTATCTCAAGCCACACACCTTGTGATTTAAGAATAACCAGTGTATCAAGCACGGGTTTGAGTCTTCCACCACAGAGCCTTGCATAAAAATCCTCTGTAAAGGCCTTGAGGTCAACATCTGCAGCATCCATGTACCTGGAAAGCTCCCTCAAAGGTCTCTCATTAATATATCCACAGGTATGCATGGTGTTTTTAAGACCCAATCTCCTTGCAATAATAGCGGTGTCAAGCATATATTCATAAAATACAGTTGGCTCAGTATAGGTATAGGTGATGACCCTGCATCCATAAAACATAGCAGAACGAACAACATCATCAGGTGGAAGGTCATGATAGTCAACCTCTTCAGGCCTTGCCTGTGATATCTGCCAATTCTGACAGAACTTGCATCCAAGGACACAGCCAGCAGTAGCAATGGAAAAGGCCTTTTCTCCTGGCAGGAAATGATAAAAGGGTTTTTTCTCTATGGGGTCTATTGCAACAGCACAGGGCTTCCCATAAACAAGGCTGTAAAGCACACCATCCTTATTTATCCTCACCTTACAGCCACCAATCTCATAATTATCGAGGACACATTCAGTAGGACAGAGCTCACATCTTACCTTCATCTGGTATCCTGAATTATTTTACCATAAACCTTTTTCTTCCATCCCTGGTGGATATCCGTCAACATACTTAAACATGTTAAAATAAATTTAGCCGGGATAGCTCAGCGGTAGAGCAGCTGATTCGTAATCAGCAGGCCGTGGGTTCAAATCCCATTCCCGGCTCTTAATATTAGAGCCGGTTTCTCCGTGCCTTCAGGGCAAAGAATTTGATATGTAATACCTGCCCCTTGACCCTGAAAACTCTGTGTCAGTGTTTGCATCTACTGTAGGTGATGTCTTTACAAGCTTGCTCAAAACTCTGACCTCTCCTGCAAAAATATGCTTGGTGCCTAATTCCCCGTTCCTTAATGAGTAGAATCTGTTTATATATAGTGTCTCTCCATGTTGCCCTCTTTTTACCACTCGCTCCCCTGAATCATCGTATAAGAAATATGTTGCCTTCCCATTGTCATCTATCTCCTTGATCCTGTTTTCTTCATTCCAGTAAATAACTCTCCTTGTGCCGTTGTATTTGTGCTCCCAGCCTGTCATGTTCCCTGCTTTATCATAGCTGTATAGCCTGTCCCCTGCATCTGTTACCGCATGAGGCTTTGAGCTTCCATATGTATAGTTTAATACATAATTCGTCTCTTTTGGCCTGTGTGGCTCTATGGAAGGCTGAAGGATTGTGTGCACCTGTTGTTTCTCCGTCATATTGCCAATTGTATCATAGCTGAATCTGTTTGTGTAAAGGTCCTTCTTGCCAGGGGTGGTATAATTAAAATTGTGTCTATTAATGGGATAATTTAATAATGGGAAAGAAACCAAAAGAAATTATAAGATAGAAAGGCATACTTATATTTAACTATTACATCTAATCCTCTGCTATCAAATAGCCAAATGATTTGATGTAAAAAATCTAAATAAGATAGCCAAAAAGGGTCCTTTTATTTCCTTATAACCTGAAGGGGTTCAAAGGTGGTTGCCTTTTTTGATGGGTAAATGCCGGCAAGTATTCCAATTCCAATGGATGCAATGGTTGAGAAGAAAAGACCTGTTATGGAAATGGAAAATGGCAGCCCTGTCAGGTTAAAGATCGCTCCACTTGCAGGAAAACTGAGGAGTAAACCTGCAAGTCCTCCTGTCAGTGAGATAAAGGATGCCTCCATGAGGAATTGAATTATTATGTCCTTCTTTGTAGCACCAACTGCCCTTCTTATACCTATCTCTATCTTTCTTTCATTCACTATCAATATCATGATAGAAAGTATCCCGATGCCACCAATTAAAAAGGATATTACGGCTGATATCCTTCCAAGGGTCTTAATCAGGGAGATTGCCTGTGTCTGAAGGGTCATGACATCCTTCATATCTATAATTGTGAAATCATCCTCTTTGCCTTCTTTAAGCTTGTGCCTTTTTCTCAATATATCTCTTATTTCAACCTTTGTAATCTCATTGTATCCGCCTGGCCTGATCTTTACATAGATTGTGTTTATATAATCTTTGTTTACCAGTCTCCTTAAAAAGGTGCTTAATGGAACAAAGACCTGGTTATCCTGATCAACACCAGAAACATCCACACCCTTTTCCTCCATGACTCCTATGACCTGAAAGGGTACCCTGTAGATAAGTATATATCTGCCAAGGGGGTCTTCATCCCCGAAGAGCTTTCTTGCAATCGCCTTACCAAGAACAACTACCTTATTGAGTTCCTTTACATCATTATCTGTTATAAATACCCCATGCTCCACATTGAAATTCCTTATGGTGGTGAAGTCAGGCATTACACCAATAACAGGGATATTTGAAAGGCTTGTACCATTATATCTCAGAGGAAAGGGCCTGCTCGAAGAAGGTGAGGCAGCAATAACAGAGGTTGTTTCATAAAGTATGGAATTCGCATCCTGTATTTTGAGGTTTGTGGATTCAGAAAGTATCCTCATCCTTACACCAAACCTCTTAACTATGCCACTTCTGACCACAATAATATCCTTGCCAAGTTTTTCTGCCTCAATCTCTGTTTTCTTCACAAGGGACTTTGAGATATTGGCAACTATTATGAGTGAAAAGGTACCAAGGAATACACCAAAAAGGGCAAGCAGTGTCCTCAATCTGAAGCCACAGAGAGAGCCGGTGGCTATCTTAAAATTAATGTATATCCAGGAAGAGAGTTTCATCTCTCAATAATTATCCCCTTATGGCCTCTACAGGATTGAGTTCAGCAGCCCTTCTTGCTGGTTGAAGTCCAAAGATTATTCCAACCATCCAGGACAGGAATAACCCAATTGCAAAGGCCTTCCAGGAAAATTTCATAGGAAATTCAAATATGAGGGTGAGTAGCTCAGAACCTGCTATTGCAAGGATAAATCCAGTAAGACCTCCCAGGGTTGTTAATATAACCGCCTCACCAAGAAACTGTAAAAGGATATCTCTTTTATTTGCACCAACAGCCCTTCTGATACCGATCTCATTGGTTCTCTCCCTTACAGAGAGAAGAAATAGATTGGCAAGGACAAAGCCAGCCACTATAAGTGAGATCAGTCCTGTAACCCCGAGAAAGGCAACAAGTGTACCTGTTAAGGCAACAAGGAATTTTATGATCTCCTTTGGAGATACAATACTGAAGTCATCAGACTCAGCCTCCTGAAGCCCGTGCCTCTGCCTCAAAAAAGACCTTAATTCTTCAATATGAAGATCAAGATTCTCTCTGTCCTCAAACCTGATCCTGAAGGCAGATATGTATTTTGTCTCATTCTGAAGCTTTCTCATGACGGTGGTAATGGGCATGATTATCCTGTCATCAAGTATGTCTCCTCCAGGAGTTGTCCCTCTTTCTGAAAGCACGCCAACAACCTGAACAGGCATGTTTCTTACAGTGATGTATTTCCCCACAGGGTCTTCATCTCCAAAGAGCTGTCTCATTACATGAATTCCCATAAGACAGACATTCTTCATTCCCTTTACATCCTCTTCAGTGAAGTCAGAGCCCTGTATTACAGGCCATGTCCAGACCCTGCTGTAATCACTCGTGGAGCCAATAACAAGTGTCTGATGCCTTTTATCCTTATAGGATACATTTACCTCCCTCACTGCAGTCATTGGTACAACAAGATAAGCACTTGAAAATTCCCTCCGCACTGCCTCCACATCATCAAGTCTTATGGTTCGCTGCCTCAGCCCCAGTGCCCTTATCTCCTCTGAACCACCAAAGACAAGAAGTGAATCAGGTCCGAAAACAGAGACTATATCAAGTGCCTTTTCATAGGCTCCCTCCGTGGCTGCAACTATTATGGTAATGGATGAGACACCCAGGCTTACACTGAGAAGACAGAAGAGTGTCCTTAGTTTGAAGGCCTTTACAGCCCTGATGGATTGAGATATTATCCTTATGAAACGCTCCATTTTTATATCATAGCACAGAGTTTATCAAACAGAATCAGGTCACCCTAAACTGCCGATAGGAATGGCGGGGGATGGCTTCACCCCGTGAACCCCGATGAAAATGCATTTCTATCGACAAATTGAGGAGGTCATCTCTCCTGTCTCCAGTAAAGGGCCCTGTGTAGACTTAGACCCTTCTTTGATATCACCCGCTCATAGTAAAATCTCCTTTCAAGATATGAACCTATATCTTTTGAAAACACCTCTCCAAATATGTTAAAAAAGAGGGACATCATTATAAGCACAGCTGAAATGCCAATGAATAACCTGAACTTTTTCTCGTCTTTCATCCTGTATTCCTCAAACATCTATTACATCTTATGCATTCTGAATCAGGAGGCCCTGAAGGGTTGTCCACAGGGCATTCCTCACCGCTCTTATAACCGGAGAGCCTCCTTGAAAATAAGCCAGATAATGCACCGACAGGGCAGAAGTATCTGCACCAGGCCCTTTTTATTCTGAGGTTTATTAATAACATTATTAATAACAGGCTCCATTGAAAGATATTGCCATGGAATGAAAAGAGTGTAATGTAGGTCTCAAACAGGCAGTATTCGGGGACACCGGTTAAGAGGACAATGAATGTTATAAAAAACAACAGATAATACTTTAAGAGTCTGAATCTTAAATCTTTCCCTGAATGGATATTCCATTTCTTTAAAGGTATCCTTCCGATAAACTCTGCTATTGCACCAAAGGGGCAGAGCCATCCACAATAAAACCTGCCTGCCATAATGAGAGAAACTGTTATGGTAAATATTAATAGATATAAAAGAATGGAAGAGGAGGATCTCAATAAGAGCAGGTTATAAACATGGATAATTGAAAAGGGACTTGAAAGATAAAGACCGAGTATAAGGATACTGAGAATGAGATAGAAGTCTCTTGATTTTAAAAATTTTTTTCTCCTTCTGCTCAGGTAGAAAAAAAGGAAACCCGAGGCAAAAAATAATCCATAAATGAACCAGGGCTGAAGGGCAGGATTCTTCTTTTTTTCTTCCTCTATCTCAAGGTGAAAGACCTTTGATGCCATTATCCTTGAACTTTCTCTTATGGTCCTTGCAAGGGCCTCTACACTCACAGTTGCCCTGCTTATTCCATCAATATCCCTGTCTATCTCCAAGGGATCTTTTATGGACTTCCCTATGTATTGGGAAAGATATTCCTCTGTCTCCATATAATGGACATAGTTCTTTGTCTCCCTGTGCTCAAGGAGTTTCAATCCCCGCAGGATCCCCCTTCGGTCAATAACGAGTAATACCTTAATGGGGCCAGCATATCCCTTTATATCAGGTCTTATGTCATAACTATTAAAGGCTATCACCTCTCCATCTGAAGGATAATAAGGTGGACTGCCTGTTTTTTCATGAAAGACAACACCGGGGGCGATTTCTTGAAGATAAAGAATTTCATTAAGAGGTTTTTCCATAAATTTTTGGAGTATATAGCCTCCTGTGATGGAGACAGTCAAGATCACAATAAATATTATCCTAAGCCTTTTCATTTCTTAAACCAGAGATAAGTGAGCTTATTTTAATAATACAAAGTATAAAAAGTGAATTCTTTATACCCGTAAGGGGAGCAAGATAGATGGTTGTCAGAAAAGCACCGATAAAAGAACCCCCAAGGTCAATGGCATAAAGCATTGCAGAGGGATGTTGTCTGTCTCTCATGACATTACTTGATATTGAAAACTGAAGACCTCCCAGAAAACCTGAAAGGAAGGAGGCAATATAAAAGGAGAGTTCGTATTTCATAAGATAAACTGACAATAATATCAGGCAGACAAAAAGAAACTCTGATAGGCGAAGGGTCCTTAATGATTTCTTTTGAGAAAAAATCAAGGAACCGCCAGCCAGACCGAGCATAAAGAAGGAACTCAATAGACCTATCCTTTCATAGATATATCCATAAAAGGTCTGGTATAAAAGTATCAGTATTACTGAAAAGGCCATGGTTGTATAACCAGTTGTAAAGATTGTATAGTGTACAGGTCTTTTTAAGATAAAAAGGGCAGCACCAAAGGTGAATATAAGGATAAATAATAGCACCCTATCATTGATTGAAAGGATATTATTGAGAATACCTTTCTCAGAATATAACCAGAAAAGGAGGTTATACAAATAGGCAACAGGTGCTGTATCACTATTAATTTCTCTAACCTCTGAGAATCTCTTCTTCACGGTCTCGGTCTTTAGAGGTGAAAAAATCTCATAAAAGAGACCTGGTTCAAAATAATTAAAGGATATCTTTCTCTCAATAAATCTTTTCACCAAAGATGAAGGGGCATGCTCAATTGGAGACTGTGAGGCGATCATAATACCATATTCCTCTGAGGAGACATGGCAATGAGGAAACACCTTTTTTAATGAATTATAAATGGTTCCATTTAATCTTTGAAGTGGTCTGCTTATATAGCCGTAGGCTGGTGGAAGTCTAAAAAAGAGTATGCCGTCCTCTTTAAGGAGTCTCTTTATATCCTGGAAGAACTCAATACTGTAAAACCTTGATGCCAGGGCGGTTACAGGCTCTGGAGTATTAAGTACTATAAGATCGTATCTTCCAGACAATCTTTTTATAAGAAATCTTGGATCTCCCATAATGATCCTTAATCTGCTATCCTCAAGATAAAGCCTATCATCCCTGCCAAGAATAGACTTCATGGTCTTTATAATTAATGGATCCATTTCAATAAGGTCTATTACCTGAACCGGGTATTTGAAGTATTCTCTCAGGGCTGAAAGCGTGCCTCCTATAAGGAGTATCCTCCCCGGGGCTGGATGAAGGGTCATGGCTATATGGACATCTGTTTCGTCTCTTAGATAATCCGGGTAGGAATAAAAGAATCTTCCTCCAGTGTATATGAGCTTATGATTGTTATCTGAAAGGATTACTATCTCCTGATATCTTGATTCATGAATCTCCTGAAGCTCAAAGGGCCTCCACTGTAAGGCCTGAATCCTCATGAAAGCCATGTAAATAAGCGGGTAGAAGATAAGTAATATTAAGAATCCTTTCCTTTTTGATAATCGGAATCCCATAAAAAAGGTCATCAATCCTGCCAAAAGACTTATCCACAGGCTGTTTATCCTGCCTGAAAGGATATATACAAAAAGCAGACCACCTGCAAAGGCACCAAGGGCCTCTATAGCAAAGATAACTGGCCCTCTATTCCATCTAATAAGTGAAGAGGAAAATAAAAGGCCATAAAGTAGAGACACAGGAGAGACAATCATAAATGTCCAGAAAATTGTGCTGCTAAAAGAGAGGTTTTCTCCAGGAACAAGATGTGATAAAGGTCTTATAAGATCTATTAGCACAAAGCTCAATGGAGATAATATACCGGTGACAAGGAGAAGCAGGGGAAGGATCTCCCTCTTGAGCCTCCTTCCGATTAAGGCACCTGTACCTGATGAAAGAAGCCAAATGGAAAGGGCAATGCCCAGGTGGAGTTCGTTGCCTGAAAGGGCAGAGAGGAGTTTCCTCATAAGGAGGGTCTGCATGAGAATACCGCTCATGCCTATAATAAAGACGGTCAAAGCCATTGATAATATGTTATTATAGTAAAATGATCGGTTTTTTACTCAAAAAGATCTTCGGTACAAAGAATGAGAGGGAGCTTAAAAGACTCTGGCCTGTAGTCCAAAAGATAAACTCCCTTGAACCCTCAATAACAGCCCTCTCCGACCTTGAACTCAGGAAAAAAACTGATGAGTTTAAAGAGCAACTCCTTAAAGGTAAATCCCTTGATGATATACTTCCTGAGGCCTTTGCCGTAGCCAGGGAGGCTGCAAGAAGGACCCTCAATATGAGGCATTTTGATGTCCAGCTCCTTGGTGGTATAGTGCTTCATGAAGGAAAGATCGCAGAGATGAAGACCGGTGAGGGAAAGACCCTTGTTGCTACCCTTCCGCTTTATCTGAATGCCCTTGAAGGAAGGGGATGCCATCTTGTAACTGTTAATGATTATCTTGCAAAAAGGGATGCCCAGTGGATGGGTCCTGTTTATCACCTCCTTGGTCTTTCAGTGGGTGTAATCCAGCACGATGCCTCATTCCTCTATGATCCAACTTATCGTTCACCTGATAAGAGATTTGACAGGCTGAGACCCTGCTCAAGAAAGGAGGCCTATCAGGCAGATATCACCTATGGTACAAATAATGAATTTGGGTTTGACTATCTAAGGGACAACATGAAGTATGACATAAATGATTACTGCCAGAGAGAACTTCATTATGCAATAGTTGATGAGGTTGACAGTATCCTTATAGATGAAGCAAGAACACCCCTTATCATATCAGGACCCTCCGAGGAATCAACGGGAAAATATTATCATGTTGATAAGGTGGTAAGAAGACTTCAGAAGGATATTGATTTTACCATTGATGAAAAGGCAAGGACAGTAATACTCACCGAGGTAGGGAACCATAAGGTTGAAAGACTGCTTGGTGTTGATAATCTCTATGACCCGGCAAATATAGACCTTGTCCACCATGTGCTTCAGGCACTCAAGGCCCATCATCTTTTTCACAGGGATGTTGATTATGTAGTGAAGGATGGTAAGGTCATTATAGTTGATGAATTCACAGGAAGGCTCATGCCGGGAAGAAGATGGTCAGATGGTCTGCACCAGGCAATTGAGGCAAAGGAAGGTTTAAAGATTGAAAGTGAGAACCAGACCCTTGCAACCATAACTTTTCAGAACTACTTCAGGATGTACAATAAGCTCGCTGGAATGACAGGTACTGCTGATACAGAGGCAGAGGAGTTTGCAAAGATATACAATCTTGATGTTGTAATTATACCCACTCATAAACCAATGATAAGGACTGACCATCCTGACTTAATATACAAGACAGAAAAGGCAAAGTTTGAAGCAGTGGTAAGGGAGATTGAAGAGTGTCATAAAAAGGGTCAACCTGTACTTGTTGGAACTGTATCAATTGAGAAATCTGAAAGATTAAGCTCGATGCTGAAAAGGAAAGGGATACCCCATTCAGTTCTCAATGCAAAATATCATGAAAAAGAGGCAGAGATAGTGGCACAGGCAGGCCGGCTCGGTGCAGTAACAATTGCCACCAATATGGCAGGCCGGGGTACAGACATAATACTGGGTGGAAATCCAGAGGGTCTCGCAAGGATGATGCTAAGGGAAAAGAAATCTGACTGGACAGATGAGGAATTTCAGGAGGCCCTTAAAAAGGCTCAGGAGATATGTGAAAAAGAAAGGCAGAAGGTTTTAGAGGCAGGTGGTCTCCATATCATAGGAACAGAGAGACATGAGGCAAGAAGGATTGACAACCAGCTAAGGGGACGCTCGGGCAGGCAGGGAGACCCTGGCTCATCAAGATTCTATCTTTCTCTTGAGGATGACCTCATGAGGATCTTTGCATCAGACAGGATATCAGGCCTCATGGACAGGCTTGGTATGGATGATTCAACACCCATTGAAAACAGACTTGTTACCAGGGCAATAGAGAATGCCCAGAAAAGGGTTGAGGCTCATAACTTTGAGATAAGAAAACACCTCCTTGAATACGATGATGTCCTCAATAAACAGAGGACAGAGATCTACAGATTCAGAAGAGAGATACTGGAAAGTGAGGATCTCAAAGAACATATCCAGGGGATGATTGAGGATACCATTGATGAGCTTATGAGTATCTACTGTCCTTCAGATAATCATCCTGAAGAATGGGATTTAAAAGGTCTCAAAGATGCCCTCTGGGGTATCTTCTCCTTTAATGAAGAGTTAAGATCTTCAAGGGATCTCAAACAGTACATATTAAACTCGCTTATGGAACTCTATGAAAGAAAGGAACAGGAGATAGGTCCAGATTTTATGAGATACCTTGAAAAGGTCTTTCTCCTTAGTGTGGTTGATGCTCAATGGAAAGACCATCTCCTTGCAATGGATCACCTGAAGGAAGGAATAGGCCTCAGGGGGTATGGTCAGAGGGATCCCCTTGTGGAATACAAAAAGGAGGCATTCTATATGTTTGGAGAGCTACAGGACAGGATAAACAGGGAAACCCTGACAAGGCTCTTCAAGGTAGAGATAAAGAAGGAAGAAAAGGCTCCTGCTGTTTCCTTGAGGCAGTCACCTGTATTTGCCTCTCAGAGATTGAGTTATAATAAGAATGATGGAGGTCCCAGGGAACCTGTGTATGTAAAGAAGGTAGGAAGAAATGACCCTTGTCCCTGCGGGAGCGGGAAAAAATACAAAAAGTGCTGCGGAATAAATGCATAAGATAGTCCTTATAGGTAAAAATTCCTCAAAGGATGAATACTGGCAGATCTTAAGGGAATTTAATCAGGATGTCCTGAGATTTACCAATATAAAGTCTGCACTAAAGGTACTGGAGAACTCACAGGATAGATTAGAACTTATTGTAATAGACAAAGAGGAGATTAAACCCCCTTTTTTAAGAAAGCTCAATAATCTCACAAAAGATAGCCCGAGGATTATACTCTATGAAAATAGCGAAAGGGGGCTACTTCAATATCTGAGATATCCCTTTACCTATCCACTCTTCAATCCAAAACCGGAAACCCTTTTAATGGTATCAAAAAATATTCTTTATTCAAAAAATCTCCATAAAGATAATGAAATATTAAAAATAGAAAATAAGGAGACAAAAGAGACCCTTCGTTTCTTTGAGGAGATAAGCAAGATACTCACCTCCTCCATTGATCTTGATGAGATGCTTCATATAATCATGAAGAAGGTTAAAGAGATAACCCGTGCTGATGCCTGGTCAGTACTACTTCTTGATGAGGAAAGTAATGAGCTTGTATTCAGGAATGTTGAAGGAAGGAAAAAGAAGCATCTCCATCAGATGAGGGTAAAGCTCGGAGAAGGCATAGCAGGGTGGGTTGCAAAGGAAGGTATTCCTGTTATAGTGCCTGATGTATCCAAGGACAGCAGATTTTCCTGCAGGATTGATAAGGTAATAAATTTCAAGATAAGATCTTTACTCTGTGTTCCAATTATAAGTAAAGGCAAGAGTATAGGTGTAATAGAACTTGTGAGTAAAGACAAAGAAAAGCCCTTCACAAAGGATGACCTTGATTTCATGCTCAAGTTTACTGACCATGCTGCCCTTGCTATAGAAAGGGCAACCCTCTATCAGAGGATGGCAGAGCTCGTTATAACTGATGACCTTACAAAATTATTCAATACCAGATATCTTCACAGGACCCTTGATACAGAGATATACAGATGCGACAGATATAAGACATCTCTTTCTCTTATCTTTATGGATGTGGATCATTTCAAGGTAATCAATGATACCTATGGACACCTTGTCGGCAGTAAACTCCTTGTGGAGATCGCCCAGTTACTTTTAAAACATCTAAGGGCAGCTGATATCGTGGCAAGATATGGAGGAGATGAATATGTAATAGTGCTGCCCCAGACTCCTCCCGGCTCTGCTTCAAAGATAGCCGAGAGATTGAGAAGAAGCATTGAGCAGAATATCTTCTTAAAAAAAGAAGGTTATTTCATAAAGGTAACTGCAAGTTTTGGAGTAGCCTCTTATCCAGAGAGCGCAAAGACAAAGGAAGATCTGCTCAGGCTCGCTGATGAGGCAATGTACAGGATTAAAAACACCACAAGAAACGGAGTCTATGCAATAACCTAATGGCCCTCTTTAATTATGCCACCAAAGAGATAATCCTGAAGATTGTCTACTATGGTCCGGGTTTAAGCGGCAAGACCACTAACCTTGAGGTCCTTCATAAATCCTTTTCACCTGAATCCGTGGGCAAACTAATATCCCTCTCAACAGAGGCAGACAGGACCCTCTTCTTTGATTTTCTTCCTGTAGAACTGGGGAAGATAAAGGACTTTACCCTGAGATTTCAGCTCTATACAGTACCGGGTCAGGTTAGATACAATTCCACAAGAAAACTTGTCCTGAAGGGTGCTGATGCAGTTGTCTTTGTGGCAGACTCCCAGCGTACAATGAAAGAACAGAATATAGAAAGCCTTCAGAACATGAGGGAAAATCTCATAGAAAATAACATTGATCCTGATGATATACCTGTTGTCCTTCAGTACAATAAAAGGGACCTTGAGGATATCCTTTCAATTCAGGAACTCAATAATGACCTTAATCATAAATGGTATCCCTATATAGAGGCAATTGCAATAAATGGAACAGGTGTAAAGGAAACCTTTCAGGCGGTAACAAAGTTACTCTTAAAAAATCTTTCCAGGAAATACAGTATAGATTTAAAAGAAGAACAGAAAGAAGAAATAACTGTTCAACAGGTAAAAGAAAAAGAGATTATGGCGATGCCTGTCAAAGAAATAGGCGAGTCATTACTTCAAAACCTTTCAGAGAGGATTGAAGATCTCTATAGAGAACTGACAAAGCTTGGTGAAAGAATGGAGAGGCTTGAAAGGACCTTTCATGAACAGCTGGATAAAAAAGAAGAACCCTTATCAAGGAACATAGATGCCCAGATAAATCTGATACAGAAGACCCTTGCAGATCTCAGTAAATCCCAGAGGGAGATGATGATTCAGTTAAGAACCGTATATGATATCCTTGGCAAGGCAAGGCTGGAGAAAAAGGGTATATTCTTTTAAATCACCTCCTTCTGTGTTACCCTGAGCACCTCCTCAAGGGTTGTAATACCTTTAAGGACCTTCCTGAGACCATCAACCCGCAGGGTCTTCATGCCTTTTTTTACAGCATATTGTTTTATTGCCTGGCTATCTGCCTTTCTTGATATCATCTGCCTTATCTCATTATCAATAACAAGAAGCTCAAAGATGCCTGTCCTTCCATAATATCCTGTGTTCTTACACCTGTCACAACCTGTTCCCTTTGCAAGATAAGATACCTGAGAGGATTGAGCTTCAAAATAAGCCTTCTCAGTCTCAGATGGTTCATAGGAGATCTTACAGCGAGGACAGACAGTTCTTACAAGCCTCTGAGCAATAATGCCTGTAATGGATGAGGCAAGCAGATAGGGCTCTATACCCATATCCAGGAGCCTTGTCAGTGCAGAGGGTGCATCATTTGTATGCAGGGTGCTTAACACAAGATGCCCTGTAAGGGATGCCTGTATTGCTATCTCTGCTGTCTCAAGGTCTCTGATCTCACCAACCATTATTACATCAGGGTCCTGCCTCAGTATTGACCTCAGACCACTTGCAAAGCTTAGGCCGATCTTTGGAGCCACCTGTATCTGGCCTATACCCTTGAGCTGGTATTCAACAGGATCCTCTATGGTAATAATATTTTTTGTTACTGAATATATCTTATTCAGGCAGGCATAGAGTGTGGTTGTCTTTCCACTTCCTGTAGGACCTGTTACAAGCAGTATACCATTTGTCCGAGAAAGAAGCTCCTCCATCAATCTCTGATCATCCTCCTCAAGACCCACCTCATGAAGTCCTTTTACACCCTGCGCCCTGTCAAGGAGTCTCAGCACCACCCTCTCTCCGTAGACTGTAGGTATGATGGAAACCCTGATATCAATATCCCTTCCACCAATAAGAAGCCTTATCCTTCCATCCTGGGGCAGTCTCTTTTCTGCAATATCAAGGGCTGCCATTACCTTTACCCTTGTAACAAGGGCATCCTGTATTAGCTTTGGAGGGCTGAGGACCTTTGTAAGGACTCCATCTATCCTGAATCTAATCTCCAGTTCCTTTTCGTAGGGTTCAATATGTATATCACTTGCCCGCTCTTTTACTGCCTGCTGGAGCACTGCATTAAGAAGCCTTATTATGGGTGCATCCTCTGTAAGCTCAAGCAGGTCTTTTGGTCTTTCAAATTCACTTGCAACAGAGCTAAGGTCTTCACCGCTGATGGTCTCCATGACCTCCTCTGCTGAGCCAAGCTGGCCATAAGACCTTCCTATGGCATCAAGGAGTTCATCCTTTGAGACCATAACAAAGGATGGCTTAAGACCCTTTTGCCTTGCGATCTCAGAAAGACTTAAGATACCGTTTTCATCAGATACAAGACCTATGAGTTCACCATCAGATATCCTTAAAGGCAAAACAAGATTTGCCTTTGAAAAGGTAATGGGTATTTCCCTGAGGAGTGCCAGGTCAGCAGAGAGTTCTTCTGATTTCATTAATAACTGTTCCCAAATATCTCTTCTATATTAATCTCAAGACCATCAAGAATTTGCGACCTTACAGATCCCTTCTGCTCTGCGTAGCTAAAAAGCCTGTATCTTCCATTATCATTTATATAAACCTGAATGACCTTTTCCTCTTGAAAGACAAGCCAGAACTCCTTTACACCATATCTCTCATAGATTTCTTTTTTTATTACACTATCAAGGGTAAGGGAGTTCTGTGATACTACCTCTACAACAAGATCAGGCACACCCCTGATCCATTCCTTTACAATATGAAGATTCTCCTTTTTTATAAATATAAGATCAGGCTGAAACCTGTTAACGCCTTCTTCAAGGAGTACATCAAGTGGTGATAGGAATATCTCACCTATCTTGCTCCTTGAAATGAATTGATAAAAGAGGTTATATAACCGTGCCAGGATTACCTGATGATTACTGAAATGGCAGGGTGCCATATATCCCTCTCCATTAATAATCTCCGTGAGGTCAAAGGCCCTGTCCATAAAGGAGCTTTTTTTCTTCTCAAGAAGTGTCTCTCTCATGACTAATGTTATAATGAAACTATAAGCCCTGTCAAGAAAAGTTAATACCTGTTATTTCCCTTAAATAATACATAATTTGGTTCAACTATCTCTATCTCAGGAATCTTTGAAAACTCCTCTAAGGCCTCCTTTACTTGCATGCCTTCAGGAAGTCTCAGTCTGTAGAGCCCTGTCTTTTCACTGTATTCAATAATGGTGAGCTTATGTTCCTTTAATATCTCACCTATCCTCTCATCAGTTATTTCCTTCTTGAATTTTACCATTATCTCTCCTTCAGCATACCTCTGATTAGCCTGAGAGAACTCCTTCTCTTTTTCAGAGGTAAGTCTTTGAAGGTCTTCTGCATCCCTTATAATATGGGGGGTAATGAAGACAAGGAGATTTGTCTTTGCCTTCTGAACTCCTTTATACTTAAAAAGCCATCCAAGGATCGGGATATCACCAAGAAGGGGGACCTTTCTTTCAACCTCTTCGTGTTTTTCCTGCATGAGACCGCTTATAACCACGGTCTGTTTATCCTTTACAACAACGGTGGTCTTTGTTGATCTCTTGGTTGTGGTGGGTCCTATATTAATAAGTATATCTGCATTCGCCTCTTTCTTAACAGCAGATATCTCCTGATAGATATCAAGTTTTACATACTCGCCCTCAGTAATATGAGGTGTAATCTTCAGGGTAATACCCACATCCTTTCTTTCTATGGAGCTCAGAAGGATATTCTGAGCAGCAGGGTCCCTCTCCCTCTTTGATATAAAGGGTACATTTTCACCAACCACGATCTCTGCCTCTTTATTATCAGAGGTAAGTATCCTTGGTGTAGAAAGGACATTCACACTATCCCTGAACATATCAAGGTTGAAAAGGGCAGCAAACCCTGGTACTGTAAGTGTTGTTACCTGAGCAGTGCCATCAGGTTTTATCACTGTTATGGGTATATCAAGGAAATTCCCCATACCACCTGCGCTTAATCCGCTCAGACCTGTCACTATATTGTAAAGGGTGGATGTATCAACAGTACCGAATCCACCAATAGCAATGGGCTCTCCATCCTTTCTTCCTATTACACGCCACCTCGAACCGAGTTCCTGAAGTTTATCAATAGAGGCCTCCACGATCATGGCCTCAACAAAGACCTGCTTTCGCTTTTTGTCAAGCTGTTTTATAACCTCAACAAGATTCTGATAATCAGCACTTGATGCAACTATAACAAGACTGTTAGTAGCCTTATCAGGAGAGATGGTTATACCCAAAGGAGATTCAAATATAGGAGGGGCCTGACCCCCTGGTGGTTGTTGTCTCTGAGCAAAACCCTTTATTATCCCATCAAGGACCTTTGCAAGTTCCTCTGCATCGGCATTCTCAAGGAAATAAACATTTATCCTTCCCTTTGCTCCTTCTGGCTGGACATCAAGAAGAGCTATGAGCTTTTTTATAGCCTCTTTTGTATCCCTTTCACCAAAGATTATCAGGGCATTGAGCCTTGGCTCAGAGGCAACCCAGAACTGCTGAACCTGTGGACCTCCAGGGGCACGGGTCTTTAATCTTCCGAAGCCCTCATTTATTATTCTTGCAACCTGATCAGAGGAGGCATATCTTAAAAAAACAATCTCTGGCTCCAGCTCCTTTGAAGGCTGGTCAATGAGTTCAAGGAGAGAAAGGATCTTCTCAATATTCATTCCTGAGTCAACAACCATTATGAAATTCCCTGGCCCAAAGGAAGAGATATATCCATCCCTTGATATCATGGGCTGAAGAAATCTCTGTGCCTCCTCAGAGGTAATGTATTTAAGGGGTATGAGTCTCACAATATAACCTTCATTTACCTTCACAGGTTCTTTAATAATGGGTATGCCCTTCTGTTTTGCCTCAGAAAGGGGGATAATCTTGAAGGCATCTACTCCTGATGGAACCACTGTAAATCCCTTGAGCTCAAGGACAGATAAAAACAGGTCATAGGCCTGATCCATACTTATCTTTGAAGGAGCAATAATGGTAATCTTACCTTTAACCCTCTCATCAAATATAAAATTCTTTCCTGTGATCTCACTTATAAACTTTGTGATCACAGGAAGCTCTACATCTACAAAATTAAAGGTAACCATCTTTTTTGTAGATTCCTGGGCATAGGCATCTGAAAGAAGATAGACAGAGTTGAAAGAATAGAGGCTAAAGATCAGACCAAATACCAAAACCGTAAGCCTTAAGCCTGATAGAACTGACCTCTGTCTCAAATCAACCTCCTCCCATCAATCTGAAATTGACGATCTCAAACAGTCTTTCAGTTAAAAACCTTCTGTTACATGATAAATAAAATCTGTAGCTTTGTAAAGTCCTTGTTACTGAAGGCTGAAATCAGGCATCCTGAAGGCTTAAGCCCTTCATCTGATCTGATAGGTCATGCTTATCCTCTGACCCCTTCTCATTATATCAAGCTCTATCCTGTCCATTCCCTTAAGGGCATTGAAGGCCTGAAGTGCACTTTCAGGCCCTGTTATGGGAAAATCATTCACCCTGAGAAGTATGTCTCCATCCTCTAAGCCGAGGCTTTCATAAACTCCGCCTTTCTTCAATTCCCTTACTATAAAACCTTCCTGCCTTCCATCAATGATATTGGGAACAAACCTTGCGTCAGTCAGAATCTCCCTCGGATTCTCTATGGCCTGTCTCAATGCCTCTGAGCTGATTGTAAAGACATTCTGAGATAATCTTCCTGCACCTGACATAGGTCTAAATCCTGAATCCTTTATTGCCTCTTGCCTCGGGGCATTCACCTCTCTGATTATCACATCAGCAATCTCATAGACCCTGTCACCTGAAGGGGTCTTTATGATAATTCTGTCCTTATATACAGCCCTGAGCCTTCCGATACCATAAATATCCTGACCTTTCTTAAATATCTCCTGTTTACCCGCTGAATCAGCCACTATTGCATAATTATAATCTCCTCCTGATACAGTCCCGATCAGTGTAATGGCGTTATCAGTCTGTGAACCCTCTGACCTTGTTAAGACCCTGAACTCACCCTTTATCCCAAAAGGATTCTCCTTAAGAAGACGTGCATAGTGATCAATGGAATAAATCCTCTGCATGGAGGTTTTAAGCTGCTCAGCCTTTGCATCAACCTTAACCTCAACGGGAAAGATCAAGACCCTTATTAAATAAAAGATACAAAGGGAAAGAACTATTACAAGGAGCGGATTTATCCATCTCAGTATCTTTAAAAGGATAGAATAAAACATATAAAATTATACCACACCTTTATTATTTATCCTTTTTAACACACCTGCTGATATGAAGCCATTGAGCGTGCCTGTAGTGGTGGAAAGAAGGATCAGAAAGGGCGCAATCACAAGTACTGCCTCTGGTCTTTTAATGAATAAAAAATAGGCAACAATAAGCTGACCGGAGATGTTAAAGAGTGCTGCTATAACACTCAATCCTGTTATCCCCAGAACCGGGATTATACTTGAAAGCCACAGCCCTGCAATCCCGCTTATCCCCCCTGAGAGGCTCAATATAAAGGCAGGGCCGGGGAATGTCCCTATGAGCATGGATGAGACAGTGACCCTTATGAGTGTGATTAGAAAGGCAATCCTTAATCCACCTAATAAAAAGGCAATTAATGTAATGATATTTGATAGCCCGAGTCTTAACCATGGCAGAGGCATGGGGATCAGGTTCTCTATACTGTGAATTGCTATGGCAATGGCACTAAGAACAGCTATCCTCTGCTTATCCTGTAATTGCATCTACAGAGCTTACTCCAATGGTTATAACAACCCTGTTTGGAAGACATATTATGCTCCCCCTCTTTATAAATCCCTGATGGACACAGAGCTTATTTGGACAGGCAGAGCTAACAACCCTCACACTCCTGTTCTTAATCTCTATCACTGTATCACCCAGGGGACCATGAACAGTGAGAAGTCTGTTTTCAGAGATTGGATAAACTCCGTGAAGCCTTCCCTCCACCTCAACCCTTACAGAGTCACTATCAGATAAGAATCTATCCATAAATACAAAACCTGAAATCGAGATAATGAGCAAAGAGCTAATAAGAACTCCATCAAATATAGAAAAGGCCTTTCTATTTAAACCTGATGCCATTAATATCACCTGTAGAGAACCTCTTACCATCTTCAGTGATAAACAAACCCTTTAAATTAAGCTTTCTGAGGAGGTCTATTCCCTTTTCAGGTCCCAGCACGAAGACCCCTGTTGCTAAACTATCAGTGAGATAACCAGCATCTGCTATAACAGAGACCCCTCCTGTGGAGTCAGCTGGATAACCTGTCACTGGATTAAGGATATGATGGTATCTTTTTCCATCCTTTATAAAAAATCTTTCGTAGTCTCCTGATGTAGAAATGGCAGAGTCCTTTAAGGGCAATGTTGCTATCAGGTCATCATCTCCTTTACCCCTGGGGGCTCTGATACCTATGATCCAGGGACTACCATTATTTTTAAATCCATAGGCCCTTATATCTCCTGCAATGGCTACAAGGGCTGCCTTCATGCCCTTTGCCTTCAATATCTCAATAGCCCTGTCAGCACCATAGCCTTTTGCTATACCACCAAGGTCTATGAGCATGCCCTTTTTCTTTAAAAAAACAGTGGAATTCCTTTCATTGATAATAATATTTTTATAACCCACAAGCCTGAGCGCCTCTCTGATCTTCCGTTCATCAGGAATATCCTTTTTATGAAAATCCCACAGCCTTGTAATAGGACCTGTTGTAATATCAAAGGCACCCCCTGTAAGCTGAGATACATATATGGCCTTTTTTAAGATATCCATCATATCCTCTGAGACCTTCACAGGTCTGATACCTGCATTTCTATTGATCATAGATAGTTCACTTTCTTCTGAGTAAAAATTAAAACTATCCTCAAGCCTTTTTAATTCTTTGAAGACATGCTCAATTGCCTCCTCTGCAGCCAACCTTGAATCGCTCACCACCGTAATGGTAACAATGGTATCCATCAGTATTGTGGTCTTTCTCAGGAGATGCCCTCTCTCACAGGAAGTAAGGATAGAGAATATAAATAGGCAGAGGAGCAACCCAGCAGCCAGGTAAAGCTGCCTTCTTACATTATCTCTGTTGGCGGGTTTTATTTTTCTAAGACCTATCATCCTGTAGCAGTTTTTTGAGCCAGAAATAGTTTTTCTCTCAAAAATCTACCTGTCCATGAGCGAGGATTCATTGCCACCTCTTCAGGAGTACCTGTGGCTATAACCTCTCCTCCCCTGTCACCACTTTCAGGACCCATGTCTATTATATAGTCTGCTGATTTTATCACATCAAGGTTATGTTCAATCACTATTACGGTATTACCATTGTCAACAAGTTTATTTATCACTGAAAGCAGTCTCTCTATATCCGCAAAATGAAGACCTGTTGTGGGCTCATCAAGTATATAAAGTGTATGGCCCTTTGACCTTTTAACAAATTCCCTTGAAAGCCTTATCCTCTGGGCCTCTCCTCCTGAAAGGGATGTAACAGGCTGTCCGAGCTTTATATAGCCAAGACCTACCTCCTCAAGTATCCTGAGCCGTGAACTTACATGAGGTATATTCTTGAAAAACTCAACCGCCTCTGATACAGTCATATCAAGGACATCAGCAATATTTTTATCCCTGAATCTGATCTCAAGGGTCTCCCTGTTATATCTTTTGCCTTTACACTCATCGCAGGGCACATATACATCTGGCAAAAAATGCATCTCCACTTTCTTAAGACCATCACCACCACAGGCCTCGCATCTGCCTCCTGGTACATTAAAACTGAACCTTGAGGCCCTGTATCCCCTCATGCGTGCCTCAGGTACCTGAGCAAAGAGTTCCCTGATTAATGTGAATATTCCCGTATATGTTGCTGGATTTGACCGTGGTGTCCTTCCAAGGGGTCTCTGGTCAACACATAATACCCTTTTTATCCTTTCAAGGCCCCTGATCCTCTTGAATTTGCCTGCCTTAAGGCCTGTATTATAAAGGGCATTAACAGCTGCCCGGTAGAGGATATCTATAAAAAGTGTGCTCTTGCCAGATCCAGAGACACCTGTAACGCAAACAAATACACCCAGGGGAATCTTAATATCAACATTTTTAAGATTAAATTCTGAGGCACCTGTAATCTCAATATAATCAACTGGCTTTCTTCTTGATGCTGGGACTGGTATGGAAAGCTCTCCTCTAAGGTATCTTCCTGTGAGGGAGACAGGATTGCTTATTATCTCCTGTAAGGTTCCTGAGGCAACGATCTCTCCTCCATAGATCCCTCCTCCAGGACCCATATCTATGATATGGTCAGCATGTCTTATGGTCTCCTCATCATGCTCAACTATTATGACTGTATTTTGAGCATCTCTGATAGAGGCAATAGTATCAAGGAGCTTTTTACAATCCCTTGGATGAAGCCCTATACTTGGTTCATCAAGGACGTAAAGGACACCTGTAAGTCTTGAACCAATCTGTGTGGCAAGCCTTATCCTCTGGGCCTCTCCACCTGAAAGGGTTAAAGTTGGCCTGTCCAGTGTAAGGTAATCAAGCCCTACCCTTTCAAGAAACCCAAGCCTGTCCTGAACCTCCTTCAAAGGTCTTGCCACAATAAAGGCCTCTCTTCTGGAGAGTTCAAGTTCTTTTAAAAATTTAATAGCATCCCTCACCGTAAGACTGCTGAATTGGGCTATGTTGAGGTCATGGAGCCGGATGCCGAGGGCCTCTTTCCTCAGTCGGGTTCCATTGCATTCACTGCACCTTTCGAATCTAAGGGATTCTTCATCAATAAGAGGCTCTGAGAGCATGTCCTCTTCAGTAATTTCTTTCTCGTATAACTCTCTCAGATCCTCAAATCCTATCCCCTTACACTTAGGACAGGCACCATAGGGACTGTTAAAGGAGAAAAGCCTTGGTGTTATTTCTGGATAGCTTATCCCGCATTCAGGACAGGCAAGGGATTTACTGAAAAGAATATCCCTTCCCTCATCCACAAGGTTTATGATTATAATGTCAGAATATCTGAGGGCTATTTCTATTGAACTGGCTATCTTTTTATCTATGCCTGGTTTTACTATAAACCTGTCTATCACAATCTCTACAGTATGTCTCTGTGTCTTCTTGAGCTTTAGACCTTCAACCAGGTCAACCATCCTGCCATCGATCCTTGCCCTTAAAAAACCCTCCCTTCTCATGGAATCAAGCTCTTTTTTATATTCACCCTTTCTTTCCCTGGCTATCTGGGATAATACCTGAAGCCTTGTCCCATGAGGAAGGGCCTTAACAGCCTCTATGATACCCTCTATCTTCTGTCCGGCAAGGGGTGTGCCGCAATTATAACAGTAGGGTTTCCCGATCCTTGTATAGATTACCCTCATATAATCATATATCTCTGTGATGGTCCCAACTGTTGAGCGGGGGCTTCTTGTAACAGTCTTCTGATCTATGGCTATAGAGGGTGATAGTCCAGTTATGGATTGGACATCAGGTTTTTTGAGCTGCTCGATAAACTGCCTTGCATAGGATGAGAGGCTCTCCATATAACGCCTCTGGGCCTCTGCATAAATAGTATCCATTGCAAGTGAAGACTTTCCTGAACCGGAGGGACCTGTAATTACAGTAATCTTATTTCTCGGGATAGCCACATCTATCCCCTTAAGATTATGCTCTGATGCTCCCTTTACTATAATAAATTCCTGTACAGGCATAACTTAAAACTCTTTAACCTTTAACTATAACTGGTATGAAGGGATTTTTTCAATTGAGGAAAATCCAAACCCACTTTTGCAAGCTCTTTCCAGATTGACAAAGCTTAGGAAGAATCTGATATATTATCAATTAATCTAAACCGCTCTCTAAAGGAGATAAGTTATGAAGATTAAATGGTCTATAGCTATTTTGCTGGTATTTATTCTTTCAGGAAAAGTTTTTGCCCAGCAGATTCAGGTTAGTCCTGCAGTGCCTCAGATTCAGTCCCAAACTATACAGCCATCTATAGAGGCAATTCCTAAGGAGGTTAAACCTCAAGAAATTAAACCACAGGAGATCTCGCCTCAGGAGATCAAACCAGCAACACCAGAGGCAGTCCAGCCTGCACAACCTCAAGTTGAAGGCTTATCTGAATTTGAGCAATTTGTTTCAGGGAAATCCCCACAAACAATTTCCACTGAGATCCGTCAATTTGGTTATGACCTTTTTATAAGGCCTCCCTCTACCTTTGCACCTGTAGAAAAGGTTCCTGTTGGTCCGGATTATGTTATTGGCCCGGGAGATGAGATAAAGATCTCTATATGGGGCAAGATTGATGGTCAATGGAGTGTTGTTGTTGACAGGGATGGCAATATCTCTATACCGAAGATAGGGGTCCTTGGTGTAACAGGCCTTACCTTTAAAGAACTCAAGGAAGTACTTTATAAGGAGTTATCAAAATACTATACAGGTTTTGAGATGAATGTAAGCATGGGCCAGCTCAGAACCATAAGGGTCTATGTGGTTGGAAATGCGGCGAGGCCAGGGGCATATACAGTATCATCCCTTGCAACCCTTGTAAATGCCCTTTTTGAGGCAGGTGGACCAAGCAAGGTCGGCACAATGAGAGACATACAGGTAAAAAGGAATGGTGAAACAATAGTCCATTTTGATATGTATGACCTCCTTCTTAAAGGAGACAAGACAAAAGACATACGGCTTATGCCTGAGGATGTGATATTTATACCACCAGTGGGTCCACTGGTTGGGATTGCAGGGAATGTAAAGAGACCCGCTATATATGAATTGAAGGGAGAAACGAGACTTTTGGATTTAATAAAAATGGCAGGAGGCCTTCAAAGTTTTGCATTTAAAGGAAGAGTACAGATCCAGAGGCTTGAGAATAATCAATTCAAGATAATATTTGAGAGTGACTTAATCGATGTAGAAAAGTATCCTGATAAAAATTTTATTCTTATGGATGGTGACTTGATAAAGATTTATCCTCTTGTAGAATTAAAAACTACTATGATACTCTCAGGTGCAGTTGCAAACCCCGGTGTCTATGGAGTTATACCAGGAGTCACAAGGGTTAAGGATGTTATCTCTTTAGCAGGTGGTCTACTATATTATGCATCCAAACAGGCAGAAATTACGAGGGTAAAGCCGACACAATCAGGACCTCAGACTGAAAGATTTGTTATTGATCTATCTAAGGCTATGGAGGGTGATCCTCAACATAACATATCATTAGAAATAGACGACTATCTCTTTGTCCGCACTGTGCCTGAATGGGAGCTTTACAGGACAGTAAGGATTACTGGTGAAGTGAAGTTCCCTGGAACCTATACAATCATGAAGGGTGAGACCCTTTCTTCTCTTATTGAGCGTGCTGGTGGCTATACTGATAAGGCCTACTTAAGGGGTGCAGTGTTTACAAGACCTTCTGTTAAAGAATTACAGCAAAGGCAGATAGATGAGATGATAGACAGACTTGAGAGAGAGCTTTTGAGTGTTAGTTCAGCAGCCACTGCCACAGCCACCACCCCTGAGGAGGCAAGGATATTTCAGGTGGAGACAGAGCAGAAGAGGCAGTTTATACAGAGATTAAGGCAGGTTAAGGCACTTGGAAGGATGGTTGTGCGTATTGACCTGCCTGAAAGAATTAAGGGTACACCATGGGATATAACCCTTGAGGATGGAGATAGCCTTCACATTCCTGAACTCCCAGCAACTGTTCAGGTGATAGGCTCTGTATATAATCAAAGTGCATTTCTCTTTGACCCTGAAAAGGACCTCTCTGACTACATTGACCTTGCTGGTGGATATACAGAGGGTGCAGATAAGTCCAATGTATTTATCCTTAAGGTAGATGGCAGAGCTGTTAGGACAAGTAAAGGAATCTTTGGTATCTCATGGAATAAATTCCAGATAGAGCCAGGTGACACCATAGTTGTCCCTGAAAAACTTGTCCGTATTGCCTGGATGCGTAATATAAAAGACATAACGCAGATACTATATCAGATTGCAGTTACTGCAGGAGTGCTTATTGTGGCATTTTAAGCGTTTTACTGATGGCATTATGAAGTCTAAGAAAGGATATCTTCTCCTGTCACTGGCAATCATTTATATGGTCTTGATATTTTATCTCTCTTCCATTCCGGAACCGATAAAATATGAATTAGTTCCTGGTATTGATAAGGTGCTTCATATTATTGAATATGCAATACTTGGATTTATCATTTCATGGTCAATAAAGGAATTGGGTGTAAGGTCTTATATCCTTATAGCCTGGATTATATCAACAGTCTATGGACTTTCTGATGAGATCCATCAGTCCTTTGTGCCAGGAAGGGAGGCCTCTTTAGCAGACTTCCTTGCTGACTCCACAGGCAGTTTTATCGGTGCAAGATTAAGACAGATGTTTTATAATAGAATAAACTTTAAGGGGAGATCTTTATGAATGAAAAGGAGATTATTAAGCTTTTAAGAGAGGCAATTAAAGAGGAACTTAATGCCTTTAGACAAGAAGTAGCCACAAAAGAAGACCTCAAGGCTTTTGCCACAAAAGAAGACCTTGAAAGGATTCGTTCAGAAGTAGCCACAAAAGAAGACCTCAAGGCCTTCGCCACAAAAGAAGACCTTAAGGCCTTCGCCACAAAAGAAGACCTTAAGGCCTTCGCCACAAAAGAAGACCTCAAGGCCTTCGCCACAAAAGAAGACCTCAAGGCCTTCGCCACAAAAGAAGACCTCAAGGCCTTCGCCACAAAAGAAGACCTTGAAAGGATTCGTTCAGAAATGGCCACAAAAGAAGACCTCAAGGCCTTCGCCACAAAAGAAGACCTCAAAAAACTGAGGGCAGAGCTTACGGCTGAGATCAAGGCACTGAGGGACGAGATGGTGACCCATGATGACCTCAAGATTTACATTACAAAAGAGGACTTTGATATCCTTATAAAGAATATCTCAGAAAGATTAGAATCATTCTCAGAAAGGACGCTGAGCTTCTTTAAACACTATGATGAAGATGTAAAGGATCTTCATAGAAAGTTTGAGATGATAAATTTTGGTTTGTTGCTAACACATCTGGATAGACTTGCAGGGATGCTCGAGAAAAAGGAACAGGAGCGTATTATTGCTGAAAATCAATTAAAAAGGCAGTATATTGAGCTTAAGGAACGGCTTAATAGACTGGAAAACATTATCAGCACATAGGGAGTAAAATTGGAAGAAAAAGAGATGCAGCAGGAAGATGAGATAAACCTACTTGACCTTCTTATCGTGCTTTTAAAGCGAAAAAGGCTTATAATGGCTGTCACATTCGGGATTGCCTTAGTTACTGCCATTATAAGCCTCCTTATGCCGCCCATCTACAGGGCTGAGACAAGAATCCTGCCCCCACAGACATCATCAAGTTCAGCCCTCGGAATGCTATCAGCACTTAGCGGTGAGGTAGGTCTTGCAGGTGCAATTGGTATTAAGACGCCTTCTGACCTTTACGCAGGGCTTTTAAAAAGCAATACTGTTCTTGACAGGATAATAGAAAGGTTCAAATTAATGGAACTCTATAAGCAAAAATATCTTATGGATACAAGGAAAAGCTTACTTGATAATATAGACATAGCAGTAGATAGTAAAAGTGGTATTATTACTCTCTCCGTTGATGATAAAGACCCTGTGAGGGCTGCTGATATGGCAAATGCCTTTGTGGATGAATTAAGAAAACTTACAAGGGGTCTTGCCATTACAGAGGCATCCCAGAGGAGATTATTCTTTGAGGAGGAGTTAAAGAATACAAAACTCAATCTGATGAAGACAGAAGAAGAATTCAGAAGACTTCAGGAAAGAACAGGTGCCATAAAGGTGGAAGAACAGGCAAAGGCTATTATTGAAGGGATAGCAGATCTCAGGGCACAAATTGCAGCAAAAGAGGTAGAGCTCAAGGTTATGAGGACATACTCAACACCCAATAATCCTGATCTTCAAAAGGCAGAAGAGGCATTAAGGGCAATGAAGGCAGAGCTTAAAAAGCTTGAAGAAAAAGGGGGAAAGAATCCTGATCCCCTAATACCCACTGGAAGGCTCCCTGAGGTCGGCATAGAATATATAAGAAAACTAAGAGATCTCAAGTACAATGAAACCCTCTATGAACTCCTTACAAAAGCCTATGAAGCAGCAAGGCTTGATGAGGCAAGGGATGCAGTGATAATACAGGTTGTTGATAAGGCAATCCCACCTGATAAAAGGGCAAAACCAAAGAGGACACTAATGGTAATAGTGGCTACATTTGTAGGATTCTTTCTTTCAGTCTTCATAGCCTTTATCCTTGAATGGAGAAACAGGGCATTAGAGAATTCTGAAGACAGAAAAAGGCTTGATGCAATAAAATCATATCTAAGGTTCACACTACCCTTCAATAAAAGATAAGGTAGATATAAATTGCACAATTGTTTGAGGAAGGAGGGTATAAGTTTGCTTTTGTTTGTACTTAAGCTGCCAGATAGTGAATAAGAAAAAACAAGCGGGTTTGAATCTTGTTGTTTTACCTTATAATAAAGGAGCTTATGTGGCATTAAGTTACAGATGGTAAATCTTACTCACTTAAAATAAATACTGCCTTTGAAAAGGGAAAAATGTTTACAGATGTGAAAATTACCTTGACATATAAAAACTTTACTGTGATAATAAACTAAAAAGGATTTTTATGAATTTTTTAATATTTTTAGTACCATTCATATTCTCTTTTATATCCTGGCCTGTTGCAAAGGCTGCAGGCATGAGATGGGGACTTATAGACTATCCAAATCATAGAAAGATACATTCCATTCCAACCCTCAAAACAGGTGGTTTTTTGATATTTGCTGGTTACATGACAGGGGTCCTCCTATGCCAGAAATTCTGGTTTTCCCTTAATCTGGGTATACTTTTAATCTTTCTCATAGGCCTTCTTGGGGATAAAGATCTCGTGCCTCCAAAGCCAAGATTGCTTATGCAGGCATTAATTGCCCTTACCTTCATCCTTATCAGTAATTCAGTTGTTACTGACATCGGGATTATTGAGCTTCCTTATTTCCTCGGGATACCTTTTACATTAATAGGCATAGTTGGTCTTGTAAATGCATACAATATTGTAGATGGGATGAATGGACTTAGTTCCGGTTTGGGGGTAATATCACTTTTTACCATCGCTGTTATGAGCCATTTTTATGGAAATACTGAAATTGCCGTGCAGGCACTCTTATTTTCTGGTGGTATCTCTGGTTTTTTAATTTTTAATCTAATCGGTAAGTGCTTTATGGGTGATGCAGGAAGCTATATGATAGGATTTATGGTCTCTTCCCTTTCGATTAGTCTTGCCAGTAATGTGAAGGATATCTCAGCCTTTGCCTTTTTATTGAATGTCTATATCCCTATTTTTGATACCATCTTTTCCATATGGCGTAGAAGAAGACTCCACAAAGACCCACTAAAGGCAGATAAAAGACATCTTCATCACATGCTCTCAAGAAGATATGGTAGCACCACAAAGGCGCTGGCTGTGCTTCTCCTAATCCAGATATTGCTTTCAGGACTTGCCCTGCTCTTTCACAAAGAGACCCTGATACTGGTTATGCTCGTAATATTTTCAACCCTTTTACTCAGGAGATTATGGTTCAGGGCCATAAAGCTCGGAAGCCTGAAAATATGATGACTAAGAGGGGAGAACCATATAAAGAACAAAGGATAGCCTCTTTTCAATTGAGAGTAGAAAAAATATTGCTTTGCTATCTACCCTAAACTGCCGATAGGAATGGCGGGGGATGCCGAAAAGGCTTTATCGCGACACCTTAATAGAGCAGTAGAGCAGCAGCGCAGCAGTTAAATAATAAGAAAGAAATTCCTCAATAAAAACTACTGCTCTACTGCACTACTGCTCTGCTGGTCTAAGAAGGCTTTGAGGCATACCCGCCATTAGAGCACGGGGTGAAGACAAGCTTCACCCCGTGAACCCCGATGAAAATGCATTTCTATCGGCAAATTGAGGCTATCTAAGACCCCTGTTATAGAAAAGGGTAAGAAGTGGTATAATAAACTACATCGGAGGTCTTTGTGGTAGAGGTAAAGGAGAGGGTATCAAGGCTTGAGGAGGCACTTGAAGAATTTATAAAGACTGTGGGCATAGAGTTCAGCAAGCTTTACAA
>CALJEL010000066.1 GCA_938074335.1 uncultured bacterium | reverse complement strand
TTAAGGCAAGGAATATTATCAGGAAGGCCTATGGGTATAGGGATAAGGAGTATATGAAGCTAAAGATAATACAGGGATGTTCATCCATAGGCATCTTTAGACCATATCCTTATCCTTTGCACCATAATCCGCGATGAGCCTGAATTTCTAATGGCAGTTTAGGGGGTTTCTTATCCTATTTGAAAAAGAACCTGGAAATACTTTAAAATTAATAAAAGCCGGAGTGGCGGAATTGGTAGACGCAAGGGACTTAAAATCCCTCGGTGCTTAGCACCGTGCCGGTTCAAATCCGGCCTCCGGCACCATCACTGAGTATCCTCTCTGCAAGCTCTGCACTGTTTGCTATGCAATCATTCATTGCCACCCCCCTGTAGGCATTCCCGGTAAGGTAAAGGCCTGTGTATCTGGATAATATCTGTTCCATATCTTCAAGCCTCTTTGAATGGCCAATAATGTATTGGGGAATAGCCTTTTCATATCTGAATATCCTTTTAAAGACAGGCTCTGCCTTGAGGCCTGTTACGGTCTCAAGTTCTTCAAGAACAATATCAACAAGCTCTTTGTCATCAAGCAATGCCAGCTCTGGTGACCTTGCCCCACCAATCATGCATCTTAGAAGCACATGCCCTTCAGGTGCCCTGTTTGGAAAGATGCTGGAGTCAAAAAGACATCCCAGTATCCTCCTTTTTTCCTTACCGGGTATTAGAAATCCAAAATATTCTGTATCAATCTTTATATCCTCTTTCCTGAAACCCAGGGCAACTACAGAAATAGGAGGATAGGGTATATCCTTTAGCAAGAAGGCAAGGTTTTTATCAAGGTCATGTAAGATCCTTGAGGCATCATAAGCAGGCACAGCCATTACCACCTTTTCTGTTTCATAAATATCTCCATCCTCAGAATGGATGATATAATGACCCTCTTTTTTTTCAATTCCCTTTACAGAAGCACCTGTCTTTATCCTCGTCCCGAGGCATTCTTTCAGGTATTCAATTAATGTAAACATACCACCCTGAAAGGAATGGAGTGTCCCACCACCTGCCTCAACCTTTTTGCCTGTCTTTTTTGACTCTTTTGCCAGAGAAATGAATCCCTTTATAAGACCTCCATATTTTCTTTCAAGATCATAGACCTTTGGAAAACAACTTCTGATACTGAGCCTTGAGGGGTCTCCTGCGTATATACCTGTTACCATTGGATCAATTAATTTTTCAAAAAATTCTCTTCCAACCCTTCTTGTAACAAAGGACTCTATAGTCTCATCCTCAAGCTGTTTTTTGGAAACAAAGTATTCACCAACCATTCTTAACCTTGCCCTTAAACTCAGGAAACTGGAGAAGAATATCTTTGGAGGGGTATCAGGAATCAGATTAAGCCTGTTGTTGAAATAGACATACCTTTTTCTTGCATTGTCACTGCTTCTAAGGGGAGTAAGTCCAAGCATCCCTGCAAGCATGATGGTGCCCTTTTTATTGTCAAGAAATCCATTTACCCCTGCCTCGCAAACAAACCCTTCTGTCCTTTCTGTCCAGATCTTTCCGCCTGGCCTGTCTAATGATTCAAGGATAATCAATTCCATATCAGGTCGTTTATTAATAAGAAAGTATGCCAGTGAAAGCCCGGAAATACCTGCACCTATTATTACAGTCTTTGCCATGAGTCAACCTCCATGTTTTTGCTGACAATGTCATAAAGGGTTTCTATAAAAAGTGGATTTGTATTAAGGGACTCTGTTCTTGTAAGCCTTATGCCGAGTTTTTCTGCAATTTCTCTATAATAGATATCTATCTCATAAAGCGTCTCTATATGATCTGAGACAAAACTTATGGGAACAAGCAGGACCTCTTTTATATCCATGGAACTCAGTTCTTTAAGCTTCTCTTCTGTGGATGGTGAAAGCCATTTTACAGGTCCGCTTTTACTCTGATAGGAGAGGTGCCAGGGAAGGGTTATCTCCTTCATCACTTCCTTTATTGTTATCATGAGCTCCTTTACATAGGGATCTCCCTTTTCTATGAAGGATACAGGAAGACTGTGTGCACTGAATATGATATGGGCCTTTTCAGGTTCCTTTAATCTTTCTAATGCCTTTTTAATGTTTTCCCTGAGTGCCTTTATGTAATAGGGATTATCAGGCCAGGAATTGACAGATTTGAAAAATATTCCACTTTCCTTTAAGCATCTTTTAAGGTGATTGAGGGCAGAACCAGATGTGGCAATGCTGTAATGGGGATAAAGAGGGATGGCAAGGATATGGGTTATACCCTGAGCCTTCATTTCCTTAACAGTGTCTTCAATAAGGGGGTGCCAGTAACGCATGCCGATGTAAACAGGATATCCCTTTTCTTTTAGTCTCTCTCTAAGGGCATCTGCCTGGGCAGAGGTTATGACCCTTAAGGGTGAGAAGCCTCCAATGAGCCTGTATGACCTTTTTGATTTCTTGCTTCTCAGAAGTGATATTAACAATGCAATGGGTCTCTGAAGAAAGAAGGGACCGAGTTTTATTATATCCCTGTCTGAAAAGAGATTATATAAAAAGGGCTGAACAGCCTCAAGCCTGTCAGGACCTCCAAGATTAAGAAGGATTACCCCTTTTTTAATGAAACTCATTTAAATATAATACAACAATTTTAAAAAATATTGTAAAATATAGCCCATGGATTTTCAGCAACTGATAATGAAACTAAATGAGTTCTGGGCATCTCAGGGCTGCGTAATTCATCAGCCCTATGATATGGAGGTTGGTGCAGGCACATTCCATCCTGCAACCTTTCTCAGGGTGCTTGGACCTGAACCCTGGAGGACCGCCTATGTGGAGCCATCAAGAAGACCTACAGATGGTCGGTATGGAGAAAATCCAAATAGACTTCAGCATTATTATCAGTATCAGGTGATAATAAAACCTTCACCTGAAAACAGTCAGGAACTTTACCTTGAAAGCCTCTCCTATATAGGTATAGACCCATCAAGGCATGACATAAGATTTGTAGAGGACGACTGGGAGTCTCCAACACTTGGTGCCTGGGGGCTTGGCTGGGAGGTATGGCTTGATTCCATGGAGATAACCCAGTTTACCTATTTTCAGCAGGTTGGAGGTATTGACCTTAAGCCTGTGTCCCTTGAGATAACCTATGGACTTGAAAGGCTTGCCATGTATATACAGGGAGTGGAGAGTGTATTTGATATAACATGGACAGGAAATATAAAATACAGAGACATACACCATCAGCAGGAGGTAGAGTTTTCTAAATTCAATTTTGAATATGCAGATGTTGAAAAGCTCATCAGACACTTTGAGGATTATGAGGCAGAATCAAAAAGACTCTTTAAACTTGGCCTGATCCTGCCAGCCTATGAATACTGCCTTAAGTGTTCCCACACCTTTAACCTCCTTGATGCAAGGGGTGCCCTCAGTGTTACAGAAAGAACTGGATATATAGCCAGGGTGAGGGCCCTTGCCAAACTCTGTGCAAAGGGCTATCTTGAACAGAGGGAGAAGATGGGCTTCCCCTTGATGGGAAGGTGGTAAGATGCACAGATTTCTCCTTGAAATAGGTGTTGAGGAGGTCCCTGCGAGATTTCTTTTGCCAGGCATTACCGGACTCAGGGAAAATGCTATCAATCTCCTTGAGAAATATCTTATTGAATCTTCTGATATCAAGTCTTATGCCACACCAAGAAGACTTGTATTATTAATAGAGGGTCTTCCTGATACACAGAAGGATATTGAAAAAGAGATCTGGGGTCCGCCAAAAAAGATAGCCTTTGATGAAAAGGGAGCTCCAACAAAGACCCTCATTGGATTCTGTTCTGCCCACGGGATTGATATTAAGGATACAGTGATTAAAAAAAAGGACAAAGGTGAATATGTGGTGGCTACCCTTAAGGAAAAGGGACAAGCCGTAAAGGATCTTCTTGGTAGATTTTCCATTGAGTTAATAAATTCCCTTAATTTTCCGAAGTCAATGAGATGGGCTGATCATTCTATAAGGTTTGTTAGACCCATAAGATGGCTTCTTGCTCTTTTTGATTCAGAGGTTGTGGAATTTGAGATAGATGGCATAAGGTCAGACAGATTTTCCTATGGTCATAGATTTCTCTCAAGGGGCAGGGTAGTTATAAATACTCCAGATGAGTATATGGATAAGCTTCTATCAGCCTGTGTAATTGTTGATCATTTAAAGAGAAAGGAGCTTATATACTCAGAGATTAAAAACCTGGCAGATAAATCTGGTCTCAGGGTGCATGAAGATGAAGAGCTCCTTGAGCATGTGACCTATCTTGTAGAGTATCCCAGGGCTGTTATGGGAAGTTTTCCTGAAGAGTATCTGAGCCTGCCTCCTGAGCTTTTGATAACAGTGATGAGAGATCATCAGAAATATTTTGCCCTCTATAATGAAAGGGGCTTAACTAATAAATTTATTTTAATCTCAAATACATCTCAGGAGAATGACCCTGTTGTGAGGGCTGGTGCAGAAAGGGTTATAAGGGCAAGATTTGAGGATGCAAGGTTTTATTATATGGAAGATAGGAAAAGAAGACTTTCTCAGAGGGTGGAGGAACTTAAAAAGGTTGTCTATCATGAAAGGCTAGGCAGTCTTTATGAAAAGACTCAGAGGATAACAGATATAGCCCTTTACCTTGCAGAAAAGCTTATGCCAGAGAGGAAGGATATCATTGAAAGGGCAGCCCTTCTTTCGAAGGCTGACCTAATAACAGGAGTGGTAAGAGAATTTCCAGAACTTCAGGGGATAATGGGTTATTATTATGCCCTTCATGATGGAGAACCTGAAGATGTTCCAGTAGCAATAAAAGAACACTATCTTCCCCAGAGGAGTGGAGACAGAAATCCCTCTACAGAGGAAGGAACCATCCTGAGCATTGCTGATAAGATTGACAATATAGTCTCTTTTTTTGGACTCGGTCTTGAGCCCACTGGCTCAGAAGACCCCTTTGCCCTGAGAAGACAGGCGATAGCCATACTGAGCATGTTAAGGGAAAGAAATTATAATATCAGTATTGAAGAACTTATAAAGGTGGCATCAAAGGAATTTACCACACTTGATATCCCTTTTGAGAAGGTCATAAATTTCATAAAGCAGAGATTTGAGGTTATCCTTGAGTCTGAAGGTTATAGCCCTGAGCTTATAGCATCACTGGGTCCTTATCTTTCAAGACTGCCGCTTAATGAGGTCATTGAAAGGCTTAAGGCACTGGAGGATTTTAAAAAGGAGACCTTTTATCCTGAATTTATCCTTGCAGCCAAGAGGGTATTTAACATCCTTTCAAAATCTTACAATCCAGAGCCCCTTATTGATGAGACCCTTATTATGAGTTCCCATGAAAGGAGTTTGTTTGAAAGGATAAGAGAGGTTGAATCTGAGATTAAAGAACTCCTCCACCGTAAGGATTTTACCTCCTCTTTGAGGAAGCTTTCATCACTTATTCCAGAGATAAACAGTTTTTTTGACAATGTGCTTGTGATGGACAAAGATGAGAGGATTAAAAATAACAGATTGAATCTTCTTTCTTACATCTGGAAGACCATGCTTTTGATAGCTGACTTTTCTAAATGTGCCTCGTGAAATAAGGTGGTATCCCTTATAGTAGAAGAGAAATGCAGATAAATTTTTAACAAATCTTCAAAGAATCTGGATATAATAGAACTATGGATCTTTTCAGTTCAAAGACCACCTATCTTTATATTGTACATAATGATAAGATTTTTCAGGGTGACCCTTTCTGCCTCATGTCTTCTCAAGATTTTGATGAGCTCAGGCTCATAACCTATGTATCTAACCCTGATTTCTTCTTTGATAAGATAAAGGGGTTTAAAAAGGTCATAGCCATTCTTGGTGAAGAGGAGACGGCAAGGGAGTTTTATCAGCTTGATCCTCTAAGAGAGGAAAGATTTATCTCTCCTGTAGAATCTGATTCTGAAATCCTTAAGGGCCTTGAAGAAGGAAGAATAGAGCTCAGGTACATGAAATCTACCGAGAGAATCCATTCAAAGCTTTATATCCTTAAAAATAACAACGGTGATTTGAGGGTGATGGTTGGCTCTGCCAATTTTACTGCATCTGCCTTTGGTAACAAGGGCCAGTTTGAGGAGCTTGTGGTATATGACAGCTCCTACAATCCTCTTTTCTGTGAGGTTTATCTAAAAAGATTTGATGAGATATACCAGAACTCTCTTGATTTTTTAAGTGAGAGGACAAGGAAGAAGATTAAATCTCTTATTCTAAGGGCCGATAACATCCTAATCTATACACCTGAAGATAAGGCAGAGCTTTTAATTGAAAAGATAGATAAGGAGAGAATCATTGTAGATAATGCTTCAAGTCTCGTTATAGATGTTATTGAGGAGAAGGAAAGGCTTGAGGAGAAGATTATGGAGATTGAGAGGATAGAGAGGGTTGTGGAACATGTGACAAAAAAGACAAAAGATGGCTATTCCTTTGAACCGAGGGAGAGACTCCATTCGCTCAGGGAAAAATTAAAGGAGATAGTCTCCTTTTCTCACAGAAAGACACAGGAATTCATTGATAAAAGAAGCTTTCTCCATTTCAATCCTGCTTATTCAGAGTTTTATATCAAACAGGGCGATACTGCCATCCCCTATACCATTTCAATTGATGGTGAGGAATTGAGATCCCATCTTGAGAAGATCGTTAACTTTGTGAACTCTTACTGGGAATTTGCTGATCATAAAGACAGGGAGGTTCTCAAAAGGGTCTTTGAGGCAATACTCTTTGCCTTTACATCACCATTTATATATTTGATAAGAAAGACAGTGAAAAAGGAAAAGGGAGATGAGAAGGTTGCAGAGATTCCAATAGTCCTTATCCTCGGAGGGCTTGCAAATACGGGTAAGACAAAGCTGCTTCTTTTTATCAATAAACTCCTCGGAAATAATTTTGAGGTCTTCAATTACAGGGATATTTATACCAGAAGCCAGAGGATCATCTATGATCTCTTCAATACAACAAATATATTTCCCATTTTAGTTGATGAGATATATGATAATTTTTTCAAAGGTGAGGGTGAGCGACTCATAAAAAGCCTGACCAATACCCTCACAGATCCCCATCCCTGTTTTATAGGGACATCAAATATAGGATTCAGTGCTGAAAGTCAGGTCATAAGAAGGATATATTACCTTCACTTCGGTTCACCCTTTTCTGAAGACAGGGCATTAAAACAGAAGGCTGAAAGATATTTTGAAGAAAAGGTCGGTACCTTAGATGACCGGCTTTTTAGATATTTCCTGAAGGAATTCCTGAAAAGGATGACCGAAGAAGATTTTCTAAAAATGGAGGATCCCCTTTACCTTTCCAGAAAGATATTTATTGACTTTTTCAATAAGGCTGGACTCAGCATACCTGATTTTATCAGCCTAAAACCCTGTGGTGACTATTACAAGATCGGAAGTATAGAATGGCAGGCCTTTTATCTTACAAGGAAGGCAGAATTCAAAGAGATGAAGGACAGGGAAGGGCATTATCTCGTCATTGACCTGAAGAGTATTTATGAACCGAAGGATGCTGAACAGCTCAAGAATAAACTTCCGCCAAGTGTGGTGAAATCATCTGGCACGCCACTTATACTTTACAAAGATAAGTTTCTCCATTTTATAGGACAGAAGGAGGGATTTTTAAAGAAGTTTCTTCATTTTAAGTCCTGACAGGTATTATTGAAGTCTTTTTAGAAATGAGTTATCATTAAATATGAAGGCACTCTGGAGCGGGAACATAACCTTTGGCCTTGTGAGCATACCTATAAAACTTTATGGAGCAATTCACAGGTCAGATATATCCTTCCATCTTCTTCATAAAAAGTGCTCAACACCTATACACTATGAAAAACATTGCCCCACCTGTAATATCCATCTTGAAAATGAGGATATAGTAAGAGGCTATGAATATGAAAAGGGGAAGTTTGTTATCCTCACAGAGGATGAAATAGAATTTCCTTATAAAGATGTTAAAAATATAGAGATATTGAAATTTGTGGATCTCAAGGAGATCGACCCAGTATATCTTGAAAAGTCCTATTATCTTCAGCCAGCAGAAGGTGCTGAAAGGGCTTATGCCCTGCTAAGAACTGTAATGAAAAAGACCGCAAAGGTAGGGGTTGTTAGATTTGTCCTCAGGGAAAGGCAACATATAGGAATTTTAAGAATATTTAATGATACCCTTACAGTACAGTCACTTTTTTATGCTGATGAGATTATTAAACCTGATTTTTTAAACATACCTGAGAGGATTCATCTTGATGAAAAGGAGATAGAACTTGCTGAGGAACTACTAAGACATTACACTGGAAAATTTAATATAAATGATTACAGAGATGAATACAGAGAAGAAGTAATGAAGATAATAAAATCAAAGATAGCAGGAAAAGAGATAAAGATAGCACCAAAAAAGGAAGTTGAAAAGGTAGTTGATCTTATGGATGCCCTTAAAAAGAGCCTTGAACGAAAAAAGAAGGCTGTTTAATCTTCAAGCTCACATTCAGCAGGTGATTTGTCAAATCTGAAGTTCAGGAAAACAGGTGATCTCAATTTCTTATCCTTAGTCCATTCAAGGAACCTGACCCTTACTACAATCTCTGGTCTGAGCCATTGAACTTCTCTTTTTAAAGAAGGTATTACTTTAAATGGAGTTTTTGATATGCGGAGTTTTTCTGATATCTTTAGCAGATGCTGGATTTGCTTTTCATTAAATCCTGTCCCGACCTGACCTATATGGATAAGTTTACCCCTTTTATACAGACCGAGTATCAAAGAACCTACAGGAAGGGTTTCTACTTTTCCTTTCATAATACCGCATACTACAGCATCAATGTCATTAAATTTTTTAATTTTAAGCCAGTAAGGAGATCTCTTTCCCTGTAAATAAGGGCTTTCTTTGGCCTTTGCCATTATGCCCTCAAAGCCCTTTTTAAGGGCTAAATTATAAAGCTCTGTACCTCTTTCATAATATTGAGAGAGTATAATATGTTCAGAAGGAGACAGGTTTTCATTCAATATGTCTTTTCGGTTGATAAGTGGAAGAGCCATTAAGGATTTATCTCTTAGATAAAGGATATCAAATACTACATATGTGGCTGGCATAATCTCTGAAAGGAGCTTTATCCTGAATCTGTCCTCTGTCTGTTCCCTTTGTTGAAGTCTTTCAAAATCTGGTCTACCTTTATAGAGAATCACTATTTCTCCATCCAGAACAGCAGACCCGCCTTTTATTAAACCTTTAAGGTCTTTAAATTCTGGATATCTGTAAGATATATCCATGAGACGCCTGTTCTGGAGTCTTATACCATACCTATCAATAAAGGCAATACATCTTGTACCATCCCATTTGAGTTCAAAGAGATGTTTATTAGAATCAAAAGGACTTGAGGTTAGGGCAAGCATGGGCTTTATTGTAAGACCTTTATAATTCATTAGTTTAAATATATATTACCTCTTTATTTTGCCACTTAAAAAACTGTCAGTCTGCCTCAAGGTCTTCTTAGACCAGCAGAGCAGTAGTGCAGTAGACCAGCAGTTTTTATTGAGAAAGTTTTTTCTTATTATTATTTAACTGCTGCTCTGTTGCTCTGCTGCTCTACTGCTCTATTAAGGTGTCGCAGGCGGGGTCCCCAGAAAATCGTTAGATTTTCTGGGGTGTTAGGATTGCCTTTAGAGCATGGACTGAAGACAAGCTTCACCCAGTGAACCCCGAAATATGGGCAGCCTGCCAGTTTTTAATGAAGGTTTATTATAAATTTCTATTGGCAGATTACGGATACCTATTTACTCGTATGAGGCAAATAAATTAAAATAATAAAATATGACAAAACTAACAGGTGCAGAGATAGTAATAGAATGTCTTAAAAGAGAAGGGGTAAAGCATATCTTTGGGTATCCTGGTGGGGTGGTGTTAAATATCTTTGATTATCTCTACCAGGACAAGGATATCCAGCTTATTCTCACAAGGCACGAGCAGGGTGCAGTCCATGCAGCAGATGGCTATGCAAGGTCAACAGGAAAACCAGGGGTAGTACTCGTTACCTCTGGTCCTGGTGCTACCAATACAGTTACAGGAATAGCAACTGCTTATATGGACTCTGTGCCACTGATAGTCCTTACAGGCCAGGTCCCTACAGCCCTCATAGGGAATGATGCCTTTCAGGAAGCTGATATAGTTGGTATCACAAGGCCCTGTACAAAATATAACTATCTCGTTAAAAAAACTGAAGACCTTGCCCGGGTAATAAGGGAGGCCTTTTATATTGCATCCACAGGAAGGCCCGGACCAGTTCTAATTGATCTTCCAAAGGATGTAACAGCAGGAAAGGCTGATTTTATATGGCCCGAAGAGGTTAAGATAAGAAGCTATAATCCAAAATATGAGGGTAACAAATGGATGATAAATCAGGCTGCTCATGAGATAGCCAGATCAAAAAGGCCTGTTATAATTGCAGGCGGAGGCATTATCATATCAGGTGCAAGCAAGGAATTAAGAGAGCTCGCAGAGCATAATCATATACCTGTGGCAAATACACTTATGGGTCTTGGTGGATTCCCTGGCACCCACAAACTTTTTATGGGTATGCTGGGAATGCACGGTACCTATTGTGCCAATATGGCTGTGCAGAACTCAGATCTTATTATAGGGCTTGGTATCAGGTTTGATGATAGGGTTACAGGTAAGGTAAGCACCTTTGCACCACATGCCAGGATTATCCATGTGGATATAGACCCTACCTCGATAAGAAAGAGCGTCAGAGTAGATATACCTGTAGTGGGTGACCTTAAAAGAGTTTTAACCGTTCTTAACAAAATCCTCAAAGAGGAAATAAAAGGTCAGTGGAGCGAGGTTAGAAAGGCCTGGCTCAAACAGGTAGAGGCATGGAAGGCAGAGAGACCTCTTTCCTATGAGCATAGTACTGAGGTAATCAAACCGCAATATGTGGTTGAAAAGATTTACGAACTCACAGGCGGAGACGCCATCGTAACAACTGAAGTAGGTCAGAATCAGATGTGGGCTGCCCAGTTCTTTAAATTTGATCGGCCAAGAACCTTCATAACCTCAGGGGGTCTTGGTACGATGGGATTTGGTTTCCCTGCAGCAATAGGTGCTCAGCTTGCCCATCCAAATAAACTCGTGATAGATATTGCTGGAGATGGAAGCATTCAGATGAATATCCAGGAGCTTGCAACTGCAGTATTAAATAAGCTTCCTGTAAAGGTAGCCATCTTAAATAACAGGTATCTGGGCATGGTCAGGCAGTGGCAGGAACTATTTTTTGGGGAGCGCTATTCCCATACCTATCTTGATGTAGCTCCTGATTTTGTCAAGGTTGCTGAGGCTTATGGAGCCGTAGGACTCAGGGCAACAAAACCTTCAGAGGTGGAGCCAGTATTAAGGGAGGCTTTTAAGGTAAAGATGCCTGTTTTTATGGACTTTATTGTGGACTGGAAGGAAAAGGTATTTCCAATGGTTCCAGCAGGAGCCTCTATTGATGAGATGATATTTGGTGAAGAAAAGAAGGAGAAAAAACTGAAGGTAGTAAAATGAGACATACTATTTCTTTACTGGTGGAGAACAAATTCGGGGTTCTTTCAAGGATTGCCGGCCTCTTCAGTGGCAGGGGCTATAACATAGAAAGCCTTTCTGTAGGTGAGACCATTGACCCGAGTGTCTCTATAATGACTATAGTTACCAGTGGAGATGACCAGATAATTGAGCAGATCACCAAACAGCTCAATAAACTTATTGATGTAATAAAGGTGGTTGACCTTACGGAATTTGACCATGTAGAAAGAGAGATGATCCTGCTAAAGGTTGCTCCACCAAAACAGGAAGATAAGGCAGAGGTGCTTAGGCTTGCTGAGATATTCAGGGGAAGGGTTGTTGATTCCAGTCCCTTAACATATACCATTGAAATAACAGGGGATGAAAAGAAGATAGAAGCATTCATAGAACTGATGAAACCCTTCAGGATAAAGGAGATCGTCAGGACGGGTAAAATAGCCATTGCAAGGGAGAGGGTAAAAAAGGCTTCAATTAAGAAATCTCAGGAAGAATAGTATTCTTTTTTGATTTTAAAAAAATTTAACATAATATTTCTTATCAGACATAATATATTAAACACCACCTGTTTATAAGATGTTAATAAGTTTGTAAAAATAATGGATAATTCTTTGAAAAATAAGTCTTTTTTCTGGTTATGCTCAAAAGGTATGCAGGTTAAAAATAGAGAAACTTCAAAGGGTTATAGAGTAAATAAAGCCTCTCCTATCAGGTCTTCATTAGTTAACTTTTCTTTAATAATAACCTCCAGTCTATCAGCCTTATTTATATTTAAGCCCTTATTTAATACTGATACATCAAGATAATTATCAGTCTTACCTTTAATAATGCCATCTTCAATCTTTTCAACAACTATCTGGTGCAGTTTGCCAATCTGTGAAGCCTTAAAGGAACTTCTTAATTCTTTATCAAGATTCTTTAGTAGCTCGAGGCGGTGTGCTTTAACCTTGCTATCGACCTGTTCTGGCATTTCTGCAGCCGGAGTGCCTGGTCTTTTGGAGTAAGGAAATATATGGAGATAACCAATAGCTGCCTTTTCAATAACCCTGTAAGTATTTTCAAAATTGCTGTCTCTTTCTCCAGGAAAACCGACAATCACATCAACACCTATGTTTATATCCTCTATGCTGGTTTTTAAATCATCCACAAGCCTGATAAAGTCTTCAGCATTATAGGTTCTATTCATTAATTTCAGGATATTATCATCTCCGCTTTGAAGTGATAGATGAATATGCCTGCAGATCCTGCCTGATCCTTTGATTAATCCTATGAGTCTTGAAGAAACCTCTTTTATACCAAGTGAACTAAGCCTGATCCTTATTTTTTTTGTAACACCGATTATTTCTTCAAGCAAGTCTTCAAGTTTTAATGGAGGTCTCAGGTCAAGCCCATAAGAACCCATATTAATTCCTGTCAGGACAACCTCATTATAACCTCTGTCTTCAAGTCCCCTTATTTCATTTATTATCTCGTAAGGTTCTCTTGACCTGGACCTTCCCCTTACAGTTGGAATTATGCAGTAGGAACACCTCTTATTACAACCATCCTGTATTTTTACGATGGGCCTTGAGTGATAGGGTTGATATAATAAGTTACTTGAAGTTGTATAACCTAACATACTGAAAATACTATTCTTTTTATCATTAGGTATAATAATACACTCATGGCTGATCTTTCTTATTTCCTCTGATGCCCTATGGGCATAACAGCCTGTAACAATTACCCTTGCACCAGCTCTGAGGGCCCTTCTTATAAGCTGCCTTGACTGATAGTCAGTTTTTGCTGTAACTGTGCAGGTATTTATAATGCAGATCTCAGGCCTCTCCTGAAGTCCAACTTCTTTATATCCCTTTTCAAGCAAACCTGAAAGAAGGTATTCGCTTTCAGCCTGATTGGTCTTGCATCCAAGTGTGAGTATAGAAAATCTCATAGAGGTTCAGCCAGAAGACTGTGAATCCTTGCCTGGATAATCCTTGCTTTTACTATTGAACCTGGGGGAATGTCTTTATTAAAGAGGACAATCTTATTTGTCCTTGTCCTTCCAGTAGAGTGACCTGTTTCAGCCCTTCCTTCTATTAAGACCTCTTGAATAGTTCCAATTAATCCTGCATTTTTCCTGAGGGTTATAGCATCCTGGAGTTTAAGTATTTCTGAAAGTCTCCTTGATTTAATCTCCTCAGGTATCTGTTCAGGCATTTCTGCTGCCTTTGTTCCTGGCCTCGGAGAGTATTTAAAGGCAAATATTCCATCATACTGCATCTCCTCAAGTGCCCTTATGGTGCAATAGTGGTCCTCCTCTGTCTCAGAAGGAAATCCGGCTATTATATCAGTGGTTATTGCAATATCAGGGATAAGAGTTCTTAAAAGTTCAACCTTTCCTTTATATTCTTCGTAGGAATATCCTCTATTCATAAGACTTAGAATCCTGTCAGAACCAGACTGAATGGGTAGATGAATATGCTCACAGACCTTTTCAAGTTCAGCCATGGTCTTAATTAGTTTTTCTGTAAGGTCTCTTGGATGGGAGGTTATAAATCTTATCCTTTCAATACCTTGGATATTATTAATCTTTCTTAGAAGATCAGAAAAATCCAATTCGCCGTCCCGGTAGGAATTCACATTCTGACCGAGGAGCTGTATCTCTTTGTAACCCTGGTCTACCAGTTCACTGATTTCACTGATAATCCTATCAAGAGGCCTGCTCACCTCCCTTCCCCTTGTATAGGGCACAACACAGTAAGAACAGAAATTATTGCATCCATACATTACTGTTACAGAAGCCCTTATACCATCAACCCTATCTGCAGGAAGTTCTTCATATTGTATCTCTGGATTCTCCCTGATAAAGACCCCCCTCTCTAAGGAAAGGATTGAAGAAAGTTTACCGATATTCTGAGGACCAAAGATATAATCTATATGAGGGGCTCGTTTGAAAAGCTCTTCACCCTTTTGCTGAGCAATACAGCCACAAACAGCAATTTTTAATGAGGGTTTCTGTCTTTTGAGGGATTTAAGCCTTCCGAGGCTGCTGAAAAGTTTTTCCTCAGGCTTTTTTCTGATACTGCAGGTATTGAAGATTATGAGGTCAGCTTTTTTGGGTTCATCAGTGGGTAAATAACCCTCTCTCTTCAGAATTCCCATGATCTTTTCAGAATCATGGAAATTCATCTGGCATCCACGGGTTTCTATATAAAAGAACTTCTGAGACACATTTATATTATACTATTTTGGCTTAAGATATTTCTAATCATATTGAGGAGATTATTTGTTTCGAAGGGCTTTTTTAAGAACCCATCAACATTAAGGGCTCTTAACTCATTTAATCTATGTTCATGGGCAGAAATGGTAATCACCTTTACCGAAGGTGATATGTTCTTTATCCTTGATATAAGGTCTATACCATCATAAAGGGGCATGGAAAGGTCTGTGATAACAAGGTCTATACTTCCATGTATATCTGTAAAAATGTCAGCTGCATAGGCAGGATTGTCAGTGGCAAAGACCCTATAACCATTTTTTTCAAGAAATTCCTTAAGACTGTTAAGTACATCCCTTTCATCATCAACAAGCATTATGTTATGAAGCCTGGGTGTTGATATAATTATAGATCTCTCAGGAAACTCTACAGAGGTCCCACAGGCAGGGAAAAATATCTCAAAAGTGGTACCCCTACCCTCTTCTGATATTAAATTAATCAACCCATTATGAGCCTTTACAATTCCATAGACCATGGGAAGACCGAGTCCTGTGCCTTTGCCTTTTTCCTTTGTGGTAAAAAATGGCTCAAATATCTTATCTTTAATGTGCTCCGGGATACCTGTGCCCGTATCAGAAACAGTAAGTACCACATAATCACCTGGTTCAAGTAGAGAGGTAGGGAAAAAGGATTTTTGTTTGATCCTGAGATTTGATGTCTTAATTGTAAGGGTACCGCCATGAGGCATTGCATCAATAGCATTCACAAGCAAATTCATGAGCATCTGCTCAAGCTGATTACAGTCTCCATTTACAAGATCAATGGCACTGTCAATCTCTATTTTAAAATCAACCTTCTTTTTTACACCAACCTTTTCCACCATCTCAACAGCATCCCTTACAACCTGGTTCATGTTTACAGGTGCAAAGGTGGGTTCCTCTTTTCTTGCAAAGCTGAGCAGTTTAGATACAAGAATTCCGGCCTTTCTTATGGAGTTCTCTATTGTCTTCATCTTTTCCTTAAGAGTCTCATCAAGTCCACCAAATTGTAAAAGTAACTCAATATGGCCAAGAGAAGCTGTCAGGAGATTGTTGAAATCATGGGCGACCCCACTTGCCAGAATGCCTATGGATTCCATCTTCTGAGCCTGAAGGAGCTGTTCCTGAAGGAGTTTTTTTTCTGTTACATCCCTGTAAAGAGACTGGATGAACTTCTCACCTTCAACCTCTATCATCCTTGAACTGACATCAAGAAATATCTTTTTGTCTTCAGATGCTACATACTGGGTCTCATAGGTAACAGATTTTCCACTCAGAAGCTTTTCAAACCTCTTTAATTTAACAGCGTCATCTCTTTCATGCTCCAGATTCCAGAAATGAATTCCGATCAATTGCGATTTATCCATTCCAAAGAGCTCACAGAATTTATGATTGACATCAATGATTTTCCCGCTTATATCAATAATAAGTACACCATCATTAGCATGCTCAAAGAGTGCCGCATACTTCTTATTGGCTGCTACAAGCTCCTTTGTCCTCTCAGCAACCATATCTTCGAGACGATGAGAATATTCCTCAAGCTTATCTGAATATTCTTTTAAACGTTCCTTTTCTCTTGCAAGGTCATATTCAAGGGAAAGCTTATGTATTAAAAGTTTATCATTATGATATCGCCATAATACAGCAATGATTCCTACCGCAATTAAAAAGATATTATTATTCATAAAAATTTTAACATTTGAGATAGGTGTATCAAAAATCAAGATTGGAAATAAATATATGCTATAAATCATAATGGCAAAAAAGGTCACTAATTTAAAAGAAAATAAAGGCAAAAAACCTAATACAAATGTATATATAATTATCATGCCTACATAATAAGTAGATTGATGACCTCCAAGATTAAAAATCATTAATTCAACCATAATCGCAACGGTTGCTGTACCTACTGTAAAAATTAAAATTTGGTGTATTTTTTTACTGGTATATTTATTTAAAAAATAAAGAATGAATAGTAAAATAGCAACAGGAATTCTAAACATTACAAATTTGCCAAATTGCTCCGGAGTAACAAAATAATCTAAAATGCTTAAAGCGAGAACACAAACAGCTCCAGCACCTAAGACTATATTACCCCAAAATTGAAATAACTTAATTCTTTCCTGTTCTATATAAACTTTTTTATCGGTCATTTACTCGCCTCCTTAAAATTAAGTGTGCGGTAGCATATGCAACATATGCTACTCCAGGAATACCGATACCATAAGTGGACCAATGCCCTACTAGATAGAAGTTCTGAATAAAATTTGGCCTATGAAAATCAGGATCAATTAATTGTGAGGGCGAACTAGCCCATCCAAATGTAGCACCTTTGTAATTGGAAGTAAATCTTTTTAGAGTATGAGGTGTTGCGGCGTCTTTATATACAATATAATCTGCAAAATTTGGAAATAAATCTTGCTCAATTTCTTTCAAAAAAACACTTAAAATATTATATTTATTTTTTTTCCAGTATATTTTTTTTCGATATGGATAATTCATAAATGCGAATAATGTTTTGTTTTTTTTAGAAATATGAACTACATAGCCACATGGATTTATAAGTTGATTTTTAAAATTTTTATATGCCTCTTCAATATTTTTTTGTCTCATAACCCAAATATTACTACCCTGCAGAAACTTTGAGTTGTAACTTGTAAAAAAATCTTCTTTTAATCCTACATAAGCCATAAATCCAGAAGATGACGGGACCATTTTTTTTAATTTATAAAAAAATGTTTCAGGTAAATTTTTTGATGAAATCAGTTTTAAAAAAGTTTGAGTAGCATCACAATTAGAAATAATGTGTTTTGCTATTAAATATTCTCCATTTTCGAGTATAACCCCAGCTGCAACGCCTTTGATTATCTTTATTTGTTTTACCTTCGTAGATAAACGGAGTTCACCTTTAAAATGATGAAACTTTTTGACCAAATGGTCAGTAAAATTTTGAATAAAACCAGCTTGAGTATAATAACCACCATCTAATAAAAATTCTTGAAATATTTTAACTCCCATAAAGGCAGATAGCTGGGAAGGTGGCAAACTACTATTTCCCAACAATGGAAATGAAATGACATTTTTTAGGTCATCATTTTTAAAATATGAATTCAGCAGTGTTAGAAAGGTTTTGTTTCGCAATGAAATTAAAGTGTTGGTATTACTACTTGCCAAAAAATCAAAAAATTTTTTTATATTTTCTACTTCATCTGAAAATAATGATTGAAATTCTATTATCGTTCTTTCTAAAGATGACCAAAATGCAACTTGCCTTTTGTCAGGCAAAATTATTATATCTGATGGATCAATTTTTTGTAATTTAATATCTAAATCTAAATCTTGGAAAATTTTTTTAATATATCCCTTACAATATCCACCTATGGCATGTGCTGCTGCATCAAATGTGAACCCCTGTCTCTTAAATGATGTGCAATATCCACCAGGTTTGTTATGTTGTTCGCAGATAAGCACCTTCATGCCAGCCTTTGCAAGGTAGCAGCCACAGACAAGGCCACCAATACCAGCACCGATTATGATTGCATCATAAGCTGAGTTACTCATAGCTCAATGGATTGTGCTTTCATCAATTAATCTGATTTCTTTTGCTCTTCTTGCAGGTATTTCTTCTTTACGCTCAAGAAGTTTTTTTACTAATTCTGTAGCCTGTTTGATATTTGTAATATTTGGTACATCTTCATCTCTGACCGCAATCTTAAATTTTTTTTCAATTGCTACTGTAATCTCAATGGCTTTCACTGAATCAATCTCCAGGTCTTTAAAAAAGTCTTTCTCAGGTGTTATCTCACTTTCATCAAAGCCTGATACATCTGCTATAATGCCTTTAATTTCTTTTTCAATCTCTCTTTCTGTCACCCTCTCCCTCCTTTTTAATTAATATATTTTTTTATTACAAGGCAAGCATTGTTTCCACCAAAGGCATAGGAATTATTCAATGCAATGTTCACCCTGTGTTCTCTTGCCTTATTAGGCACACAGTCTATATCGCACTCGGGATCAGGAGTTTCATAATTAATAGTTGGTGGTATGATGTCGTTTTTTACCACAAGTGCACAGGCTATAGCCTCAAGTGCAGAGGCAGCACCCATTGTATGGCCAAGCATGGATTTGATAGAACTGACAGGTATCTCTTTATACCTTGGGCCGAAAACCTCTTTTATGGCAGCGCATTCATTTTTATCATTCATGAGCGTACCTGTGCCATGGGCACATATATAGTCTACATCATTTATACCTATATTTGCTTCTTTCATTGCCTTTTTCATACAGGCTGCAATACCGTCTATAGTAGGTGTGGTCATGTGGTGAGCGTCACAGCTAAGGCCATAGCCTATTATCTCAGCATAAATTCTAGCATTTCGCTTAATTGCAGAATCAAGAGCTTCTAAGATTAACACCCCACATCCCTCAGCGAGCATCATGCCTTTTCTATTCTTATCAAAAGGTTGACATCTTTCAGGTGCAACTGCATTAAACTGATTAAAGCCTGTAAATTCAATTCTTGACATTGCGTCCGATGCACCTGCAATCACAATATCAGCCTTATTAAGTCTGATCAAATCATATCCATAGGCTATAGCATAATTTCCGGCTGCACAGGCTGTAGAAAACATAAATATAGAATTTTTAAGATTCAAAAACCTTGCAATATTGGAAGGTGAAGAATGAGTTGGTATTTGATAACAAATATTTTTAGGAATTAAGCTACTATTTAGTATATACTCGTCCAGAGGTTCTACGGTTTGGGCATCTCCAAGAGTTGTTCCAAATGAAACGGTTACTTTATATTTATTAATTTCATCCCCTAAACCTGCATCATTTATGGCTGATAAGGACGCTGCGATTGCCATTTGACTGGTGCGGTTTAAAAGCGAAAGTCTCTCTCCTGGAATAAACTCCTCGGGTTTGAAGTTTTTCACTTCACCCCCATTATGGGTGCAATATTTTGATGTATCAAATGCCTCAACAGGACTGATACCAGACCTGCCCTCCAGAAGGCCTTTCCAGAAATCCCTCCATCCTATTCCTATTGAAGAAACAACCCCCAGACCTGTTATTACAACCCTCCGCTTCAATGCCCCCTTTTCTCCCTTTAAGTGTATATTTAGATACCTATCTTTAATTATAGCAAAAAAATAGAGCATGTCAAGTGCTCATTACCTGCCCTTATAGAATGGTAGTGTAAAATTTTCTGTGTAAATTGAAAAATTAAGACAAAAGGGTGTATCCTCCATTGATTTAATTTAATTAAACTTTTTAAAGAAAGGAGGACACACCCATGTCAGTGAAAGAAATCACTGAACTAAGTTTAACAG
>CALJEL010000065.1 GCA_938074335.1 uncultured bacterium | reverse complement strand
TAGCCGCAGGCTTCCAGCCTGCGATAAATGGTGGAAATACAAAAAACGCAAGCTAAAGCTTGCGGCTACCAGCTACTTCTTTCAGAGAATCGCCCTGCGATTGACATCCTTCAAGTTCAGGACAATAGGCATAATATCCATTCAGAATACCCCGGGCAATGAGCTCCTTACCTGAATTCTTCGGAATAATCTGAGATTTGTGGCTTAAGAAGTACAGCCCTACTCAATCCTTCCATATAAATAAATCCCTATCCCTGAAGTTAAAAGGGGTGTTATCCATGGTGCTATCCAGGCTGGTAGCACCCCAGAATATCCAAGGCTCATCATAAAGGTAGTTGCAAACCAGAAGACAACACTTATCACTATCCCTATCCCTGCTCCAGCAGGACCTGACAGGCTTCTTATTGTGCTGAGATAAACACCTGTAAGCATCATACTTAGGCATGCAAGTGGAAGGCTCAGCCTGAGATTAAAATCTGCCAGCACCTTTATATTCCTCAGGCCAGATTTTTTCAGTGCCCTAATGTATTTCCAGAGCCTTGAGGAGTCCATCTCCTCAGGGGCTACCTCTGCCCTGAGCAGCCTCAGGCTGTATTTTGAGCTCTTAAGCCTGTAGCTATCATAATGTAAAAAAGGCCTGTCACTATCCCTGAAATTATAGATCCTGACCCCCTTAAGATCCCATTCATCTTCTTTAAGAAGACCTTCCCGTGCCTCAATCCTTTTTATGAGAGAACCATTATTTATCTCATAGATACCAATCTCCCTCGCCTGCGAGGCATGGGGTTCATAAATCCCAATCCTTATTATTTGATTCCCTGAACGAAACCATATACCCTGAGCTGTCTCCATCACCCCTTTTGCCCTTGGCTCTCTGGTTATCTCCTCCAGGGCATGCCTTGAAAGTCTTTTTGACTCAGGTATGACTGTATTGGTAAAGACAGCACTGACAATGGTAATCACCATCCCTGTAGTGACAAAGGGTTTAAATACATCCCTCAGTCTTCCTCCTGAGGCTGATATTATCAATATCTCTCTGTGCCTTGATGCCTGACCCAGTGTATATATTACTGAAAGCAGGGTAAGCATCGGAAGGAGGTATCCACCAGAAGCTGGCATTGTATAAAAAAGATAAAGGGCTACCTTATAAAAAGGAGGGTTAAACTCCGAGATGTCAGGATAGCGTTCCACAAGACCTGCAATAGCGATGAGCAGGTTCATGCCAGCAAAGAGGATAAAAAAGACCTTCAGGAATGCCTTTAAGAGATACCTTTTAATGATCATCTCTTACCTGTTCTCATAAAAACTATTATTCCTCCTGCAAGCCCCATACAGGCAGGCAACAGCATGCCGATTTCTGGAGCCATTTGTCCTGCCTCAACAAGGCCTTCAAGATAAACAGACACTATGTAATAAACCACAAAGAACAGGACACCTGTGCTGAGGCCAGCGAGTCTTCCTGTCCTTCCAGCAAGGAGACTTAGCCATGGCCCCATAAGCCCTGTGACAATACTCAGGAGTGGATAGGTCAATCTTCTATAAAACTCCATGATATATGAAAGGGCTCTTTTTTGATCAACCTCCTTTGCCTCACTGAGTAATTCATGTGGCATGAGTTCACCAGCCTTTTTTGACAGACCCTTAATTGTAATCATACCCGAGAGCTTATACCTTCCAAAATATATATCGGTTTTTCTGTCTTCCCTTACAATACTCATAAAGCCATCCTGAAGCTCCATGATGAGCCCTGATGGATCAGTCCTTACAAAGGCCCTTTTTGCAGTTATCACCGCTTCTTTTGACTTTATATACACAAAGACATCTTTCAGGACCTCTTGCTCCTTCCTTCCTGTATAAATGATCATATTACCAAGGTCAGTGAAGGTCTCCTCCTCAATCTTTTTGGATATGCCTGTCTTTATCAGATGATTGACCTCCTTCCTCAGTCTTTTATTTCCATAAGGTGCTACAATGACACTTACAAGCAGGGCAAATACCATGAGCACAATCCCCATCCTCAGGCATGGCATCGATGCCTTCCTGAGACTCACACCTGAGGCAGACAGGGCAAGAAGCTCATTGTCCATATTGAGTCTTCCATAGACAAGAAGAATTGCAAACAGAAAGGCAATCGGTAGGGTCATCATGAGCATCTGGGGTTGTATGAGCAGGATTATCCTTACCATATCAAGAGGCCCTGCAACACCTGCAAGCACCTTTGAAACCCTTATGAGCTTTTCAACCATCAGCAGGGTATTAATTACAAATACCCCGAGGATGAGATAAAAGAACAGTTCCTTATAGATCTGCCTGTAGAGAATATTCATAAAGCATTTTAACACACCTGCACCCGCAAGCTACTATGCCTGACAGACCCTGTAGACTCAGATGGATTGTTACAAAGGAGTGCAAAAGATAAATTCAGGGTGTGTGCCTTAAGTAGAAAAATTTCTTAAACAGCATGGCATTTACATAAAATAACAAGGCAAGTTTAAAAATCATAGGAATAATAAAGGGCTATGCCTTTTTTCTTCGCATATTCCTCCACATCAGGCTCAGATATCATGTGTGTCACAAGCACAGGGAATATCTGCTTGAATAAAGGCTCCAGTCTCTTAAGCCTCCTGTCTATGAACTTATCCACTTCCCTCTTTGATAACCTTACCTTTCCTTCTCCTATTATCATTATCTTCGTTCCGTTCCTTGTTGCCTCTCCTATGATGTTTACCTCAATTGCCCTTCCTGTTGTGTCTGTTAAATAACCTCTTTTAAGCCTTCCTTTTACTGTCAGGCCATAGTCCCGCTTAAGCAGGGAAGGCAGTGCCTTGAAGGCTTCGTTTTCAAGGG
>CALJEL010000064.1 GCA_938074335.1 uncultured bacterium | reverse complement strand
CCTGCTTATGCATCTAACAGAAATCAAGAAGGTGAAGATCAATGATTCATGGCATACATCTGAGATAACGAGCAAGACACAGAAACTTTTGGAAAAATTGAACATACATATTACGTAAATCGGGCGGAGTTACGGTTTAATTTTTAGGCTATTCACGGAATATGGTGCAAGCAAAATAGCTATTGAAGTTGTTGCATCTAAAAGGGTATTATGCCCTCTAAATCCATAGCGCGACAGTGCGACAGCACACCTAACGGTGAAGTGAGTTAGTGATTAGTGAATTAGTGAATTAGTAAATTAGTGAATTAGAAAATACTAACTCACTAACTTACTTGCATACTAACTCACTACTTTAGCTCTGTCGCTCTGTCGCACTACTTTTAGGCATCTTACCCTATCCTTATCCTTCGTACCATAATCCGAGATGAGCCAATTTACAAATTTTATTTTGTGGTAGCACAGGCTACATTACTATGGCTGCTTTCATAATCAATACCAGCATCAAATGATCCGTTTCCATTACAATCATTCCAAGCTGTTACACTGTAACAGTATGTCATCAGACGTTTCAACCCTGAATCTGTGTATGTTGTTATACCAGTTGGAACACTTGCAAGATACTGTTTCTTACCTCCCTGGTCATAATAGATTCTGTATCCTCCAGTCGAAGGTGCAGGATTACCGGGCATCCAGGTAAGAGTAATTTTTCTTTGTCCACCAGTGGCTGTAAGATTCTGTGGTGTCCCTGGAAGTTCACACATGGTTTGGCTTGTGCCATAAGTAGCCTGAGCCATCATAAAAGGTTTTGCCCCTTCTATGTTTTTATTATGATCCCAGAGTTGCCATATGGTGTCTCCCCATGCCTTGAGTTTTGAAAACCATGGATCTGTTTGAACGATATAGGCACTTACAGGTAGTGTCAAATTTCCCGTACCTTTTATCTCATCCCTTAGAAATTCCATGTATTCCCTGCTTGTAGTCTGATAGTAAAGTGTTACTTCAATATAGTCTGCTCCGGGAGGGATATTAAGGGCTACCTCATCATATCCACCGGCGTACTCCTCAGGTGTAAAATAATCTAATCTCTTTACACCCTTATACCATGGTTCTACGAGCCTCTGTTCTGCCTCTGCAATCCTGAATCCCTTCGGTGGTATACGATTGTCTTTATATCTGCCTGTAGCCAGTGCAAAATGAAAACTTTCATGTTCACCAGTTATAGCACTTGTCATTTTAGCTTCATAAACAAGCTCGTCTACATATATTTCATTTGGTCCAAGAGGAGGACTGTTAGGAGAGTAATTTTTGGGAAGTCCTTTGAGTGTTCCTACGGTATAGTCATAGGGATTAACCTCATAAATAAGTTTTCCTGAACTGTATACTTTAATGTTTACAAACATCCTTCTGCCTTCAGGAAATCCTGATATCAGTTTATGCCCCGTCTGATTTTGAATTCTGAACGAAAGTGTACCTGTTGCAGGGTTATACTGCAGGTTTTGTATAGAAGCTGCCATTTGGAGTTGTTGTTTTGCTCTATCTACACCAGCAAGAAGTGCAACAGGATCCAATCCAACTCCCTGAGTTAAATCAAGTGTTAAAACTGATGGACCTTGGTTAAGCAAAGATGAATTAATCGGGTCATAATTGGGAGATCCAGACACAGCACTGGCAATAACATAAGATACCCATATATTGCCACCTGTCAAGTCATGGATAGGCTGACCACTCTTTGGATGTTCTATGCTTCCTGTTGGTCTGTTAACACCGTCCTTTTGTGAACAGGCTCGACCGCTACCGTCTCTCATATGGCAGTCCTGACATGCCGCTATATAATTACCGGGTTTGGATGTTTTGAAATGAGTTGGTGCAAACGGGCCGATGCCTGGAGCACCTCCATAAAGACCATAATCAGAAAGCATGAATTCAGAAAATGTCCTTTCCACATGGAAATAACTGTAAGCAGGATTTGTCTCTGTCCACAATGTCCTTTGTGTACCTATAAAGTTGGCCTTTGTTTCGTTGGCACCTACACCACCCAGTACGAGATTGGCAAGCACAGGATTTGACACATCATGGCATGTTGAACAAAAATATTTTGACTTGTGATATCTGCTGTAATACATAGGGTGTCTTGCAGATGCGTCAGCAAAAGGTCCTCTCTTTGCCCTATTATCGTCCATAAAATACTGTCCCGCACCATTTTCAAGGTATGTCAAAGGTGGTTGATTATTAGTATAGAAGGGGCTTCCATTAAACAATTTTATTGTCGATGATAGTCTCATATCTTCAAGATATGTTGCAAGAGCAGCAGTTTGAGATGGTGTGGTACTTAAGTTGGTTTCGTCCCAGTATCCCAGCCAGTCAGAACCTTCTCTGATTCCATTATAGGTGTTCTCGAAAAATGGATCGAATTGGCTGTGGCAGGCATCACAGGAAACGCCATCAAAATCAGTTCCCTTTAAGGCAGAGCCATTTGTTGGGTCCGATCTGCCTCCAAGCCAGCCATCTGGTGAATGACACCTGAGGCAAATATCTGTTGCATTTGGCCTTCCTATAGCATAAATAGAATCCTGTGCTGCTACGGTCAAACATGCCCAGAAAAGAAAATCACGACTTGCCTGGGCCATCATTGAACCCTTCCAGTTAAAGGAGGGTTCTATTGCTGTGTTATACCCCTCGTGACAGTTTAAGCATCTTGTTGCTGATTCCACATCAGGGCTATTTTCAGGTGGGGGTTGTGTTCCTGGCATTCTGACCAACGGGTCATCTTTTACTGGTAGAGGTGTCCATGAATGGGCTGAAAAGATTGATAGTAAAAGAAACAAAATTGTTAAGACCAAGACAAAAGCCCGTCTATTCATCCTCTAACCTCCTTTCTTTGGATTGATAATTTGCTCTTGAAAAAATCAAGAGTACTTGAGACTTAAATCAGTATGACCTTTGCTTATATCACCTCCTTTTCTTATTAAAAATTGAAATTTAGATTATCTATTTTTTTTAATATCATATTACAGCCTGTAAGTAAATAGTAGACATTGCTTTTTTTCAGGTAAAAATTGCTATTTGGTTAAGGATTAATCCTTTTATTTCTTGCTTGCCTTCATACAGCTTTGAGCAATTTTTTTATTTGCTGCCTTTTCCCTTAGCATTAACATTTCCGCTGCCTTGAATATATTTTCATTCTGTGAGGCCTGTATTTCCTTTAGATTTCTTAAATCAGGAAAATGTAGATTTTCAGGTAAGACAATTTGAAAACTTGACCTTATATAAAAACCTTTGTTTAAATAAATAAAAGTTTTAAAGGAGTGACCATGCCCCATCCGAGGATTCTTGCCTTTGTGCTTGCTGGTGGTAAGGGTGAGAGACTCTTTCCACTAACAGCCTTTCGTTCAAAGCCATCTGTTCCATTTGGTGGAAGGTACAGGATAGTGGATTTTGTGCTGAGCAATTTCATAAACTCCCATATATACTCCATCTATCTGCTTGTTCAGTATAAATCGCAATCACTGATTGAGCATATCAGGAGAAACTGGGTTATATCTCCTCTTATCAAGGAGCATTTTATAACAGTAGTGCCACCTCAGATGCGGATGGGACCTGAGTGGTTTCAGGGAACTGCTGATGCTGTATTTCAGAACCTTAATTTAATACAGCAGCTCAATCCTGAACTCGTCATAGTCTTCGGAGCTGACCATATATACAGGATGGATATAAGGCAGATGATAGACTTCCACCTTCAAAAGGATGCCTTTGTAACAGTTGCGGCAAGGCCTGTTCCTGTTGAAACTGCCTCTCAGTTTGGGGTGATTATCTGTGATGAGAATAGATGCATAACAGGTTTTCAGGAAAAACCAAGGAAACCCGCACCCATGCCTGAGAATCCTGAGATGGCCTATGTATCAATGGGGAATTATATATTTAATAAAGATGTACTGGTTGAGGCCCTTATCAGGGCCCAGAAGAAAAAACAGCATGACTTTGGTGCCCATATCATTCCAGATCTTGTAGAGACAGGAAGGGTTTTTGCCTATGATTTTGGAACAAATGTAATCCCTGGTACAAGGGATTATGAGGAAAAGGGTTACTGGAGGGATGTGGGGACAATAGAGGCATATTTCAATGCCCATATGGACATGCTCGGAGAAAGGCCATTATTTGAACTGAATAACAGGCTCTGGCCCATTCATCCTTCAAGCTCAGAATTTCCACCTGCAAAGATATTGCGTGGAGATATAAGAAATAGCATTATTGCAGAGGGTAGCGTGATTGGAAAGGCAAGGATAATAAACTCTGTTGTAAGAAGCGGTGTGACAGTGGAGGATGGGGTGACCATTGAGGAATGCATAATAATGGATGATGTAGTAATAAAGAAGGGTGCCAATCTTAAGCGTGTGATAGTGGATAAGCTTAATACCATAGGAGAAGGTGAGAAGATAGGCTTTGATCCTGAAAAAGACAGGTTCAGATGTCATATAGACCGTTCTGGAATAATTGTTATTCCAAGAGGCGGAAGGCTTGTGAAGCCCTCAAAGGAATGATAACTTGACAGAAGACTATATAGAAAATCCCTGGAAGCCAGTATCAACTATATGCCTATGGTCTGGGGTTATTGCTGCATCCTTATTTATCATACATGCAATTATAGATGAAGATAGATTTCTTTTGCTTGATTATGTGAATCTTCCATTTCATGAATTCGGTCATCTCTTTTTTGGCATCTGGGGTGAAAAAATTGGTTTATGGGGTGGCACACTTATGCAGCTTTTTATTCCGCTGGTTATCCTTATCAACTTCTGGATTAAAAGAGATATCCCGGGTACCGCCTTTGGTGTTTTCTGGATCGGTGAGAATCTTTTGAACATTTCTGTGTATATTGCAGATGCCAGGAGTATGTCATTGCCGCTTGTTGGTGGTGGATTGCATGACTGGAATATGATCCTTTCAGACATGGGCATGCTTCAGCATGATAAATTGATTGCATTAGCCGTAAGAACAATAGGATGGTTAATTATAGGCTTATCTATAATATGGTTTTTGATAAAGGGGATAAAGAACAGGGTATAAAAGTTCACTTGTATTTTATGAGATATCTCTACTTTCCATTAGATAGGGGTCGGTCGCAATGGTGTGCTTGTTCCTGAGAATTATATTTAGATAAATAATTTTATTGCCTTCGGGTTATCCTATAATCTGCAGGGAGGAATATATTCCCCACAATGTGTATGCCTGATGCAGCAAGCCAGTGCGGGAGAGCAGCAGCTAATATGGAAAATAAATTATTCCTTAACAAGGACTGCTGCTCTGCTTTAATCAAATTCACCCCTTCACTTATAAAGGCATTTCGGCCATTACTCTATCAGCAGTTTGAGGACACATTACTTATTACAGATTATTTTTGATATAATATTTCATGGACTATATAAAATATTATGGTCTTAAGGAACACCCCTTCTCAAATGTGGTGGAACCAAGATTCTACTACAGAAGCAAACAGCATACAGAGGCAATAATAAAATTGAAACATGCAATAGATGGTAAGAAGGGGCTTTCCGTTGTGATTGGAGATATAGGTACCGGGAAGACCACACTTGCAAGGCGGTTGCTGGAAGAACTTGATGAGTCAAGATATGAGGCAGCACTCCTCGTTGTGATTCATTCCTCAGTAAGTTCTGACTGGCTTTTAAAAAAATTTGCCTTTCAACTTGGTGTTCAGGATGTCAGGGACGACAGGATTGAGATACTCGGTCAGATATATAAGAGACTTCTTGAGATTAATGAACAGGGAAAGGTTGCTGTTGTCTTAATTGATGAGGTTCAGATGTTAAGGACAAGGGAGCTTATGGAAGAATTCAGGGGACTTCTCAATATGGAGCTTCCAGATGGGAAGATGGTGAATTTTATATTCTTCGGGCTTCCCGATCTGGACCAGATCCTGAGCCTTGATGAACCCTTGAAGCAAAGGGTAAGTACAAGGATTACCCTCAGACCATTCACAGAAGAAGATGCCAAAGAATACATCATGCACAGACTCAGTGTGGCAGGTAGTAACAGGATAATATTTACGCCTGATGCTATAACATTGATCTATAAGTATTCAAAGGGAGTACCAAGGCTGATAAATACTATCTGTGATAATGCCCTTCTTGAAGGTTTTCTCAGAAAGAAGCAGGAGATTGATGGTTCCATAATAAAGACCGTTGCAATAGATCTCGGTCTTAATTCTGAATAGGCTAAAGTAGTGAATTACCCTATTTTGCCGATAATAACAGAGCAGTAGCACAGACATTCTTGTCTGTGGCTTACAAAAGTAGTTTTTTAATAGAGCAGCAGAGCAGCAGAGCAGACATTTCTTCAAACAGTTCAAACTGCTGCTCTGCTGCTCTACTGCTCTGTACTATAACTATCTTTTTTATATGAAGACTTATTTCATTGCCCTGAAGCCTTACTGTAATCAATGATGGAAACCATATTCCCTTTTTAAATTCTTTATCTTCAGAGGGATAAAACTCAGGTCTTTCATAATTTATCACCACAGAAGGGACCTGAGGCAGATCTATTTCCTGTCTTCTGGGAATGTAATCTTGATCAATATAGACCTTTCTCCAGGAATTCCTGATAATAATAAGGTTATCCTGCTCTTCCAGCTCTCTTTCCTCCATCCTCCACCAGAGGAGACAGGAACGCAGTGCCTCAATGAGTAAATAGGCCTTTTCAGGAGATAGGTTTTTACCTTCTGTAATTATCTTCCCATCAGATAGTCTTATCTCAGAGATAAGAAAACCCAGAGAATAAACCCTCAGCACTGTCTCGCCACCAGCAGTATCATCTCCATTGATAAACATGGAGGCATTTCCAGAAATCTCTTCACCCTGTCTGTTTACCCTGATAGAAAAAAGAAATTTTACTGTTTTAATGGAATCAAGCTTAAAAAGATACTCATTAAGTGTCATTTCCGGAAGGGGCTGGGGAGGTATTTTTTTTGCACAGCCAGATGATAATAGTAAAATAAGACAGAAGAACATAGATATATAGAGATACGAAAAAGGCACAGCACAGTCGGGTTCTGAGTTCCAGAACTTCCTCACTGCACTTGCTGATCCTCGAGATAGGCTATCTGAATAGATATTCCATTGCCTCATTTAGTTCCTTTACTCCTATGATCTCCAGGGAGAAATTTCCCTTGAGCCTTTCAGCATTTGCCTTCGGGATTATCGCCCTTTTAAAGGCTCTCTTCTGAGCCTCTTTGAGCCTCAGGTCTGCATGGCTTACCGCCCTTATTTCTCCTGAGAGGCCTATTTCTCCAAAGACAATTGTGTGAGGGTCAACAGGAATATCTTTTGCTGATGAACTCATGGCTGTTACAATAGCAAGGTCAGCAGCAGGTTCAAGGATCTTGAGACCACCAACAACATTTACAAATATATCCATTCCGATAAGGTGTATGCCTGCCTTTTTCTCAAGCACAGCAATGAGGAGGTTCACCCTGTTGTAATCCACTCCAATGGATGTCCTTCTTGGTACACCGAAGGTGGCTGGTGAGACAAGGGCCTGAAACTCAAGAAGTATGGGTCTTGTGCCCTCTATGCTTGCTGTAACAACTGTGCCTGTTGCACCTTCTGGTCTTTCTGAGAGAAATATCTCTGATGGATTTTCTATCTCCTTTAGACCCTCATCTGTCATCTCAAAGACACCTATTTCATTAGAGGAGCCAAATCTATTTTTTATAGCCCTTAGAATCCTGTAGGAATGTCCCTTTTCACCTTCAAAATAAATCACTGTGTCCACAATATGCTCAAGGACCCTTGGACCTGCTATTGAGCCATCTTTTGTAACATGACCTATTATGAATACTGATGTGCCTGTCTTCTTTGCAAAAAACATAAGTTCCTGCGCACATTCCCTTACCTGACCAACCGAACCAGGTGCTGATGGAATTCCCTGTGAATACATGGTCTGTATTGAGTCAATGACCATTGCAACAGGTGATATTTTCCTTGCCGTCTCAATTATCTCTTCAAGACATGTCTCTGATTGAAGGAGTATCTTTTCAGAGGTTATATTCAATCTTTCAGACCTTATCTTTATCTGTTCAAGAGACTCCTCTCCAGAGACATAAAGGACATTGCCATAATGTATTATTCCATTCATTGCCTGAAGAAGAAGGGTGGATTTTCCTATCCCGGGATCACCTCCTATAAGTATCAGTGAACCAGGTACAATGCCACCTCCAAGAACCCTGTCAAATTCTTTTATCCCTGTGAGGGCTCTCTTTTCTTTTATCGGGGAAATGCTCTTAAGTGGTTTTGGAGTGGATATCTCAGAAAGCCTGTGCCCCCGCAGGGGCCTTGCCTCCCTTTCCTCAACAAGGCTATTCCATTGACCGCAATCAGGACATTTCCCGAGCCATTTTGGTGAGACAAATCCACAGGCCTGGCATTGATAGATAACAGTGTCTTTCTTCACTTCAAAGCCTTTCTGACATGGGATTCATTAAAATACCCATACCCTTTCCCGGATAAAATGCCTTTGCCAGGGCAAAATTAAGAAAATCCTTTGCTATCCTGACTGATTCAAGAGGAGATTTTCCAAGGGCAAGGTTTGCAGCTATTGCTGCAGAGAAGGTGCAACCTGTGCCATGGAATTCACCGCTTATTCGCCTTGCCTGCAGGATGGTGAAATCTTCTTCATAAAATATATCTGCACTCATATTACCTTCAAGATGACCGCCTGTGATAACCACTGTCTCTGCTCCCATTCCCTTAAGCCTCTTGGCAGCCTCTTTCATATCCTCTATGGTTTCGATATTTATCCCTGTCAGCAGAGAGGCTTCATAGAGATTTGGGGTTATAACCTTTGCAAGGGGAATAAGCCTTTCTCTTAAAATATCAAGGCTTCTGTCTTCCAGAAGACTAACACCTGTAGAGGATACTGTTACAGGATCAATTACAAAGTTCCTGAGCCCGTACCTCTTTATACATCCTTCGATAACCTCCATATTTTCTCTGCTGTAAATCATCCCTGTCTTGAGACTCTGGGGTTGTATGTCATCAAGAAGCACACTGAGCTGTCTTTCCAGTTCCTCTGCACTGACAGGATAAAGGTCTTCAACTCCCTTTGTATTCTGACAGGTGATGGAAGTTATGGCTGATATGCCATGGACACCAAAATACCAGAAGACCCTAAGGTCTGCCTGAAGACCGGCACCACCTGTTGGATCAGAGCCTGCTACGGTGAGGCTGATAGGCATTTCTTTATTATAACAGAAGCAGACAAGAGTTAAGGTTTCCCCGAAATAGCAAATACAGTTCAAACAGTTTTAATCCAGTTAAGAGATGGTGTGATAATGTCCCTTATCATGAAATTAAGATATAAAGAAACCACGCCAGAATGCCGATAACAAAAAGGGGATTATTATGCTTATATGGACAATCCATGAACTGAGGGATCTGCTTGTAGAGGGTGATTTTCGATTAAGGATTGAGCATTCCTCTAATATAAAAGAGGCAATGCTCAGAGAGGGGGGTATAAGTGATTGTGGCCTTATACCCCTTGATGAAGGCTACAAAGAGTTTCTTGCAAAACTCAGGGCAAAGGGTGTAACAGGACCTGTTATATTCATAGCAGACAATACACCGAGGGTACCTGATGAGTTTCTCTACCCCAGGGATGCCCTGTGTTTCAGTCTTCAGGAAGATGACATTATCAAGATGGGTATGTTTATAAACTTTATCTTCAGACTTGCCAGTCTGAGGGCAATACCTGATCTGAAGACCGGACAACAGGTCTCTTTTACTGAAGGTATAACTGACAGACCGGTTGAGGAGCCTGAGAAGATAAAGGAAGTGATCAGTTATATGATAGAAAAGGAATTACCATTAATCATCTCCTTTGAGATTGATGAGTATGGAAGGCCTGTTACAGTGAGAGGGGTTTGCAAGGTGAGGTTGAGGGCTCAGCATCTTATCCTTTATCAATTTAAACCAATTGTTCTGATTAAAGGTCTCAGGGAAGGCAGTGATATGAAGGTCGTTCTTTCCTATAAGGATATAAATTATGAGGCTATCATAAAGATATTGAAGATAAGTGAACATGATGCAGAGGCCACCGTTCCTGAAAGGCTCTTTATTGAAAGGAGAAGGCATGTAAGGATAGTTCCAGGTATTAAAAGACCTGTAAGACTCTTTGTGCTCATGCCAGGTGAAGCCACACTACCTCTTGAGGTCTTTGACATAAGTCAGCAGGGTATAGGATTTTATTCTACAAGAGACCTGAAAACAGGAGAGGTCTATGTATTCGGCATACAGCTTCCTGATCAAGCAAAGGTAATCATGAGTTATGGGATTATAAGATTTAAAAAACAGATGGAAGACACTATCAGATACGGTGCAGAGCTTTATCTTCATCCACAGGATGAGGAGCTTATTGTACAGTATATTAAAAAAAGAGAGATCGAGATAATAGAGGTTCTCAGAGAAAGGTCATGAGATTAATGTTGGGGCTCGGATTTGATTAATTGAGGTGTAGATGAACTTTGCTCAGGAAACATCAGTATTATACTTATCCTTCTGTTACGGGGGTCATTGGGATCTTCTTTAACAAAGGGGATGGTATCAGCATAGCCAGCAACCCTTGTAATCTTGCCGGGATTAAGCCCGTATTTTTCAAGCTCCTTTCTTGCTGTTAATGCCCTCTCTGTGGAGAGCTCCCAGTTACTGTAATGAGAGCTCTTATAGGCAAGGGCATCTGTATGACCCTCCACAGCAACCTGATTGGGGAGTTCCTTGATCTGCTCAGCTATTACCTGCATTATCCTCTTTGCCATCGGAGTTGGTTCTGCTGAGCCAAGGTCAAACATGGGTTTGCCTTCTTTATCCACAAGCTGTATCCTCACACCTCCTTCAAATATGTCAACTATTATCTGGTCCTTTATATCTGATAACTTTTCCTCAATTGCCTTTTTAATCATCTCCTTGAATTCCTCTGGTTTCATGGCAAAGGGACCACCTATCTCTGGTGTTAGTTTTCTTTCTGATTCTCCTGCTTCATTCATTATCTCGGAGGATTTCTCCATAAAGGATGTCCCGCTCTGTTCAAATATGCTGAAGTGTTTAAAATATGTGGCAACCCTTGCCCTTTTTTCAGGAGATACCATGGTGATGAGCCAGAGAAGCAGGAAGAATGCCATCATGGCTGTCACAAAATCTGCATAGGCAACCTTCCAGCTTCCACCATGTCTGCCTTCATGGTCTATCTTTTTTATCTTTTTAATAATCACTGTTTTGTTGTTATTCATTTTATTTTAATTTGTTAATTGCAGTCTCAAGCTCCTTGAAAGTTGGTTTCTCCTTTTCAGGTATTGCCCTTCTTCCAAATTCCACTGCTATCTGTGGAGCTGAGCCTCCAACAAAGGATACCATTGCGATCCTTATTACATGAAAGGGTATTGCCTTTTCTCTTGCCAGGTGTTCAAGGTTCACCGAGACAGGTCCTACAAAGCCATAACACATAAGCACACCAAGAAATGTTCCCACAAGGGCTGCTCCTATGCTGTGCCCGAGGACTGCCGGTGGCTGGTCTATCTTCTGCATGGTAAGGACAACCCCCAGGACCGCTGCAACTATTCCGAGACCCGGAAGCCCATCAGCCACCCTTCCTATGCTTGCTGATGGAATGTTTGCCTCCTTATGGCCTGTATCTATCTCAAGCTCCATCAGGCTATCAAGTTCATGAGATGGAACATTTGATGATACTATCACCTTGAAATTATCAGCTATGAATGTCACGAGCTCCGTATGTGCCATTACATTTCTATATTTTTGAAAAAGCGGACTCCTCTGTGGATTTTCCACATCAGCCTCTATCGCTACAAGGCCCTCCTTTCTTGCCTTTGAGAATAATTGATATAGGAGGCAGAGAAGTTCCAGGTAGAATGTCTTTGAAAGATTCTTTGCACTGAATATCTTGAAGATATCCTTTATCACCATGGAAAGCACCCTTGGAGGTGAGGCTATTATAAAGCTTCCAAGGGCAGCACCTCCAATGATCACAAACTCTGCAGGCTGAAAGAGTACATGGAGATTTCCCTTTTCAAGGAGAAAACCACCAATAACAGATAATAAAACTATGATACTACCTATGATGGCAAACACTTTTAAGATCCTCCCTTTTCAGTCTTAACAGGTAGCTCTATTGTTATCCTGGCACCTCCCTGAGGAGGGTTATCTGCCCATATGATGCCACCGTGTTCTGTTACTATTCCATGAGATATAGAAAGACCAAGACCAGTGCCTATGCCAACAGGTTTTGTGGTGAAGAAGGGATCAAAGATCTTTGAAAGATTCTCCTCAGGTATACCTGTGCCATTATCAGTTATAGTAATCCTTATTCTCTGTGACTTTGGTATATATCTTGTAGTAAACATTATCTGACCTTTTTTCCTTTTAGCCTCCAGGATTGCCTGTTCTGCATTGAGGAGGATGTTCAGAATAACCTGCTGCATCTGCTGGGCATCCACAAGAAGGCTTGGAGCCTCTCCAAAGTCCTTTATCACCTCTATATTACTGGCTCTGAGCCAGTATGCCCTAAGGTCTATTGCCCTTTCTATTATGCTATTTATGGATTCAAGACTCTTCACCGGTTCTCTCTGCCTTGAGAATGTGAGCAGATTCTCCACTATCCTCTTACATCTATCGGCACTTTGGAGGATCTTCTTTAGTTCATTCTTTATATTTTCATCCCCTGTCTTCATCATGAGGAGTTCTGCATAGGCAATAACACCTGTGAGGGGATTGTTTATCTCATGGGCAACACCTGAGACGAGAAGACCGAGGGAGGTAAGTTTCTCAGCATGGTATAGTTGATTTTTTAATCTTATTAACTCAGTTATGTCCTTCATGTAATGGATTATAAGGGGTATCCTGTCATAGAGGTGATAGAGACTCACCTGATATATCCTGCCATCCATGGTCGTTTCGTAGGTTTGGGAGGTTTCAGATGGTAGGGCTGTAGATATCTTACAGGTGTCAGGATCACATTTAAAGAGTTGATAACATTTTTCACCTATGAGTTCCCTTGGTGTTTTTTTGAAATACGAGGCAAGGGCTTGATTGATCTTTACAATGTTATATTTATCATCTGTTACAAATATAAAATCTGTTATGCCATCAAATATTGCCATCCACTGCCTTCTGCTTTCAGAGATTAGCTTTTCCTTCTCGGTCCTCTCACTTTCAAGCTCGTATTTTGTTATGGCACACTGGACTATTAATGGAAGTGCCTCAATATGCCTTTTGTCATTCTGCCATGCATAGGCACCCATATCAAGTATCCTGAACATTGTCTCTTTGTCCATCTCATTATTTACCACAATAACAGGGAGAGAAGTTTTTTCTTTTATCCTCTGGATAAGTTCGGTCAATTCCATATCAGGATGTCTTCCCATCAGGATTATTGCCCTGAATTCAGTGTCTTCATCTAAAACTTCAAGTCCTTCCTTTGCTGTACGGACATGAACAAGCTCAAGGTTTAGCTCCTGGTTTTTAAAGACCGTGCTGAGTTCAATACCATTTATAAAACCATTTCCTATAATAAGTGCCTTTCCCTGCATCATCTCACCTTCTTTATCAGAAATACTATCTCAACCCTCCTGTTTTTAGCCCTTCCTTCAGGAGTTGTATTTGGTGCTACCGGTCTGTATTCGCCATAACCGGCTACAGAAAACCTGGAAGGATCAACAGAGCCATCTTTAAGAAAATAGCTGAGAACACTTGTTGCCCTGGCTGCAGAGAGCTCCCAGTTGGAGTTATATCTGGAGCCTTTAAAGGGTATATTATCTGTATGCCCTTCAATTACTATTTGATTGGTTGTCTTTTTTATTAAAGAGAGCACAGAATTCAATAGTGGTTTTATCTCCTCCTTGAGTTCTGCTGAACCACTCTCAAATACAACAGTGTCAGCAAAGGAAATCCTTACACCTTCTTCTTCTACTGTTATCCTGATCTCTTTTATTCTATCATATTCCCTGACAATCTCCTTAAGCTCCCTTTCAATCTGGAATGCCTCCTGCTGGATAGGTTTTATACCTTCAAAGGGCGTGATAGGCTGACTCACCTTCTGTGCCTTGAATGCCTCTTTCATAGAGCCTGTGAATTTTTCAAGTTTCCCCATATCCACATGACTTATGGCATACATGGTTGTAAAGAAGGCAAAAAGCAGGGTTATAAAATCAGCATAGGAGACGACCCATCTGTCAGGATTATCAAACGGTTCAGGGAGATTAAGTTTATTTTTTCTATGGAGCATCCTTTTTCTCCTCAAGGAATGACCTGAGTTTTTGTTCAAGATAATAGGGATTGATCCCCTGCTGGATTCCCATAATGCCTTCTATTATCATCTCTCTCAGGAATAATCTTGAGTGAAGGTTATTGATAATCTTTTTTGATATGGGAAGCAATATAAGATTTGCCGAGCCAACTCCATAGACCGTTGCTACAAAGGCAACAGCAATACCAGCTCCAAGCCTTGATGGATCCGCGAGGTTCTCCATCACATGTATCAAGCCAAGTACAGCACCAATTATGCCTATGGTTGGAGCAAAACCACCTGCTGTCTCAAAGACCCTTGCTATCCTTTTTTTCTCCTCTGAGTATGTGATATTTTCCTGGCTGAGTATGTCCCTTACTGCCTCTGGTGTGGCACCATCCACAGCAAGTCTGATTGCCCTTTTTATAAAGGGATCCTCTGTCCTGTGTATCTCCTGTTCAAGACCAACAAGTCCAGCTTTTCTTGTGATAAGTGAATATCTGAGAAGCCCTTTTATATATTCCTCGTATTCTATTTTTTCATTGCCGAATACCTCCCTGAGCGCCCTTATTGCCTTAATAATGTCCTTCATTGGAAAACTGAGGAGGGTTGCACCAAAGGTTCCGCCAAAGACAATAACTGCTGCAGTGGGCTGTATTATGGATTCAATCCTGCCACCTTCCATGAGATTACCACCAACTATGGCAATACCTCCCATGACCAATCCTATGATGCTTGAACGACTCATCTTTCCTTTTTTATTATCTCCCTTTGCCTCTGAAGTGTATATCTGAGGATCGTCTCTCTTATCTCATCCTCTATATCTTTGAAACTCAGGGCAATCTCATATTTACCATCCTTTTCATTTACCCTTACGACCTCTCCATAGGTGATGATATTAAGAGGAGGACATGTATTTAATTGCATGTGGATCTCCATAATATCACCCCTTGAGACAGGTTCATCAGTTATAAATCTTATGCCTCCAGCGCTCAGATTCACCTTCTGGTATCTGGGCTCCTGCAGCCCTTTATAATCTCTGTCAAGGCTCTGAAGGATCAGATCAAGTTTTGCATTTATCTCATTAAGCAGTCTCCATAGCCCTGGACTTATGGATGGATCGGGCTTTTCAAATTCAGATAATTCAATGATCTCTCCCTTTTTTATCCTTGAGGCCTTTTTTTCTATGGGACATATCTTTCTGGCTGATATTGCGATTATGTCATCAATCCTGAAAAATTCTCTTCTTTCTGACCAGTGCCATCTTAATCTTAAAGTCTTATCTTTTATCTCCGTTACGATAGTTTCAAATTCGTTGTAATAATCAGGCCTCTCTACTATAATAATTAACAAATCTCCTTCTTTTATTTCATCTTTTATGTAAGAGTCAAGCTCAAGGATCAGACCCTCCACCTCGGCAGATAGGACCACCGCATTATATCTTTTCCTTTCTTTCATGTGATATAAAAATACCCTGTCTCCTTTCTTGAGCTCCATTCAGTGCTCCCTCTGGTATGCCTTTGCATGCAGTGTGAATAGATTGCTATCACGGATTCCCTTTCCGGTCTTGGTCTGAAGAAATGCCTTTACCACAAGAGGATCAAACTGTGTCCCGGAATTGTTCATCAGCTCCTTTATTGCAAGCTCATGGCTCATTGCAGGCCTGTAGGGTCTTGTGGATGTCATAGCATCATAGGTATCAGCCACTGCCAGTATTCTTGCAAGAAGGGGGATTTTCTCTCCAGCGAGTCCCAGAGGATAACCCCTTCCATCAAACCTCTCATGATGATGCAGTATTAATTCCCTCTCAGCAGGAAGGAACTTGAGTGGTCTTACAATACTTTCTCCAATCACGGGGTGGAGTCTTATCTCTGCCATCTCTTCTTCAGTGAGATTGCCCTGTTTCAGAAGTACCGTGTCTCTTACACCAATCTTCCCAATATCGTGGAGATAACCTCCAAATTGTATGGATTCCTTTTCCTCAGAATTAAGACCCATCACCTCTGCTATCTCAATGGCATAATGTGTAACCCTTTCCGAGTGCTGTTTTGTATAGGAGTCCCTTGCCTCAATGCTTGCAATCAATGACCTCAGGGTGTTGAGAAGATTGCTGTAAAAGAGTTCATAGAGTGCATTATTCTCAATCCTTAGTGATACTTTTTTACCGAAGGTTTGAGCGAGATAAATTTCATCCTCACTGAAAGGCCTGTTGTCAATTTTGTTTGTTATATTAAGTACACCGAAGACCTCTCCATTTATAATAAGGGGAATGAGAAGAAGCTGGCTTTTTAAAATAGAATTATTCAGGGGATCTTTTTCACCCTGAGAAAGGAGCAGGTAGGTCCTGTTTTTAATTATCCTTTCAATGGGTCCTGAGAGGGGTACTTCTTTTTTTACATCCATTGTTGCTGCCTCTATTCTGAGAAGATCATCCTTTATAATTCCAAAGGCCACATCCCTTGCCATGAGAAGCCTTGAAACCATCTCCACAATTCTTTCATAGATCTTTCTATTATCATAGAGTTCATCAAGCTCTGAACTAATGGATTGAAGTACTGCTATCTCCTGAAGTCTCTTTATGAGCTCTTTTTTCAGGTCTTCTTTACCCGAAAGGGGATTACCTATAAGCCTTTTTTCCTTGAGAAGCCTGTCTATGGTGGTCTTTATCTTTTCTACATTAAAGGGTTTTACAATAAAATCCCTTGCTCCTTCCTTCATTGCCTCTACAGCATTTTCAAAGGTTGGATAACCTGTAATTATTGCCACAGGTGTAAAGGGTGTTATTTCCTTGATTTCTCTAAGGAACTGAAGACCGTCCATAACAGGCATTGTAATATCTGTAAGGATAAGGTCGTAGGAATTAATCCTTAGTCTCTCTATTGCATGCTTCCCATTTTCTGCAAGCTCACATTTCACCCCCCAACCCTGTAATTATCTGGTTAAGGACCTCTCTAACCACATTATCATCATCTACCACAAGTATCCTTGGTCTATCCATCTCCCTTCACCAGCCTTTCCTTCAGGATCTCAGCCTCTTCCTGGGTGAGGATATTTTTTTCCCTGAGCCTTTCTATACGCTCTATCCAGTTTGTGATTATTTGGGGTTCTCTGCTCTTTGCTATATTGTTGATGACCTTTATATCCCTGAAGGTCTCCCTTAAGAGATTTTTCAGTTCCCTGACCTCAGCAAGGCTCTGGGCCCTTTCAAAGGCCTTTTCTGCAAGAAAGACTATCTCTTCAACCTTGAAGGGCTTGGCAAGATAATCATAGGCACCCTCTTTTATCGCCTGAAGGGCAATGTCAAGTGTGCCATAGGCTGTAAGAATAACCACCATGACATCAGGGTTATTCCTTAGAGCAAATCTCAGTACCTCCATCCCATCAGCACCTGGCATCTTAAGGTCTGTAATCACAAGTCTTATCTCCTCTGTCCTTAAAAGATTTATTGCCTCAAGGCCGTCCTTTGCTACAAGAACAGAATAACCCTCTTCCTTCAGGATCTCTCTGAGGACATCCCTTGCTATTTCATCATCATCTGCAATTAATACCCTGAAATCTTCTTTTCTCACATCGGTACCAAAAAATCTACAGATTTTCGAGACCCCTTACTGCCTTAACTTTTGAAGCACCTCCTTTTTTGTCTCCTCTATAATCTGTCTCTTCTTTGCCTCAGAGGAGATATTCACCACATCCTGAGGTTCCTGTTCATCTTTTTCAATCATTGAGGGCTCTTTAAGCTTCGAGGTCCTGCCATAGAGGTGCATGAGTTCATATAACTGAAAAGGATATATTGTCATCTTACACCTCCTGAGCTTATGTTTTCCCTTTTTCTTAATCGGATTTTATAGTTAGAAACTTTAGATTTCCGCCTCAATTGCCGATACCCTACTGGCAGTCTGCCACACCATAGTGTTACAGTGCGACAGTGCGATAGTGCGACAGATAGAGCAGCAGACCAGCAGAGCAGTAGAGCAAGTAGCACAGACATTCTTGTCTGTGGCTTACAAAAGTAGCACCCAGCAGAGCAGTAGAGCAGTAGTTTTTATTAAGG
>CALJEL010000063.1 GCA_938074335.1 uncultured bacterium | reverse complement strand
TTCTGTGCGTTTCTGAGCCTCCGCAAGCTCGGCTACTGCCTGCTCTGTCCTTTTCTGTGCCTCTGAAAGCTCCTTAATATTGTCTGCCAATTGACTTACTGTCTTTCTCAGCTCCTCAAACTCTGCCTTTGTAACAGTATTTGCCAGCTCCTTATAAAGCCTTCCCATCAGCCTTGCAAGCCTTTCTGCCTGCAGGGGCTCAAAGGCCTCTTTAAGTTCATTCATAAATTCAAGGGTGTCTATCATGGAACTATTGTAACATAATTAAAAAACTATTGCGAATATGCGGTATGCCTCACACCAGTCACCTCGTAGGTGAAGGAATTTCATACCGCACCATCCTATCAGCAGTTCAAGCAATTTTTAAGAAGCTATGAATTTCGCATTTGCGAAACCCTATATGAGCATGATAAATCTTAACAGAGATTTAACAAAATTTTTCTTGACAGGCTCATAGAACCTGTGATATAAATTCTTATGAAAAAAATATCTTTAATCTTTATGTCCTTTGCTATTGTCTTCTTCACTCACTCTTACGCCTTTTCTGAATCAGCCACGAAGAAGGAAGATATAATAATGCTCATGAAGCTTATAGAAGAGACAAGAGATGGCCTTAACAAGCGTATTGATGAGACCAGAGATAGCCTTAACAAACGCATAGACGACACCAACAAGCGCATAGATGATCTCAGGATGGATATAGATAATCTCAGAGAGACTATGTTCTGGCTTTTTGGAACATTTATCAGTATTAACATAATAATTCTTGGCTTTATTCTGAGGATGCAATGGCAGATGCACAGGAGGTTACAGGTAGTGGAGTCTGCCTTTGAGACACAGCGTGATGAGATGAATTTTCTTAAGGGCCTTGTAGAGAAGCTTGTAGTCGGGAGGCAATAATGAAGGAGATGGATTGTAAATTTACATTCTGGGAATCTTACGGGGCTTGACACAGCCTTTGTTTTAAATTATAATTCCCTCATAAGAGGGTGTATCTCATGAGAAAGGGAGGTGAGAGGCAAGAAGATAAAAAGAGATTAAGGTTCAAGAAATCTTAACCTGCCCTTGGCAGGAAAAATTCACTGAGGCTTTTAAGGAGGCGTAGGTGAAAAAGTATTTAGCATTAGTTTCAGCTTTGATATTTGTCCTTGGATTCAGTGCAGTAGCCTTTGCTATTCATGCCGAGATCCCATCAGATACTCAGGCAGTGGTGGCAAAGGGCTCAACCCAGCTTACCCTTGGTGGTGAGATAAGGGCAAGGGGTGAGTATATTGAAGCCGATTTCAATAAGGACACAGCTGCGAGGTCCTTTTATGACTCAAGGGTAAGGCTCTCAGTTGATGCAAAGGTTACAGATAATACAAGTGGGTTTATCCAGGTGGAGGCTGGTAATGGGCCTACTGCTGATAACTACACATGGGGTGCTGCTGGTAATGGTGCAAGAGGTATTTATGGAGTAGGTAATGCCAAGCCAGGTCAATTCAATGTCCTTCAGGCATGGATACTCCATAAAGGGTCGGGTCTTCTTGGTGTGCCTGCTGGTGTAAAGGTAGGTCATATGCCCCTTGCACTTGGTAACAAGCTCTTCTTTGACCACACAAAGTTCGGTGATGATGCCATAGTCTTCTTTGTTGACCCAACAAAGGAACTCCATATAGGATTACTCACAGCAAAGTTTAGAGAGGGTACTACAGATGTTTCTGATGATGCAGATGCCTATGTGGGCCTATTTACCTACAAGGGCCAGGGCTTCAACCTGAGCGGTGATGTTGCATATGTGGATGATAGAAGCACTACTGATGGTCTCCACTTCTGGAATTTTGGTTTAAGGGGTGATGCAAAGCTTGATACCATAACCATAAGGGCAGATGTAGAGCTCCAGACAGGCAGTATGGGAACAACCCCTGATGTTGACTTTGCTGGCTATGCCTTCCTTGTTGGTGCAGATGTAAAGCTTGACCCTTTAACACTCACAGTAGAGTTTGCCTATGGTAGCGGTGATGATAATGGCGCGGCTGACAACAAGATCAAGTCCTTTGTAACAAGCCTTGGTGCAGACCCCCACTTCACATATGTGTATGAATTCCGCACACCGAATGCTTGCGGTAACCAGTATGGCGGTCTCTGCAACACCATGTATGTAAAGCTCGGTGCATCAGCAAAGCCCATGAAGAACCTCACAGCATACCTCAACCTCTTCTGGCTCAGGGCAAATGAGGTTCCAGCAGGTGCTGATAAGGACATCGGCATAGAGATAGACCCCAAGATCGTCTATAAGATTGACAAGAACCTCTCCTACTGGATAGAGGGTGGCTATCTCATGGCAGGTGACTTCTGGGGTAAAAACGCAGACGATGCCTATGCTGTAAGGCATGGCATAATGCTCACCTTCTAAAGCCTGCAGATTCTAAATCTTAAAAGGCGGGGCTCTTTGCCCCGCCTTTTTTATTTGCCAAAAAACCCGCACCTCGTAGGTGCAGGAAATAGCCAAAAACCCGCACCTCGTAAGTGCAGGAAATACATAAAGGCATTCATACCGCACCATTCTATAAGCAGTTCAGTGGGTGTTAAAATTATTTGCAAAATTTCTTTCATTGTGATATTTTATGACAATTATTAGCCAAAAAACCGCACCTCGTAGGTGCAGGAAAGGAGGATAAAAATGGCGGCGGCAGCCTCTGCTGATGGCACTATCTATCATATATTTACAAAAAGCATAGAAGGATACAGAATTTTTAGAAATAACGCTGATTATGAAAGGATGAGGGGGCTTTTGAGTTTTTACAAGATAAAAAATCCGCCAACAAGATATTCCGAATTTCAGAGTTTGAAAGATAAAGAAAGATTTTTCATGAAGTATCCACTCTCTAAGGACCTGTTAGTTGAAATAATAGCCTATTGCCTTATGCCCACACATCTTCACCTGATATTGAGCGAACAAAAGAAAAAGGGAATATCTTTATACATGGCCAGAATTTTAAACAGTTATACAAGATACTTCAACACAAAATACAAACGTAAAGGCCCCTTATGGCAGGGTAGATTTAAAAAAGTCCCTGCCAGGACAGAAGAGCAATTATATCATCTGACAAGATATCTTCATCTAAATCCCACCAGTGATAATTTAGTGTCTAAACCCGAAGATTGGAAGTTTTCATCCTATAGAGAATTTCTCGGTCTAATACCTGATGATAAAAGAATCTGTAACTTTGCCGGATATCTGAATATAGAAAAACAGTCTTATAGAGATTTTGTCTTATCAAGACTTGACTATCAGAAGGAAATATCAAAAATAAAATCTCTCAGCCTCGAGTAAAAACCCGCACCTACGAGGTGCAGGAAAGGAGTTCCAACACCCAAGGAAATCTAATGATTTTCTGGGGACTCCTTTACCTGCGACACCTTCTGAAAAATAAAAAGGGTAGGCTGCTGAAAGGCTTTACGGCGATACCTTAAATAGAGCAGCAGAGCAGCAGGCAATAAAAGAACAACAGTGCAGCAGAGCAAAGATAAATAAAGAAAAATTATTCCTTAATCAAGACTACTGGTCTGCTGGTCTACTTTCTACTTCTCTGAAAAGCCCTTGAGGCAGCCTACCTTTTTTAGCATTGTAAAGACTTTACAGCACGGGGTGAAGACAAGCTTCACCCCGTGAACCCTGGATATCGGCAGCCTGCCAGCAGGGCATCGGCAAAATAGGGGACGAAGGTTTTTATATTGAGATTTTAGAGGGTCCTGTGCGATAATTTATTATGAAAAGATCTACAGCTAAGACCTTCACAAAGACTGAACTGAGGAGACTCATACTAACAGAGGTTCCCCGTTTTGTTAAGAAAGATCCTGAGATAAGGGAATTTATACTAAGGATTGCTTCTGATAGATTTGCTGACAGGAAAAAGACAGAGGATAGATTTGAGAGACTATTTGAGGAATTAAAAAGGGACAGAGAAGAGAACCAGAAGAAATGGGAAGAGAATCAGAGAAGATGGGAAGAGAATCAAAGGCATCTTGAGAGACTTGAGAGGGAATGGGCCGAAAGATGGGAAGAGAACCAGAAGAAATGGGAAGAGAACCAGAAGGTAATAAATTCTATTCTTGAGGAGATAAAGCTACTTCATAGAAAGTATGACACAGGTATAGGTGCTATTGGTTCAAGGTGGGGATTAAGGGCAGAGGCATCCTTCAGGGATGCAATAAAAGGAATTCTTGAGGAGCATTTTCCTGTAAAGGTAGAAAGATACAAAGCTGTAGATGAAGAGGGCATAGTTTTTGGAAGGCCTGACCAGATTGAGCTTGACCTGATAATAAGGGATGGTGAGGTAATAGTGGCAGAGATTAAATCATCTATAAGCAAAGGTGATGTCGCAACATTCCTTAGAAAGATAAAGGTTTTTGAGTCAAAGGAAGGAAGGTCAGTGATGAAAAGGATACTCATCTCTCCAATGATAGATAATTCAGCCCTTGAATTTGCAAGGGCAAATGGTCTCAAGGTTTATGGTTATCCTGAAGAGGTGGATTTGTCAGAACTTCAGTAGCCCTGAACTGTCAGAGTTGAGCATTGAGGGAATGTAAAGATACGAGGAGGAATTTTTATGAAGGCAACGGTAAAGCAATTAGTGAAAAAGGTTACCTTAGAACTTGTCTATGAGGTTGTTGACGAAAGGACAAAGGAACTCAAAGAAGAGCTAAAGTCCACAAATGCCCGTATAGATCAGATGAGGCAGGAGTATAAGGAAGATTTTAAGACAATGAATGCCCGTATAGACCAACTTCATATAAGGCTTGACCAGATGAGGCAGGAGTATAAGGAAGACTTTAAGGCAATGAATGCCCGTATAGATCAGATTCACGCGAGGCTTGACCAGATGAGGCAGGAGCATAAGGAAGACTTTAAGGCAATGAATGCCCGCATAGACCAGATTCACATGAGGCTTGACCAGATCATGCACATGCTGGCAGAGCTTCGTAAATAAGGTTTTTTATTGAGATGATGCAGTAAGCCTCTGTTTTACAGCCTCCATAAACTCCTCTGTAAAGACATATCTTTCGGGTCCTGGCTCTGCAAGTGCTACAAGGTCCTTTGTCATTATGCCTGACTCAATGGTCTCTATAACTGCCCTCTCAAGCCGATCAGCAAAGGCTATAACCTCCTCTGTGCCATCAAGTTCTCCTCGCTTCCTCAGGGCACCTGTCCATGCAAAGATGGAGGCAACAGGATTGGTGGATGTCGGCTCACCCCTGAGATACTGTCTGTAATGTCTTACAACCGTTCCATGGGCTGCCTCATATTCAAATCTTCCATCAGGGCTTACAAGCACAGAGGTCATCATGCCAAGGCTTCCAAATCCTGTGGCAATCATGTCACTCATCACATCTCCGTCATAATTCATGCATGCCCAGAGCATGCCTCCCTCAGATTTAAGGACCTGTGCCACTGCATCATCAATAAGCATATAGCGATAATGAATACCAGCCTTCTCAATTTCTTCTTTTTTTGCCTCTATCTCTTCCCTGAAGATATCCCTGAACCTTCCATGATAGGTCTTTGATATCGTGTCCTTTGCACCAAACCATATATCAACCCTCTGGTCAATTGCATAGTTTATACATGCCCTCGCAAAGCTCCTTATAGAGCTATCTAAGTTGTGAATTGCCATAACAATCCCCGAGCCATTGAATCTGTGAACAGGAATAATCTTTTCTGATCCATCATCATGGGTGATCTTCAACTCCACCAGGGCATTTCCTTCTATCATGGCCTCTGCTGATTTATATATGTCTCCATAGGCATGTCTTCCAATGATTATGGGTTTTTTCCATGTCTTTACAAGGGGTGGAATATTCTTTACCATAATGGGCTTTCTAAAAACCGTGCCATCAAGTATTGCCCTTATAGTGGCATTTGGACTGGGCCATGCCTTTTTAAGATTGAATTCCCTTACCCTCTCTGCATTTGGAGTTATCGTTGCACACTTCACACCAACTCCATAGGCCTTTATTGCCTCTGCTGCCTCAATGGTGACCCTGTCCTCTGTGGCGTCCCTGTTAATGATGCCGAGGTCAAAATACTTAATCTCCATATCCAGAAAGGGGAGGAGGAGTTTTTCCTTGATGATTCTCCATATAACCCTTGCCATCTCATCTCCATCCATCTCAACTATCGGGTTTTTTAATTTAATCTTCATGATTCTTCCTCCTGATTTTAAAGGATGACATATATGTTATAATTTTTCATGGATTTTTTAAAGAGGATAGCAGAGGAGCGTATCCGTGAGGCTATGGAGAGAGGAGATTTTGATAACCTCTCCAATAAAGGTAAACCCCTTAATCTTGAGGATGATTCCCTTATCCCTGAAGACCTCAGGATGGCTTACAGGATATTAAAGAATACAGGCTATCTTCCACCAGAGCTTGAGTTGAAAAAGGAGATAGTCTCCCTGAAGGATCTCATAAATACCATTGATGATGACGAAAAGAGGCTCAAAAAATTGAGGGAGCTTAATTTTAAATTAATGAAGTTGAGCCTTATGCTTAAAAGACCCGTTAATCTTGATGATTATGAAGAGAGACTATTTGAAAGGAATATAAACGATTCAAAAGATTTGAATCACTTAAAATAACCTGTGGGATTCTGGAGCACTATAAAAAGGGATTATAAGGCGGTCTTTGAAAGGGATCCTGCTGCAAGGAATGCCCTGGAGGTTATTTTTACTTATCCAGGTTTTCACGCAATCCTTCTTCACAGGATCAGTCATGCCCTCTGGAAATGGAAGATACCCCTCATACCCAGGATTATCTCTGCCATAGCAAGATTCTTTACCGGAATAGAGATTCATCCTGCTGCAAAGATAGGACCCGGATTTTTCATTGACCATGGCTCAGGAGTTGTAATCGGTGAGACAGCAGAGATAGGTGAGGACTGCCTTCTTTATCAGGGTGTAACCCTTGGTGGTACCGGTAAGGAAAAGGGTAAGAGGCATCCCACACTTGGCAATCATGTAGTTGTTGGAGCCGGTGCAAAGATACTCGGCAATATAAAGATTGGTGACCATGTAAAGATTGGTGCAAACTCAGTGGTGCTTAAATCTGTGCCTGACCATTCCATTGTAGTCGGGATTCCAGGGAAGGTGATAAAGAAAAAGACCCTGAGATTCCTGGATGAGGGAGTGGTAGAGATGCTCGACCATGTCCACATACCTGATCCTGTGGAGGAGAGGTTTCATTTTATTGAGCAAAAGCTCTCAGAGCTTGAAAGAAAGATAGAGAGACTCGAAGGCAGAGGAGGAAGGATGAGGATCTTCAATACACTTACCGGGAAAAAAGAGGAGTTCATCCCCCTGGAAGATGGGAAGGTAAAAATGTATGTCTGCGGTGTTACAGTTTATGATTACTGCCATGTGGGTCATGCAAGGAGTGCTATTGTCTTTGATGTGATAAGGAGATACCTTAGATACAGGGGTTATGATGTAACCTTTGTGAGAAACTTTACAGATGTGGATGACAAGATTATAAAAAAGGCAAATGAAGAGGGCATACCCTGGTATGAGGTCTCAAAGAAATATACAGAGGAGTTCTACAGGGATATGGATGCCCTTGGAGTGGAGAGGGCAGATATTGAGCCCAAGGCAACAGAATATATAAACGAGATGATAGAGATAATAAAGGGACTTATTGATAAAGGTCATGCCTATGTGGTAAATGGAGATGTCTATTTCTCGGTCAATTCCTTTCCTGAGTATGGAAAGCTCTCAAAAAGAGATCGCTCAAGCATGCTTGCAGGTGCACGGGTGGAGATAGATGAAAGAAAGAAGGATCCAATGGACTTTGCCCTCTGGAAGGCATCAAAACCTGGCGAGCCCTCATGGCCAAGCCCGTGGGGTCCGGGAAGGCCTGGCTGGCATATAGAATGTACAGCCATGTCAATGAAGAATATCGGTGAGACCTTTGACATACACGGCGGTGGAGCTGATCTTATATTTCCTCATCATGAAAATGAGATAGCCCAGTCTGAGGCCTATACAGGAAAACCCTTTGCAAGGTACTGGGTTCATAATGGATTCATCACGATTGATAAGGAAAAGATGTCAAAGTCCCTTGGTAATATATTTACCATTAAGGAGGTATTGAATAAATACGATCCTGAGGTGTTGAGGTTTTTCCTTCTCAGCACACATTACAGAAGTCCGGTAGAGTTTTCTGAGGATTCATTAAAAGAGGCAGTTAGTTCTCTTGAAAGATTCTATAACACCATGGAAAGGGCTCAGGAATTTCTTGAAAAGGAAAAAACTGTTCAGGAACATGGCTGTGATTTTACAGAATTTAAAGAGGCAATTAAGAGATTTAAAGAGAGATTTATTGATTCAATGGATGATGACTTTAACACCGCCCTTGCCATTGCCCATATCTTTGAGCTTGTAAAAGAACTTAACCGTTTTATTGATAGAAACCCTTCTGGAGGGGGTGCTGCGGAACTTGTCAGGAATGCCCTGGATGCAATAAGAGAGGCATCTAAGGTGCTCCATATCTTTCAGAAGACACCAAGACAGTGGTATCTTGCCCTTATGAGGATGAAGGGAGTTGATATAACAGAGGAGTATATAAATGAAAGGATAAGATTGAGGACCGAGGCAAGAAAGGCCAGGGACTTCAAGACTGCTGATGCAATAAGAAAGGAGCTTGAAGAAAAGGGAATTATATTAGAGGATAAGCGTGACAGGACAGAATGGAAGGTCAGACTTTGAATTAATTTATGGTGTAAACCCTGTAAAAGAGGCAATCAGAGCAGGAAGGGTAAAGGAGATATATATCTCAGAAGGTAGAAAAAAGGGGCTGGAGGAACTTTTTGAGCTCTCTAAAAAAAGGTCAATCCCTGTAAAGAAGGTTGAAGAGAATTTCTTCAACTCCCGTTTTCCTAAAGGACATCAAGCAATAGCCGCACTTGTTAAAAAAAAGAGACTCCTTGATACAGGAGGGCTTCTTTTAAAGGTAAAAAATAAGGATTCAGCAATTATAATTATTCTTGATGAGATAGAGGATCCGAGAAACCTTGGTGCCATACTCAGGGTTGCAGCGGCAGGTGGTGCCGATGGCGTAATCCTCCAGAGATACAGGCAGACAGGTATAACCTCAGAGGTAATAAAAAGTTCAGCAGGTGCCTATGAATATGTGGAGATTGCAGAAGAAAATAACATTAAATATGCTATAAATACACTCAAGGAGGAGGGTTTTACCATAATCGGAGCAGAGGTAAACGGAGAGAAGTCCCTGTGGGATACAGACATGAGAGGGAGGATCGGTATAGTTATAGGTTCAGAGGGAAGGGGTTTAAGAAAGACCGTACTTGAGATGTGTGATGAGAGGGTTTTCATTCCCATGATGGGCAGGGTGAATTCATTAAATGTCTCTGTTGCCTGCGGGATAATAATATTTGAAGCCCTCAGACAGAGACAGTGCAGTAAAACCTACTGATAGAAGCTTTACAAACCTAATTGTTGATAGAATGATGCGGTATGCCGAAATGCCTTTATCGCGACACCTTAGTAGTGCGACAGTGCGACCGACTCATCCCTTCACCTCTTCACCTACGAGGTGACTGGTGTGAGGCATACCGCATCATTGAAAATATATTTTTGTCGGCAGATTACCGTTACAACAAAGCGGTTGTTGTTTTTTAACACCTTGACTTGTTATAATACTCTTGCATAAAATATTCCATTCAGAAGCAGTTCTTTCTCTTTCAGTAAAAAAGCCACCATAGCTCAGCTGGTAGAGCAGCTGATTTGTAATCAGCGGGTCGGGGGTTCGAATCCCTCTGGTGGCTCCAGATAGTGAGGAGAGGTTCCCGAGTGGCCAAAGGGAGCAGACTGTAAATCTGCCGGCTTATGCCTTCGGAGGTTCGAATCCTCCCCTCTCCATTTTCAGCAGTTTAAACTGTGTAAGTTGTTTAAGATGCGGGAGTAGCTCAGCGGTAGAGCGTCGGCCTTCCAAGCCGAGGGTCGCGGGTTCGAATCCCGTTTCCCGCTCCATGCCCATGTAGCTCAGTTGGTAGAGCACGTCCTTGGTAAGGACGAGGTCACCGGTTCAATCCCGGTCATGGGCTCCATGGTGAAATTGAGAGAGTAAATATTTTATAATAATTCTGCGGATCTGAGGGGAAGCCTTGTTTCCCCTTTTGAAATCCAGAATGTGGAGGTACAGATGGCAAAGGCCAAATTTGAGAGAGTAAAGCCCCATGTAAACATAGGGACTATTGGGCATGTAGACCATGGCAAGACCACTTTAACAGCGGCCATAACGAAGGTACTTGCGATGCTTGGCAAGGCGCAATTCAGGCCTTATGACAGCATAGACAACGCACCTGAGGAGAAGGCGAGGGGCATAACGATAAACACTGCGCATGTAGAGTATGAGACGGACAAGAGGCACTATGCTCATGTAGACTGTCCTGGGCATGCGGACTACATAAAGAACATGATAACTGGTGCA
>CALJEL010000062.1 GCA_938074335.1 uncultured bacterium | reverse complement strand
CCCCGAGATAAGGTCTCCCTGAAGGGTCCTGGAAGACTACCAGGTTGATAGGCTGGAGGTGTAAGCACCGCAAGGTGTTGAGCCGACCAGTACTAATAACCCGTTCGACTTGACCATTTACCATGTTGTCAATTTGATTTTTTCAGGTTTTATCTTGTAAAATATATTTAGTTTTGCGGTGGCGATACCGGAGGGGAAACACCCGTTCCCATCCCGAACACGGAAGTTAAGCCCTCCAGGGCCGATGATACTATGACCGGTGAGGTCATGGGAAAGTAGGTCGCCGCCGCATTTAATTTTTAGGGTTGATCCCGAAGTCAAAGACAGTAAGAATACTCCAGAAAGGATAACCAAGAGCCTCTATATTCTGCCTTCCATTCTGTTCACATCTGTCAAGGAGTGCAATAACTCCAGCTATTATAAGCCCGCTTTCCTTAGCAACATTTATTGCCTTGATTGTTGATGCTCCTGTTGTTACCACATCATCGATTATTATCACCCTGTCTCCAGCCTTTACATTGCCTTCAATCTGAGACATGGTGCCATGGCCTTTAGGCTCTTTTCTTATTACAAAGGCCTCTACAGGGGTTTTCATGTCATAAGAATATCTTGCAACTGCAAAGGCAATCGGATCTGCTCCCATGGTGAGTCCACCTATGGCATCAATCTTTAAACCCAGCTCTTGGATCTTTTCAAAGACAAGTTTCCCCACGAGATAGAGTCCTTCAGGGCTGTATGTTGTCTGCTTGAGGTTGAAATAATAATTGCTGTATGCACCTGAGGAAAGCCTGAAGGGTCTTTCACTGTATTTATAGGAACGAGCTTTTATCAGTTCTATGAGCCTTTCACGCTCGCTCATATTGTCTGTGTAAATTTTACAATCTCCTTCAGTTTCTTTTCTGCTCTACCAGAGTCAATGGTTTCTTCTATAATCTCTCTTGCCTCCTGATAGCCTTTTGCCTTTCCAGCCACTATGAGGGCTAATGCTGAATTCATTACAACCACATCCCTGCCAGGACCTTTGTGACCTGAGAGAATTTGAAGTGTGATATTTGCATTATAATCCCTATCACCCCCTTTAAGCTCCCTTTCAGTAACACGATTGAAACCAAACTCCTCTGGTCTTATGGTGAATGTTTCTATCTTACCATCCAGACATCTTGTTACCTTTGTCTCATCTGTAAGTGTTACCTCATCCATCCCATCTCTACCATGGACAACCATTGAGTATTCTGAGCCGAGATTGCATAATACCTGTGCAAGTGTCTCTGTAAGATCTGGCCTGAATACACCAAGGAGCTGTCTTTTTGCATTTGCTGGATTTGTAAGAGGACCAAGGATATTAAATATGGTTCTTATGCCTATCTCCCTTCTTGGGCCGATAGCATATTTCATTGCTGGATGGAATTGAGGTGCAAAGAGAAAACCAAAGCCTGTTTCAAAAAGACATCTCTCAACCTTTTCAGGTGGAAGGTCTATCTTTATTCCAAGTGCCTCTGCAATATCTGCACTTCCTGCCTGACTTGATACCCCACGATTGCCATGTTTTGCCACAGGCACACCTGCTGCTGAAACCACTATGGCAGAGGTGGTTGATATATTGAATGTTCCCTTAAGGTCTCCACCTGTCCCGCAGGTATCAATGGTCCCTGGCGGCGATGATATGGTTAAGGCCTTTTTTCTCATGATGATCGCAGCCTGTGTTATCTCATCTACTGTTTCTCCCTTCATCCTCAGGGCTGTTAGAAATGCTCCGATCTGACTCTCTGTGCATCGGCCTTCCATTATCTCCATCATACACTCAGCCATCTCGGAAGGAGCGAGGTCCTTTTTATCAACAAGCTTTGCTATTGCCTCTTTAATCATAAAAACCTCCTTAACCGTTACTTGCGCCACCCCTCAGTTTTAGAAAATTTTTGAGTATATCATGTCCATGTTTTGTTAATATTGATTCTGGATGAAACTGAACACCCTCTATAATATATCTCTTATGTCTTACACCCATGATCTCTCCATCCTCTGTCCAGGCTGTAATAATAAGCTCCTCTGGCAGTGTCTCTTTTTCTATTACAAGGGAATGATATCTTGTTGCCTCAAAAGGGCTGGGAATTCCTTCAAAGATGGTCTTTCCATCATGAAATATCATGGATGTCTTCCCATGCATGAGGTTTTTTGCCCTCACGATCCTTCCACCAAAGGCAGCACCTATTGCCTGATGCCCGAGACAGACTCCGAGGATGGGGACTTTATCTTTGAAATATTTTATAACTTCTATGGAAATCCCTGCCTCTTTTGGTGTGCAAGGACCTGGAGATATCACTATCCTGTCTGGTTTGATCTTTTCTATCTCAGGTATGGTGATCCTGTCATTTCTGAATACAATCACCTCTTCACCCAGTTCACCAAAATATTGAACGAGATTATAGGTAAAAGAATCATAATTATCAATCATCAAGAGCATTCCGGGCCTCCGCAAGCTCCACTGCCTTCATCATGGCAAGTGCCTTGTTTACTGTTTCTTTGTATTCTAATTCAGCAATTGAGTCTGCAACAATCCCTGCCCCTGCCTGAACATAAACCTTTCCTTTATGCACTATGAGTGTCCTTATGGTTATACAGGTGTCCATATTTCCGTTCAGGCTCAGGTATCCAACAGCACCTGCATAAGGTCCCCTTCTTGTTGGCTCAAGTTCATCTATGATCTCCATTGCCCTCACCTTTGGTGCACCTGTTACAGTCCCAGCTGGAAAGCAGGCCTTGAGGACATCAAAACAATCATGTCCCTTTTTCAGCCTTCCTTCCACATTTGAGACAATATGCATTACATGGCTGTATCTTTCTACAGTCATCAGTTCACTTACCTTTACAGTACCAATCTCTGCAACCCTTCCCACATCATTTCTTCCAAGGTCTACAAGCATTACATGTTCTGCCCTTTCTTTTGGATCATTGAGGAGTTCTTTTTCAAGCTCCATATCCTCTTCCTCTGTTTTTCCTCTTCTTCTTGTCCCTGCTATGGGTCTCAGTGTTATCCTGTCTCCTTCAAGCCTCACGAGTATCTCTGGTGAAGAGCCAACCAGGCAGACCCCACCTGTATCAAGAAAATACATGTATGGAGAGGGATTAATCACCCTTAACGCCCTGTATATATCAAAGGCGGGAGCCCTGGTTTTTCTTTCAAATCTCTGTGAAAGAACCACCTGAACCACATCACCTGACCTAACATATTCCTTTGCCTTTGCTACTGAACTCAGGAATTCCTCTTTTGTAAAGTTAGAAATGAAATCCCTTTCGCCCCTTGAGTTAGAAGTACGGGGACCTATAAAGCCAGGATAGGTTATTTTTCTTAAGAGTCTTTTTTTAATTGAATTAATCTTTCTTGCTGCCCTTTCATAGGCCCTTTCTGGGGTATTTCCAGGTTCAACCAGGTTTACTATATTGATACTTTGCCTCAGATTATCAAAGATAAGAAGGGTATCTGTAAACATAAGGAACATTTCTGGTAAGTCTAAAGCAGGTTTGGGAGTGATATTTATCCTTTCAAAGAATCTTACCATATCATAGCCAATATAACCAACAAGACCACCAAAGAATCTTGGAAGCCCCTCAATCTGTGGAGCCCTGAACTGATGGAGAAAGTCCTTTACATAACCCATGGGATCCTCTGTCCTGAGGACCCTTTTAAGATCTTTCTTAACAAGGGTTATTTTCCCATCTTTATAGGTAATTATGGCAGACGGTTCTGTGCCAGCAAAAGAATATCTTGCCCATTTTTCACCACCAACCACACTTTCAAGAAGAAAAGAGGGAGATGACCTGAGTTTTAAAAAGGCGCTGACAGGTGTCTCAATGTCCGCTATAACCTCTTCATAAACAGGTATGAGATTAGATTCCTTAGATAGTGCTTTGAATGTTTTTAAGTCAGGATACATTTTTAATAATAGCGTAAAAGTCTTGATAAGGGCAAGGGAGAATAAAACCCCCTATTTTGCCGATACCCTGCTGGCAGACCTTAATAGAGCGACAGTGCGGCAGAGCGACAGGCAATAATAGAGCAGCAGAGCAACAGGCAATAACAGAGCAACAGAGCAGCAGCGCAGCAATTAAATAATAAGAAAAAAATTCCTTAATAAAAACTACTGCTCTACTGCTCTGCTGGTCTACTGCTCTATCTGTCGCACTCTCGCACAGTGGCTCTACCTTAAGGTGGCTATTCAGAATAATTTGCGGTTTTCCGAAAAATGCCGTGAGAATCCAGACACACAGACATCCACTATCCTTTTGGGGAGCTATTTGGGATAACAGAACTGTTCTTCTGTTATTACTTTTCTTTTTCTAATGGGATAGAGAAAAATTCCTTGATATAAGAAATTTTTTTGATAATCTATGGTTAGGATATGCAAGAGGATAGCAAAAAGGGAACCGCCTCTATCACAGCAAGGATCAGGGATTATTACCTCGGGCTTACCATTTCAAAAAAGATTCTTCTTGGTTATATGATAATGGCCTTGCTTTTGATAATCACCTCTCTTTTTACAATTTCCAGTCTGGGGAGGCTTAAGTCAATTCAGGAAGATATTGTTAACAGGGATATGAAGAAATTGAATTAACTGAAAGGCTTTTGGAGGTTATTGTAAGGGAAGAGGTTTACGGAAGACGCTATGCAATACTTGGAAGTCCTGAAATGCTTGAGATATTCTGGAAAAGTACTGATGAGGCAAAAAATCTGATCAATACCCTTTCTGAGCTCGATAAATCAGCAGAGGGGCTCATAAAACTTCATGAAGAATTTACAGGACTTTTTATTAAATACTTCAAACATTCAAAGGATCTACTGTCTCCGCAGGCAAAGAGGGATGAACAATTAATTAAAAAAGGGCATGAAAAGCTTTCAGAGGTCATCACAGGATTAAATGAAGGGGCACGGAAATCCCAGAGGACAAAGACACTTGAGGGTTCAATGATAAGTTTAAGGACATACAGGATAGCTGGTCTGCTTTGTGCCATTGGATTGATTCTTGGTTTTGCCTCAGTAGTTTTTATTACTCATAATATCTCATCATCAGTAGATAAACTGAAGAGGGCAACACAGGAGATAGCAGAAGGAAGATTTGATATTATACCTGATCTGAAAAATAAAGATGAGCTTGGCGAACTTGCAAGGGCTTTTGCTGATATGGCAAAGCGGCTTAAGAAACTCGAGGAGATGTACCTGGATGCAAGCCCCCTTACAAGATTACCAGGTGGTGTTGCTATTGAAAATGTCCTGAGAAAAAGGATTAATTCAAAGGCGCCTCTTGCCTTCTGTCTTGTTGATATGGATAACTTTAAAGCCTTTAACGACAGATACGGCTATGCCAGAGGAAGCGAGGTTATAAAGGCACTTGGAAACATTATAGAAAATGCGGTCAGGAAATATGGCAAAGAAGAAGATTTTATAGGTCATATTGGCGGCGACGATTTTGTGATTATAACTGTTCCTGAGAGATATCCAGGGATATGTGGAGAGATAATATCTGAATTTGACAGGACTATTGGAGATTTTTATGATCCTGAGGACAGAAGACTTGGCTGTATTATAGGTAAAACAAGACAGGGTATTGAGATGAAATTTCCTATCTTAACCGTTTCGATAGCTGTTGTTACAAATCAACAGAAAGAATTAGTTGATCCCATCCAGGTCGGCGAGATTGCTGCTGAACTGAAGGAGTATGCCAAGTCTATCCCTGGCAGCATATATGTGGTGGACAAGAGGAGAAGGGATTCCAGGCAGTCGTTGGGCGAAGACAATATTATAAGATTTCCCCAGAAAGATGTATAACAGATATATTTTACTATTATTGTTTTTGCTTCTATCTGGATGTATTGCTTCCCGGGAGCAACCAAGGATAGAGTATCCTGCCTGTGCGGAACCTTATTTTTTAATTGTCTTTAAGGAATATTCCTCTTTAAAGCCAGAGGATTTTGCCTGGAGGATAAAGCAGATAGAGGAGTCCCTTTCTGGAAAGGCCTTATCAGAAGAGGATAGAACTTTACTGCATCTTCGGCTTGCGGTTCTTTTAAGCCATCATAAAAATCCAAGACCTGATTATCAACGAGCACTGAAGGAGCTGGATTTATTTCTCTTAAGTGTCAGAGATGAGAGTTTTCCAAAAGATAGTCAGATTTTTTGGGGGACCAGTGAGGATAAGGCTGTACTGAGAAATTTTCAGTCTCTACTCAAAGAGATTATAAGGCTTGACAGGGAAGGCAAAGAATTGAAAAAGAAACTGGAACTTATTAAGAGCCTTGACATCGATATAGAAAAGAAAAGGATTAAGCCCCAGTAATTATAAGCCGTTGCAGATGGGCCATTCCTGAAGCTAAAGAAATACACAGGGTGCACTTCCCAGCCTAATTAATTGCATAGTTGCGAAATTTATTGACAAAACTTAATCCCATTTGTTATCTTAATTAAAAGCCAGGGTTTTTGCTGAATTAACAGCAGGGCTTTGCCCTTTAGAATTTAAAAAATATCTCTTATGGAGGTATAGATCATGGAAAAGAAAAAGATGGCTATTGTTGCAGCAAGTGGCACGCTTGATAAGGCCTATGCTGCCCTTGTGATTGCCTCAACAGCAGCTACCCTTGATGCAGATGTAAGAATCTTCTTTGCCTTTGGTGGAATAAATATTATCCATAAGGAGATGAGCAAAAAG
>CALJEL010000061.1 GCA_938074335.1 uncultured bacterium | reverse complement strand
CTGTTAAACTTAGTTCAGTGATTTCTTTCACTGACATGGGTGTGTCCTCCTTTCTTTAAAAAGTTTAATTAAATTAAATCAATGGAGGATACACCCTTTTGTCTTAATTTTTCAATTTACACAGAAAATTTTACACTACCTCGGCAGTTTAGGGTTTGACAAAACCCTTGCGTATCTGCTATAAAAATAAATGCTTCCCGGGTAGCTCAGCAGGCAGAGCGGGTGGCTGTTAACCACTTGGTCGGGGGTTCGAATCCCTCCCCGGGAGCCACTGAATTTAAATTTTTTACACCCACTAAACAAAAGTTTTGCCGAGTTAATACTCTATGGTGACAGTGCTTTATTGAAGGATTTACCGCTCGGAGCTCAGATTATAGCATTTTATCTGCCACTTTCTATTATTTCTATTTCTTCCTCTGTTAAATCATAAAGTTTATAAACCAACTGGTCAATCTGTTTTTCAAGTTCTTTTATTCGTGTTTGCTTTTGAGGATTAGAAAAGTAATCCTCAGATTGGGTAATGGCGAGCATTTGGTTGACGAGTGTTTCTATTTGACTAACTATATGATTGTTTTGAGAAGTAATGGGGGGAACTTTAATTCTTTCTACGTATTGGTTGGATAAAAGGAAACCTTTATCTGCATATTGATGGACATATGTTTTGACATACCAATCAACTACCTTTGAATTTAAAACTCCAAGTAAATATTTAAGATGCGATCCTGTAAAGAAAGCCATAGAATCTAAAATATACAATCCAGAAGGCACATAACAAAATGAAAATTCTTGCGTTACTCTTTGCCACACGATTTTTTCTTTTTCAAATTCTTGTAGATAATCATCTATAGGATTATTATCCAACTCTAACCAATGATGTTGCCCTGGATAATCCTTATTACTCGTTGTATTGCCTCTAGAATATCGACATTGTCCTCTGTTTTTTAATTCCGTCTCATATTTCTTTAGGTGATTAACAATTGCAGGGTGTTTAGGTGCTTCCTTATGAAATCCGAATTTTGCTAATATCACCCACAGCCCCGCCCATTTGTAGTAATACCTTCCAATATCTCTACCTCTTAAAATTGGCTTTATAATCTCCTCAGTCCTTTTCCTTTCCTCTTTGTTCTTACAATTTGCTAAAATCTCATTTCTCTTTTCAGTAGTTATAATAAATGCATCATTAAAGCCTGTTTTTATACCAAAATAAATCTTCACATCCCATTCTTTTAATGGTTTTCCTATTTTTTCAATCTTTTCTTTTAGATTTAAAGTCTTGTCTTCAGCCAAGACAAAACATTTGTCTTCTAATTTTGATTGTTGCATCATGATGGATTTTTCCTTTATGTATTTGCTTATAGATTGTACATTAAAATCATTACCGATAGTTATTGCTTGGAAAGCATTATTATCAGGTCTTTGTTTTTGAAAGGTGATTATGTTTGTATCTACAGTTGCTTCAAAGACAGGATAGCCATTAAAGTCAATTATACTCTTTATGGTGGTTTTATCTTTTAAAAATTTTCTTAGTTTTTCTCCATATTTTGCTCTCATCCATTTATTGCTGGTTATCAAACAAACAAAGCCACCATCTTTTGCAATTTTATAGCTTTTCTCGTAGAAGTATGTATAAAGGTCAGAAGTGGAGTTGTATATTTCATAGTTTGCTTTTTGTAATTTGGGTTTATAGTCTTTTATCCTTTCCTGCCTGACATAGGGAGGATTTTCAATCACCACATCAAAGCCACCCTTTTTGTGAAAAACTTCTGAGAAATAAACCTCAAAATCAAATTCCTTGTGTCCTTTCGTGACTTCAAAAATAAGTTTGTCAATTTCATTTTTAAGTTGTTGCTTTTTATTCGGATTTGTCTCATTAAAATATACTGGCTTTAATTTTTCCAGTTTATCAAAAACCTGCTGGTTAAATAAATCTCTCTCCACGCCCAAAAGAGCATCCCCGCACACCACTTTATAATCAAGGTTTGGAAGTGGCTTTATGCTATGAAAATCCTCCTCATCCACAACCAATGAAAGCCAAAATCTTAACTTACATATCTCCACTGCCCCAGGGTCTATGTCAACTCCATAAAGTGAGTTTTCAATACAATGGCGCTTTAAATCGTAAGTATTTTTACGGTGTAGCACAGACATTTTTGTCTGTGATTTATTTTCCTCAGGCAGAGATGCTTGAGTTTCCTTCACAGGCAAGAATGCCTGTGCTACCTCAGGCAAGAATACTTCATTTACATCACAGACATACAACCAGTATTTATCCTTTTCTAAGTTGGCTTTTATGGGGTTATTCATTATATACTGGATAAGATAATAATACTCCTTTTCACTACGAACAATGTGGTCATAAGATTCTTCCATCCATATTTTATTTCCCGTTTTTCCTAATATTTTATTTATCTCTCTTGCACTTGCTCCCTTTATTCCTTTAAGAATTTCAGAAAGCGAATATCCTGGGAATGGTTCTATCAGTAAATGGACATGATTAGGCATTATAACTACTGCATGGACTTTTAGCCTTTCATTATCAAATTTCATAATACATTCTTTTATTTTTTCTCTTATTTCTGGTTGTGATAAAATACAGGAACCGTAACCAGAATCAAGCCAATTTTCAAATTTATTTCCAAATTTTTTATTGTATTCCTCCCATTGCTTTCCATTCCATGGTTTAGGATTATGTTTTGACCATATCTCGTATTCTTCTTTCCATTGGTTTATTTTTTCCTGCGACAGTGAATCAGCAAGGCGAAAGGTAATCCAATAAATGGAGCCTGATTTTGTCCAATGAGGAAGATTACGATGGGTAGTATGAAAGTGATTATGTTCACAGACAGGAATGTCTGTGTTACTTTCACAGACAGGAATGTCTGTGTTACTTTCACAGACAGGAATGTCTGTGTTACAATAGATGGAGAGCAATTGTCTTAACTTTACAATCTCGTGCATCATTCCCACTAGAAAAGCCCCAGACCCTACAGCAGGGTCGCAAACTTTTATATCGGATAGGAGGGCATCTATTTTTTCTGCATTTTCTTTAATAGTTTCAGGAATTTGACTTCCATATCTTGTTGATTTTTGCACGCCTTCTTTAATTTTTTCTTCTCTTTCAAGGGCTATTATTTCTGTTTCTCTGACTGAATCGGCGATTTTTATGAACTTTTCAATGTCACAGGCAGGAATGCCTGTGCTACTTTCAAGGTAATTTTTTAAACTCTCCTGACACATATAGTGGACAATTTCTCTTGGGGTGTAGTAAACGCCATATTCTTTATTAAATTTGGTTTCTTTCCCCTTTATGCCTGATTTTAAGACATCTAAATATTCATCAAAGTTATCAGGTCTTATGGCATTAAGTTTTTCGTAGATTTTTCCAAGGAGTTCAGGGTCTAAGGCTACTTCTTTTTCAAGGGGCTCCTCTTCATTCACTGTGAAATTATACCTATCAAAGACATCAAGAATTCCATCTCCAATATCGCCCTCTTTTGTTCGGTTTTGATTTGAAAAGAGTTCATCTGGGAGTAGTAAATCTTTGTTAACCCAATCGAAATTGTTAATTGGATCAAAAAGCCCACCATTTAGAAAAGGAATTTTACAGTTAAACCTGCTAAAGTAGTGATCATCTGCACTCCTATCTGTTCTTAAAGCCTCATAAAATAGTGGCTCGAGGATATCATTGTAAAAGTTTCTATATTCCCCAAATTCTCTATTAAAGAGTCTTCTTAGAAAATTTTTAGGACCCGACCCCCAAGGTTTGCCCTTTTCCACTCCAAACCAGCCTTTCTTCTGAAGAAAATAAAGAAACACAATTTGCCCAAGCAGTTTTTTGGCAAAGTCAACAGTGTTTATATTCTTGACTTTAAATTCTTCTTTTACCTTTTTGTCCCTTTGGAGGATTTTATCTAGTGCTAACTTTGTTTTGATAAAGAGATCTCTATACTTTTGGAAAAATTCCTGTGTAACGATTTCAACATTAAAAGCCTCTTCCAAATCTTCAAGAGTGGGTTTCCTCTCATCCCTTTCTAATAAAGGTAAGAACCTACTCTGTGCGGTATGGCTTTTTTCATTTCTGCCAACTAAAAATGACCATCTTCTTGCTGGCGTGAACTCTTCTCTTACTTTTATCTTTCCGGTAGGTGTTTCTTCAAAGCGATAATCCATTTTAACAAGAGAAAATCGCCAGTCCTCGCTTGTAGGGGATACAAAGGCAACAAGGGCTGCATCCTTCAGCTTTCCGCCTCTACTTCCTTTTAGATACCAAGCTATAAAATTCCTTTGCATTGTCCTTGCGTGCTCAAGGGAGGTTTCTTTTTTCAGTTGGACAATAAGAAGATCTATTTCTTTATCATCATAAGTGTGTTGGCCAATTCTCTCTAATGAACTAATATGTGGTTTATAAGCCTCAGGAATGTAATTACCCTGATAGACAAAAGTTTTATTCCTGTCATAACTCTTCAAAAGATTACCTATGAATTTGATAAACTTTTCTTTATTAAATTCATTTTCGAAGGTCTCAATTATTAATCTTTTTGCCTGTTCTCTATTCATTTTTATTCACCTCTTCAATGATCTTTTGGAAAATTGGTAATAGTCGGGGTATATCTTTGTTTAAGGTTTCCCAAATCTTCTCATCATTAATACCGAAATATTCATGAATTAACTTATCTCTCATACCTGCCATCTGCTTCCAGGGAATTTCAGGATATCTATTTTTAATATCTTTGGGGATTTGTTTTGTCGCCTCTCCAATAATCTCTAATGACCTTACAACAGCATATAGAGTTTTGGTATCTTTTATAAACTCATCATATTTCATCCCTTCAATAAAATTCATTGCATTTTGCATGGCGAAGATAATATCTTCAATATAATCTCTTACTTCTTTTTTCACAGATAAACTACCTCTTTCAAAATATGTTGCCCTATGTAAGGTTTCAGGGAAGATTTTTCAACAAGGTCAACTTTTCTGCCGAGTTTTCTGGATAAGTAGATTTCAATCTCAATAAAATCAAGTAGACTGATGCCAGAATTTTTTTCAAATTCCACAAGTATATCAATATCACTCCTTTTCTTCTGTTCCCCCCTTACCCAGGAGCCAAATATTCCAATTTCTTTTATCTTGTATTTTTTCTCAAGTTCTGGTTTGAGATTTTTAAGAATATCTTTTATCTCTTCAGAGGTTCTTGCTTTTTTCTTCATTTTCTTCCCCCTACTAAATAAAGTGATAAAATAACTTCCCTCTTTCCTTCTGTTAAAGCTGAGGTTTGTGCATAATGAGTTTTAAGAAAATCTGATGAAATCTCTTTTTGCAAAATACCAATTACTTTTAATGGATTTTGTATTTCTTTAATATTAAGCTTTTGAAGTGTCTTTAAGACTCTCTGAACTGTCTTTTTTGGCAGAGCCCCTTCCTCAAGCCTATTGATGACTTTTTTAAGATACTCTTCTTGCTCTTCGGTTAGTTGTTTGCTGTTTCTCTGCGTTACTTTAAGAATTTTTAATAGTTTTGCTGCGCTATCAGAACCTTTCCTCCTTCTTGTTTCAATAATCTCTTCAATAGTTGCTTTAAAAAAAGCGCTCTTATTTTTATCAAGGAGTTCATAATATTTTTCAAGTGGAAGATGCTCTCTTTTTTCATTAATTTTACTTTCTAAAATTTTTGCTGCTGTAAAGAAGTCAAGCTCTTTTGTTTCGCTCTCATTTGATAAAAAGAATTTCATCAGTTTTCCTTTTTGGAAAAATGTAAGCAGTGAGTTTTGTAACACAGACATTTTTGTCTGTGACCTATCTTTCTCAGGCAGGAATGCCTGAGTTACATCAGGTAGCACAGACATTCTTGTCTGTGATTTATTTTCCTCAGGCAAGAATGCCTGAGTTACATTAGCTAATGCCTGTGTTACTTTTTTTGCAGAACGAGCCTTTTTGGGGAGGCATTTTATTTTTTCAAAAAGGTCAGGATTATTATCGCGGACATTCTCAATAATCCTTAAATACTTGAGCTCGCTCACTTCTTCCTCATCTTCTGTAATGGTTTTCTTTGAAATAAGTTTGTCAAATAATTCATGAGAGGAAACTGGTTCTCCCTCTGTGAGGATTGCTGAATCACCACCAAGAAGGGTAAAGAATGTTTCTATCTTTGATCTGGCAATGCGTGTAAGTTCAATTTCATTATCTGATTGTTTCGTGGGGAAGAAATTAAACGTATAAATTTTATCAAAAGGAGTATCAATTCTATTAATTCTTCCTACCCTTTGTATCAGCTTTGTTGGATTCCAGGGTATGTCATAGTTTATAACAATATTTGACCTGTGAAGGTTAACACCTTCTGAAAGGACTTCAGTTGAGACAAGAATTCTGTAATCATCTTTTTTATTTCTTGCTCTTGCATCAAAATTATCTATGACTTGATCTTTGACTTTTTCTGAAGGATTTCCGTGAAAAAGTAAGGCTATCTTACCAAAATTGTTATTTATCTTTTCTGTTAAATACTCTGCGGTTTCCTTCGATTCTGTAAAGATTATTATTTTTTTATCTTTTAGAATAGGATGGGTTTTTAGATTTTTCAGCAAGGTTTCAAGTTTTGGGTCTCTTTTTATGCTTTCCCACATTGACTTAATTTCTTTGAGAATCTTAAGGTCTTTTTCTAAGTCGGTTATGAATTCTTCGCGGAATTTTTCTGACTCATATCTTTCTGCCTTCCCTTCGTCAATCAACTTCTGGATAGCCTCATCGTCCCCTTCTTCTAAAAGTTCAAAAATCTTGTTTATGTATTTTTTACTTACATAGATATAACCCTCTTTATATGTTTTAATAAACATGCTGTAGGAATCTATAAAACGTTCTATGCTCTTATGAAAGGCGTAAAAACTGCTCTCCAACCGTTTTACAAGGAGGACTTTCATAAAACCACCCATGTTTCTTTGAGACTGCTCCTCAAGAGGCGAAATCCTTTTCTTTAAATAAATCAGGGGCATATAGCGAGAATATGTAAATTCCTGTGTGATTAACCTCACTGTTTCCATGAAAATCCTATCTTCTTGTTCATTGAGCTGGTAATAAAAAGGTTTAGGATCTTCAACCTCTGGAAATTTGACATTGCTTTTCTTTAAATCCTCAGCAAAGTATTTTTCAATTTCAGTTCTTGTTCTTCTGACCATTATGTATTTCAGAACCTTATCACGGATTTCTTTTGCATTATTTTTTAATATATCAAGAAATTTTTCGTAATCTTTTTGGCCATCAAGGCTTTGTAGTTTTGCATCAAGTCTTCCGAAAAATTCCTCAAGATTTTGCATACCAGGAATAGTGCTTTTTCTTGAATTTTGGAAAAGTGTTATCTGGGCAAGAATATCTTTAGGTGAGTTATTATAGGGTGTAGCAGAGATCAAAATTATTCTTTTCCCGCGACAAATTTCCGCAATTTGTTCATAGCTTATAGTTGACTCATTTCTGAAACGATGAGCCTCATCTATAATAATATTCTTCACAGGATTATCAGTTTTTTCATACCTTTCTATATATTCTTTAGCTTCATCAAGTTTGCCAATGGAGCAGCATTTAGCAGGAATATGAAAATCCCGAATAACATTTGACCAGGAGCCAGGATTATTTTCATTAAGAAGAGCTGGTGGTGCTATCACAAGGGTTCTACCGTCAAGCTGTGCTGCAAGCATAGCTGCCATATAAGTTTTTCCAAGACCAACTACATCAGAAATAAAAACTCCTCCATATTCTTCGAGTATCTTTTTTGCATTTAAAACTGCCAGCTTTTGATATTCTAATTCCTTAAAGTTTTCAGGTAAATATTTTGTAAAAATCTCATCGGCTCTGCTTAATTCATCTTTAAAATACTCATATAAGAATTTAAGATAAAGTTCGTATGGAGTAATATTTTGATTTAACCATGTTCTTTCATTTATTGTCTGGATAAATTTCTCAGATACATCTACAGCATTCTCCCATAGTTCATTAAATTTACCCAGTGCAAATTCATAATCAGAGCGATTTTTTAACTCAACATTAAATTCAAGGTTATCCTCAAGTCCTGATTGAGTAAAATTACTTGAGCCTGTAATAACTCTTCCAACATCTCGGTCTCCTTCTTTAAAAGTTATGATATATAATTTTGCATGAATATTCTGAGACGGATAAGCCCTTATTTGCAGCTTTCCTTCTTTAATCCATTCAATAAATTTTTGGATACCCTCTTCAACACTTTGATTGTCATGTGAGGAAGCCATTTCTTCTTCAATTTCGCTTTCAATCTTTTGTTTTGTCTCCGCATAAGAAAACTGACACTGATTTTGGAGTTCATTTTGCGCACCTCTTATTAAGTCGTAAGTTTCCTTGCTTGTCCCGATGCCTATAAGAATTCTTATTCTTTCAGTTTTTTTAAGTGCATTATAAATGGCATGAAAACCACTAATATAAAAATAACCGACCAAACAATCAAAAAACTTACAATCCCTTATTAATTGCTCGAATCTATCTTTTAGTGTTTTACCACCTTCATTTACTATAAATGTCAGATCTAAAGGTGGCATGTAAGCTCTACTGACAACCGCCATAGAAGGTTTCTTTTCCTTATACATACTCTTCACCTTTCAAGGGCTGGACTGTATTGTGGATTTAATGTAAAGCTTATCATATTCTAAGAATAATACAAAGCAAAACAATGTTTGTCAATAGGTTTTCCTCTGAGCTTAAGGTTCATCATGATGAAGGACTTTAAATAAGGCTATAATAAAGTATAAAGATTGTGACTTAATTTAAAATGAACAGAAAAAACTTAAGACCATTAAAAAGCTATCAAGAGAGGTTGTTCCTTTATCAGGGCTTAAAGGAAAGGTTATTTCATCAAAAAGAGAAAATCACTTCAAAAGCCAATGTATAAAGAGGTATGAAGACAATTGTAGTGGATTATTCTGAATCTTATTACTCAAAGATTCTCGGGATAGTGATGCCTGAGAAATACAGCGGTAAATTTGTTCAGATATGGCACGAAGGGGATGAATATATTGTCCTTTCACCTAAGGAGTTTAAAAAATACCATGCAAATATCGTGGAGATCTTCTCAAAGGACAGGGGACTTGCAGGGGCCTATGATAGTGAGCAGAAACGCTTTGATATCTTTGAACCTGAATGGAAGATTATGGGTGGTGGTAAGTTTGAGGTAGACAAAAAGGAAAGGATTTTAAGGCTCTATGATGATTCAATGGCCTATGGTAGATTCAATGATGAAGGCCTGGCAGAAAGACTTGCAGGCACAGAGGAATTTTTAAATTACAGGATTGTTATAGAGTAATGGTTATAATAGCTTCATGTCCTTTAAGAATGGAAATTCTTTGCGTATCCTCTGGACCTCTGAAGGCTCAATCTCGGCTATGAGGAGCTCTTCTTTTTCATCCCCTGTTAAAAGCATCTCCCCTGATGGATCATATATGCAGGAACAGCCTGGATAGGCGATTCCGTTACCATCTTTACCTGTTCTATTAACACCTATTACGAAACACTGGTTTTCTATTGCCCTTGCCCTGAGGAGTGTCTTCCAGTGTTCAATCCTTGAAGATGGCCAGTTTGCAATGACAAATATAAGATGCACATCCTTTGCCACCTTTCTGAATATCTCGGGGAATCTCAGGTCATAGCAGATAAAGACAGTGGATGGTATCCCCTTAATATCAAAGATTACTGTTTCACTGCCTGATATAAAATACCTGTCTTCCTGTAGATAGGAGAAGGGATGCATCTTTGTATATTGAGTAACAGGCCTTCCTTTTCTGTCATATATCCTCGCTATATTCCTTGCGATATTATTTTCTTTTACAGGAAATCCTGCAATGATATATAAACCATATTCCTCTGCTGCCTGTGAAAGCAAGGAATCTGTTTCAGAGCCATCATTAATCTTTGAGATATCCATGGAAAAGCCTGTAGTAAACATCTCGGGAAACACAATTACATCACAACCATGGCCTGATGCCTCTTTAATAAAAGAGATCGCCCTTTGATGATTCCTGTCTATATCCTGCCAGGCAATATCCATCTGTATTAAGGCAAGCTTCATGTTATTCAGGTATCCTTACAGATCTTAAGAAATCTGCAGCCACCTCGGGCAACAACGGGTTGATATACATGCCTGAACCAAGCTCAAATCCTGATGCCATGGCAACCCTTGGAACTATGCTTATATACCAGTGAAGGAATTCAGAAGAGGAGTCCTGCGGGTTTCCTGACCTGATGACATAGTTAAAATCTGGGTTACCAAGACCATAATAAAGTTTTGCCATGGTGGTCTTCATATTCAATGCAAGGTCCCACATCTCTTCCTGCCTGATGTCTGAAAAAGATCCTGAGTGCCTTTTGGGGAATATCCATATATGAAAGGGTGAAAGGGCTGCATAGGGTATAAAGGATACAAAGTGTTTTGTATTTATAAGTATCCTTGCTGAATCAGCAAGTTCATCTCCAAGGGTATTACATAAAAGACATTCACCGGTGTCATCAAAGTATCTCATGGAGTTTTCTATCCTTGCCCTTATCTGAAGGGGTGTTACAGGGACACCAACTATCTGTGAATGGGGATGCTCTATAGTGGTTCCAGAGGATGGGCCATTGTTTTTGAATATGATTACATGTTGTATCCTTATGTCATTGTAATGCTCTAAAAAACGGTCTCTGTAGGTCTGGATCACCTCTTTAATTTGTTCAACAGGCATTGTGGCAGTGGTCAGGTTATGTGAAGGAGACTCTATAATAACCTCATGAAGTCCTATACCGCTCACATTCTTTTTTAATCCAATGTTTATCCTCTTTCTTTCACCCTCTTTTGTGAGGACAGCAAACCTGTTGGGGACAACCCTTATTTTCCAGCCTTTTTCTCCACCTATCCTGCATATCTCTTCAGGGGTCTTTGCCTCATTGCCAGGGCAGAAGGGACATGTCTCAAGAAATTCTGGTGTCCTTCTTCGTTCCCTTATTATAAAATCCTCTGGCTTTTTACCCTTTTCTGTGGCGATGATCACCCATTCCCTTGTTATAAGATTCAGCCTCAGCTCTGCCATGGGACCTCCACAGTGATTTATTGCTCATAATACTATAACACACCCCTTGCAATGCTCGATATTTTTACCCTCATCCCTATTTTGCCGATAGAAAACTGGCAGTCTGCCTCAACGTCTTTATAATGCGACAATATTTTATTTATCATGTAACAAAAGGTCTTCACCCCCAAGGTGAAGTCAGGTATGTATAGTAAGCTTATTGGATATTTTACACTAAGGTGTCGCAAATAAAGCCTTTTCGGCAGTCTGCCAGTTTTATCAAAGGGTTTATTAGATTCTGTCGGCAAATTGCGGCTCATGGGAATAAGGATACACATAATGAGATAACTCCTTCTATATACTATAATAAAGAATGAAAAAGAAGACCTTAAAGATTCTTAAGAAGATCTCAAGAGAGATGGCTCCTGCCTCAAAGCTTAAGGCAAGGGTAATGCCTTCAAGAAGAAGAAAGCTGATTGAGAAGGCCCTTTTGAAGGCAAGCAAGGAATCAGCTGAAGATGAAAGATAAAGAAGAGATAAATCAATTTATTCAGCAGCTCTCAAGCTCAGCCTTTATCCTTCTGAGCCACTCCTTGAGATTTTCTCTGAGTGCCCTTTTTATCTCTTCAAGCCTTCTCTCATGTTCGTCAATCCTTACACTTTCAACTTCTATAAGTCTTTTTAAAACCCTTTTCCAGAAGGGTAGATGACTGTCATCCTCTTCCTGATAAAGGGCATCTCCTCTCACTGAGAACTCCTCGTCATGGGTAAGGAGTGTTCCCTTCTCTGTCTTACTGAGGATTATCCTGACCTTGAGCCTTCCGCTTATGTCCTGTGTTTCAATAAGCTCATTTTCAATAAACTCTGTAACCATACCTTCATATTCAATGACCTCATCTGCCCTTTTTATTTTTACCCTGTAATGAGAGCCCTTCTGTATAGGGCCAGGTGTGAGTTTTGTAAAACTTAAAACCCTATAGGCAGGGCTGAGCCTTAGCCTCGGCTCTATCTGTCTTAAGAAGGTAAAGACCTCTCGAGGTGACCTGTAGATCTCTATGGATTCCCTGATGTGTTCCATCCTCTTATATGATACAATTAAATCATGGACATACTCCTAAAGGCAATGCTAAAGGAAGACCCTGTAATGGTTGTGAGTCTTATTGATACAGAGACGGTTGAAAAGGCAAGAAAGATTCATGATACCCTTCCCACTGCAACTGCTGCCCTTGGAAGGGTAATAAGCGGTGCCCTCCTTCTTGCCTCTACCCTGAAGGAGAATCAGAAGATTACACTTCAGATAAGAGGAGATGGCCCTGTGAGGGAGATCATTGCAGAGGCAGATGCACAGTACAGGGTAAGGGCTTATATAAAAAGACCTCACATACACATGGGGCTAAAGGATGGAAAGCTTGATGTGGGAAGGGCAATAGGTAAAGGATTTATAAATGTGATAAGAGACCTTGGTCTAAGAGATGTTTATCAGAGCAGCGTGCCACTTCAGACAGGTGAGATAGCAACAGACCTTGCCTATTATCTGAATGTCTCAGAGCAGATACCCTCTGCTGTAAGCCTTGGTGTTTATGTGGATACAGACAATTCTGTGAAGGCCTCTGGAGGATTCATGGTTCAGAGACTTCCGGGTGCAAGGGATGAGGTAATCTCTTTTATTGAAAGAAAACTGAGCAATGTAAAGACAGCAAGTTCAATGATACTTGATGGGCTGAGCCCTTTAGAGATTATTGAAGAGGCAGTTGGACTGCCAGTGGATGTGCTTGATGAGAAGGAAGTAACCTATTATTGTTCCTGTTCAAAGGAGAGGGTTCTTGGTGCAATGGTTACACTTGGAAGGAAAGAGATAGAGGAGATGCTTAAAAAAGGAGAAAACCTTGAGGTAAGCTGCAGATTCTGCGGCAATGTATATGATGTAACATTAAAGGACCTTGAGGTGATATTAAGAGGATATGATAATAATTGAGGCCTTTAAAGGTAAATCTATCACAGAGCAGAGCGTTGAGATTGTGGAAAGAAAAGGCAGAGGCCATCCTGATTATATCTGTGATTCTATTATGGAGGCAATCTCTGTGGAGTTATCAAAGGTCTATCTGGAGAAATTCGGCGATATCCTTCATCACAATATTGACAAGGGACTCCTTGCAGCTGGTAAGACCATAAAGAGATTTGGTGGCGGAAGGGTTATAAAGCCAATGGAGCTTACCATAGGTGATAGGGCTACTTTTATTGCTGGTGGGAAAAGGATTCCTGTTCCTGAAATAGCAGTTGAGACAGCTAAAAAGTGGCTCAAAAAGAATCTCAGGTTTGTAAATCCTGAAAGGCATATAAAATACAGGGTTGTCCTTGCAGAGGGTTCTGAGGAACTCACTGACATATTCCAGAGGCCTGGCAGGATAAGACTGGCAAATGATACCTCTGCTGCTGTTGGATATTACCCACTGTCATCAACTGAAAGGGCTGTGCTTGAGCTTGAGCAGTATCTAAATTCTGAAAGATTTAAGGAAAGGTTTCCTGAGACAGGAGAGGATGTGAAGGTGATGGGCCTCAGAAGAAAAGACAGACTTGACCTCACTGTGGCAATGCCCCTTATGGCAGAGTATACTGGCTCTGAACAGGAATATTTCTTAAAAAAAGAAGAGATAATTGCTGAGATGGAAAGATTTATAAAAAGATTTTCAAAAGACTTCAGCTCCATTGAGATACATTACAATACCCTTGATGAACGGGAGCGTGGTATTGGTGGTGTCTATCTCAGCCTCCTTGGCACATCAGCAGAGGATGCAGATTCAGGCCAGGTTGGCCGGGGTAACAGGGTAAATGGCCTTATCTCCATGAACAGACCAATGGGCACAGAGGCAGCGGCAGGAAAAAATCCTGTAAGCCATGTGGGAAAGATATACAATATCCTTTCTCACAGGATTGCAAAGAGGCTTTATGAAGAGATAGAGGGAGTTGAGGAGGTCTATATTCTTCTTTTAAGCAGGATAGGCACACCTGTTGACAGACCCCAGATGGCGAATGCCCAGATACTGCTTGAAAAAGGTACAGGCCTGCAGGACATAAAAGAAAAGGCAGAAGAGATCATTAAAAAAGAGCTTGAAGGAATAGGAAGGTTCTGTCTTGATCTTGCAAGAGGGAAATACCCTGTCTGCTGAGTCAAGCCCTTTTTGACCTCTGTTGCCGATTAGAAATATACCTTGAGTTCACTCTTTCTGTCAGTGCAAGCTGAGCATTCAATAAGTTCGGTGCTCGGTGACAAAAGCGATGTGCTATGTATCAATGCCCTGATCTATTCTCCTTATGGGTAAAATAGAGTGCAAGGGCTATAAGGAGTATGCCTGCTCCAAGATAAAGTATGTTGAGGACATTTTCGTATTTTATATTCAGGGCATGTTTGAAGAATGTCACTATCAGGACCATTATGATAACCTTTGCGAGTTTTTCTTTGAGCTGGTCAAGGGTGTGTATCACAAGTATCTTTGATGACCTTGTATCCTTTTCTGCATAATCTATCTTGCTTATAAAGAGCTCATATAATCCCACACCAAATATAATCAGGACAGTTGCTATAAGATAGAAATCTATTGCACCGATGATATGGGTTACTGCAGTCTTGTGAAACTCGTCATAAAGTTCAGGGTCAGAAAAGGCATGAAGGACTTCTTTAAGCAGAATAAAGATGTCATATGTTCCAAGTACTATAAGAAGCAGGGCAGAGGCAATGCTGGCTATCACAGCAAGTATAATAAAAAACCTGCTTTCCCAGAGAAGCCATTCAAATATGGATTCAAGTTTCCTGAGCATTAAAAAATTATAACATATCTTGTTTTTTTGATTAAAAAGATTTTAAAATTAAATTCAGTATGGACAGTGGTTCGCAAGATAAATTAATCTTCTACAGCCCCACATCAGGAAGCCTCACCTTTGAGGGTGTCTTCTCAAAGCTTGTGGAATTCATAGGAGAGGAGCCTCACAGGCGTTATCGCCTCATAATAGGAAGTGATTCCCTTCTTGGAGATGAGACCACCTTTGTGGTTGCCATAGTGATTCACAGAAAAGGCTCTGGTGGAAGATATTTTTATAGAAAGTTCAGGCATAAAAAAATTAAGAATCTCAGGCAGAGGATAATGCTTGAGACCACCCTGAGCCTCGAGGTTGCAGAACTCCTGAGACAAAAGCTTTCCGAGAATGGTTATGCAAAGCTTCCTGTGGAGATACATCTTGATGTTGGTGAAAATGGTGAGACAAAGGAAATAATAAAAGAGGTTGTGGGGATGGTGGCTGGCTCAGGATATGTAGCGATTACGAAACCAGATTCCTTTGGTGCATCCAAGGTGGCTGACAGACATTCGGGATAGATTAAAGGAGCAAGTTACTTAGTTTTAAGTCGTAAATTAAAGCGGACTGTGGTGGATGAGAATCTTATTTACCTCAGAACTATAGGAGACCTGCTATATTCCCTGGGAAGATAAGGCGATATCCCGGAAATTCATAGATTTTGGGTGTCTGATGAAGCAAATATCGGTTCGACAGGCTCACGATAATGTATAATAAAATATGATCAAATTTAAAAGATTGCCAGAAGATATTGAGAGAAGGATTAGGAGACTCAGGTATTTTTTTAAAAATCATCCAGAGGTGATCTTTGCTTATATCTTTGGAGGAGCGGTTAAGGGAAGAAGGTCCTTACTCTCTGATCTGGATATAGCTGTCTATGTTAAAAATCCCAAAAAATTTGATTATCTTCAATTTTATGCAGAGATAACTGAGTTTCTTAAAACGGATGAGGTTGACCTCGTTGTATTGAATAACGCACCTCTTACACTTTCAGGAAGGATATTGCAATCAAAAAAGATACTTATTGACAATGCCCCTTTTATAAGACATAAATTTGAGTCTCTTATCATCAGGAAATTTCTTGATTTTCAATATAGAGAAAGGCAATATCTGAAGGAGCGATTAAAGATTGGTTGATATCTTACTGATCAAAAGAAAACTTGCTGAACTTGATACTATCTGAAACAGTTAGTAGTGCTTCAGTGCGACAGTGCTACAGCACAGTGCGATAGTGCGACAATGCGATAGTGCGTCAGATAGACCAGCAGAGCAGTAGAGCAGTAGCACAGACATTCTTGTCTGTGATGCCTGAGTTACTTTTCTCAGGCAAGAATGCCTGAGTTACTTTTAATAGAGCAGCAGACCAGCAGAGCAGACATTTCTTCAAACTGTTCAAACTGTTTAAGCTGCTGCTCTGTTGCTCTACTGCTCT